>NZ_CP060704.1:2208655-2521386 GCF_014353015.1 Chitinimonas koreensis
GAAGCTGGCCGGCGTCGACAAGAAAGAGATGAAGACCGCGGTCGACCGCGCCGCCAAGATCCTGCAGATCGAGCACCTGCTCGAGCGCAAGCCCAAGGCCCTGTCCGGCGGCCAGCGCCAGCGCGTGGCGATCGGCCGCGCCATCGTGCGCAAGCCCAACGTGTTCCTGTTCGACGAGCCGCTGTCCAACCTCGACGCCGCGCTGCGCGTGCAGATGCGCATCGAGATCACCAAGCTGCACCGCGAGCTGAAGACCACCATGGTCTACGTCACCCACGACCAGGTCGAGGCGATGACGCTGGCCGACCGCATCGTGGTGCTCAACGCCGGCAACGTCGAGCAGGTCGGCTCGCCGCTGGAGCTCTACCACCATCCGCGCAACCTGTTCGTGGCCGGCTTCATCGGCTCGCCCAAGATGAACTTCATCGAGGGCAAGCTGACCGCCGCGGGCGAGGGCCAGGCCACGGTGCAACTGGCCGACGGCTCGAGCGTGACGGTGGCGGTCGACGCGCGCGACGGCCAGGTCGGCGGCAAGGTCACGCTCGGCATCCGGCCCGAGCATGTCGCCTTCGACGGCACCGTCAGCTCGGTCGGCGGCCAGGTGATCGCGGTCGAGCACCTCGGCGAAGCCACCATCTTCTACCTGCAGGTGGCCGGCGCGGCCGAGCCGCTGGTGGTGCGCGCCGACGCCGAGCACGACGCCAAGCCGGGCGAGACCCTGCAGATCGGCCTGCCGCCGGGCCGCTGCTATCTGTTTAACGAAGCTGGAATCGCCTTCCAGCGGGTTAAAGCGTAGTCACCGGCGGGCCTCGCACCCTGCCGGGACTGCTGTACCACCAAACCACAATACGAATGGAGTGATCATGACCCTGAGCAAAACCCTGATTGCCGCCGCGCTGGCATCCGGCTTCGGCGTGGCCCACGCGGCCGACGCCGGCAAGCTGCTGCTGTGGATCAACGGCGACAAAGGCTACAACGGCGTGCAGAAGGTCGGCGACGAGTACGCCAAGAAGTCCGGCGTCAGCCTGACCGTCGAACACCCGGAAGACGCCCCGAACAAGTTCCAGCAGGCCGCCGCGGCCGGCAAGGGCCCGGACATCTGGTGCTGGCCGCACGACCGCGCCGGCGAGTGGGTCGGTGCCGGCCTGCTGCAACCGGTGACGCCGTCCAAGAAGGTGCGCGACGAGATCGATCCGCTGGCCTGGAAGGCCTTCACCATCGGCGGCAAGACCTGGGGCTACCCGATCTCGATCGAGGCCGTGGCGCTGGTCTACAACAAGGATCTGGTGCCGAACCCGCCCAAGACCTTCGAAGAGATCGCCGCGCTGGACAAGAAGCTGTCGGCCCAGGGCAAGAAGGCCATCCTGTGGGACTACAACAACACCTACTTCACCTGGCCGCTGCTGGCCGCCGGCGGCGGCTACGCCTTCAAGCTCAAGGCTGACGGCAACTACGACCCGACCGACACCGGCGTCAACAACGCCGGCGCGCTCAAGGGCGTCGAGACGCTGCGCGCGCTGATCGACGGCGGCGTGATGCCCAAGGGCTCGGGCTACGCCGAGATGGAAGCCGGCATGGCCAAGGGCAACGTGGCGATGATGATCAACGGCCCGTGGTCGTGGGACAACCTCAAGACCGCCAAGATCAACTTCGGCGTGGCGCCGATCCCGAGCGTGGGCGGCAAGAAGGCCGCGCCCTTCGTCGGCGTGCTCGGCTGCATGATCAACCGCGCCTCGGCGAACAAGGAAGTGGCGGTCGACTTCATCGAGAACTACCTGCTGAGCGTGAACGGCCTGAAGACCATCAACGCCGACGTGCCGCTGGGCACCCCGGCCAACAAGGCCTTCTTCAAGGAGCTGGCCGGCGACGCCAACATCAAGGCCACCATGGCTTCGGCCCAGGCCGGTGCGCCGATGCCGAACAACCCGGAAATGGGCCGCTTCTGGTCGTCGATGGCTGCCGCGCTGCAGAACATCACCGGCGGCCGCCAGTCGCCGAAGGAAGGCCTCGACGCCGCCGCCAAGCGGATCAAGGGTCAGTAAGCAGTCAGCAGTCGCAGCAAGGCCGCCGTCCCGCAGGGGAGGGCGGCCGGCCTTCCGCGAGGGAGGCCTTTTCCGAGCGGGTTGACCGGCCCGGCACATGCCGCCGCAGTAAGTCGGGTTCGTAGGCCCGTGGCCCCGGCCGCCGCCAGGCCAGCCCGCTCGGAAAAGCCACACATATAAAAACGCAACGAGACCGAGACCAAAGCAATGACGCGCAAGCTGGAACACTGGGTATTGCTCGCGCTGGCGGGCATCCTCCTGCTGGCAGGGCTCTACCTGACCTTCAAGATGTACGCCGCCGGGCAGCCGGTGCTGGCGGTGATCTGCCTCGGCATCCTCGGCTTCGCCGTGTTCGTCTACAGCTCCGGCCGGGCCTACGCCTACCGCTACCTGTTCCCGGGGCTCTTGGCGGCCATCGTGTTCGTGCTGTTCCCGCTGATCTACACCTTCGCCATCGGCTTCACCAACTACAGCTCGAAGAACCTGCTGAGCTACGAGCGGGCGCGCCAGTACTTCCTCGACGAGACCTTCACCGTCGAGGGCGAGCGCTACGCCTTCACGCTGCATGCCGACGGCGAGGCTTACCGCATCCGGCTCGAGAACGACAACGGCGACGTGTTCGTCACGCCTTCGCTGGCGCTCAAGCAGGCCGCGCCGCTGACGGTGACCGCCAAGCGCGTCGAGCCGAGCGACGCGCCCTTGGGCGAGCCGGCCGAGATCAAGACGCTGATCCAGAACCTCAAGGTGCTCAAGCTGGTGAAGGTGAAGCTGCCGAGCGGGCTGGAGGCCAGCGCGGCCGGCCTGCGCGAGTTCGCGCCGGTGCAGAAGCTCTATGTCGCCAATGCCGACGGCTCGTTCACCAACAAGCAGGACGGCACGGTGCTCAAGCCCAACTTCACCACCGGCTTCTTCGAATCGGCCGGCGAAGCGGTGCAGCCGGGCTTCAAGGTCGGCGTCGGCGTCGACAACTTCAAGCGCATCTTCAGCGAGCGCTCGTTCAGCGAGCCTTTCCTGCGCATCTTCGGCTGGACCGTGGTGTTCGCCGGCCTGACCGTGGTGTTCACCTTCGCCGTCGGCGTGGTGCTGGCGGTGGTGCTGAACTGGGAAGCGCTGCGCTTCCGCGCCGTCTACCGCGTGTTCCTGTTCCTGCCCTACGCGGTGCCGGGCTTCATCTCGATCCTGGTGTTCAAGGGCCTGTTCAGCGAGAACTCGGGCGAGATCAACCTGATCCTGAGCCAGTTGCTGGGCATCAAGCCGAACTGGTTCACCGATCCGTTCCTGGCCAAGGTGATGATCCTGATCGTCAATACCTGGCTCGGCTACCCGTACATGATGGTGCTGTGCATGGGCCTGATCAAAGCGATCCCGGCCGACCTGTACGAGGCCTCGGCGATCGCCGGCGCGGGGCCGCTGACCAACTTCTTCAAGATCACGCTGCCCTTGATCGCGCGGCCGATCACGCCGCTGCTGATTTCCGCGTTCGCCTTCAATTTCAACAACTTCGTGCTGATCGCGCTGCTGACCAACGGCCGGCCCGACTTCCTCGACACCACGGTGCCGGCGGGGACCACCGACCTCCTGGTGTCCTACACCTACCGCATCGCCTTCCAGGATTCGGGCCAGAACTTCGGCCTCGCGGCCGCCATCTCGACGGTGATCTTCGTGATGGTCGCCATCCTCTCGCTCGTCAATCTGCGGCTCACCAAAGTGAACGCGGAAAGCCGCTGAGCCATGCATCGGATATCAATCTGCAGGGCAGGCACCCGGCAAAGCCGGGCGCTCGAAGGAAGAGTCAGCTCTACCGCTGGCTTGCTCATCCAATCCGACTCCCCCCGCCCTCGCCGCCCTGGGGTCCCTGCAAAGTCACAGACTTTGCGGGGTGGGCAAGAGGGAGCCTCGCTGCGCTCGAGCGTGGCTGCCTCGACCGTCGCATAAGGAAATCGCCATGGCCGTCGTCCTCGACAAATCGCACCGCTGGCGCGTGATCGCCGCCCATCTCGGACTGATCAGCTTCATCTCGCTGATCATGTTCCCCTTTCTGATGATCCTGCTGATCAGCCTTCGGCCCGGCAACTTCGCCACCGGCGACCTGATCCCGTCGCAGATCAGCCTGGAGCACTGGAAGCTGGCACTCGGCATGTCCTACCAGGGGCCAGACGGCCAGCTGGTCACGCCGGAATTCCCGGTGCTCCTGTGGCTGTGGAACTCGATCAAGATCGCCGCCATCTCGGGCTTCATCGGCCTGGTGCTGTCGACCACCTGCGCCTACGCCTTCGCCCGCATGCGCTTCGTGTTCAAGGCGCAGCTGATCAACAGCCTGCTGCTGATGCAGATGTTCCCGACCGTGCTGGCGCTGGTGGCGATCTACGCGATCTTCGACCAGATCGGCAACTACGTGCCCTGGCTCGGCATCGACACCCACGGCGGCCTGATCCTGGCCTACACCGGCGGCATCGCGCTGCATATCTGGACCATCAAGGGCTACTTCGACACGATCCCGGTCGAGATCGAGGAGGCCGCCAAGGTCGACGGCGCGACGCCGTTCCAGGCCTTCCGCCACGTGCTGCTGCCGATGGCGGTGCCGATCCTGATGGTGGTGTTCCTGCTGGCCTTCATCCAGGGAATCATCGAGTACCCGATCGCCTCGGTGCTGCTCAAGGAGCAGAACCAGCTGACGCTGGCGGTCGGCTCCAAGATGTTCCTCTACGAGCAGAAATACCTGTGGGGCGACTTCGCCGCGGCGGCCATCCTGTCGGGCCTGCCGATCACCGTGGTGTTCCTCCTGGCGCAGAAATGGATGATCTCGGGCCTGACCGCCGGCGGCGTGAAAGGCTGACCCGGCGCGGCTGGCCGGAAGCACCGTAGGAGCGGCTTCAGCCGCGAATGCTTCCGATCCACCCTGGCCATTCGCGGCTGAAGCCGCTCCTACGGGGCGGGTCACGGCGCCATCCGGCCGAAGTTCGAAAACGGATGCTTAAACCAACAACGGAGTGATGACCATGACGAGCAAGCGTTCCTTCCTCAAGACCCTGCTGGCCGCCGTGCTGCTGGCCGCCGTGCCGGCCTTCGCCGCGCCGCCCGAGGGCTTCGTCGACCTGCATTACCACCGCCCCGACGGCAAGTACGACAAGTGGGGCCTGCACGCCTGGAAGCGCGCGCCGGGCGCCAGCGACCAGCCGCTCGACGGCGTGAGTTGGTTCTCGCCGCTCAAGCCCGACGGCCAGGACGACTTCGGCGTCTACTGGCGGCTGGCGATCAAGGATTTCGGTAGTACGGCGACGGTGAACTACATCATCCACAAGGGCGATACCAAGGATCAGAAGGGCAAGGACCAGGCCTTCGACACCAAGGAGATCAAGGAAGCCTGGGTGGTGTCGGGCGACGCCAACATCTACAAGAGCAAGGAAGAAGCGCTGGCTGCCGCGAAGTAGTCCGGCCGCCGCTCCGGGGTGGGCTCGGCCCACCCTTTTTATCGCCTCGAGATGCCCATGAAACCGACCCTGCTCGCTGCTTCCTGCCTGTCCGTCCTGCTGCTGGCCGCCTGCGCCGGCACGCCGCAATCGGCCTCACCCGACGCACCGGCGGCCGCTGCCCAGGTCGCGACCGCCGCGCCCAGGAACGACTTCGCCGCCAATCCGATCGTCTACTTCGCGATCACCGACCGCTTCCTCAACGGCAATCCGGCCAACGACGGCAGCTACGGCCGGCAGAAGGACGGCGCGCAGGAGATCGGCACCTTCCACGGCGGCGACCTGGCCGGCCTGACCGCCAAGCTCAAGGAAGGCTACTTCAAGCAGCTCGGCGTCAACGCGATCTGGATCACCGCGCCCTACGAGCAGATCCACGGCTGGGTGCAGGGCGGCAAGGCCGAGTTCAAGCACTACGCCTACCACGGCTATTTCGCGCTCGACTACACCGTGCTCGACCGCAATATGGGCACGCCGGACGAGCTGCGTGAATTCGTCGACACCGCCCACGCCCAGGGCGTGCGCGTGCTGTTCGACATCGTGATGAACCACCCGGGCTACCTCGACGTCGAGACCGCCCACCAGCTGAACATCCCGGTGCTGTGGAAAGGTGCGCACGAGCAGTACACGCTGAAGGACTACCACGGCTGGATCGACTACAACGCCGAGCGCGACAAGTGGGCCGAGTGGTGGGGCGGCGACTGGGTGCGCGCCGGCCTCAACGGCTACACCGCCGGCGGCAGCGACGACCTGACCATGCAGCTGGCCTTCCTGCCCGATTTCAAGACCAGTTCGACCAAGGCGGTCGGCCTGCCGGCCTTCCTCAAGAAGAAGACGGATACCCGCGCGACCGAGCTGCCCAACGCCACGGTGCGCGACTACCTGGTCAAGTGGCTGACCGACTGGGTGCGCGACTACGGTATCGACGGCTTCCGCTGCGATACCGCCAAGCACGTCGAACTGGCCTCCTGGGCCGCGCTCAAGGCCGGCGGCAACGCCGCGCTGGCCGACTGGAAGGCGGCCAACCCGGCCAAGAAGATCGACGACGCGCCGTTCTGGATGGTCGGCGAGGTGTTCCCGCACGGGGTCGAGCGCGATGCCTATTTCGACAACGGCTTCGACAGCCTGCTCAACTTCGACCTGCAGGACCGCAAGCTCGACGACGCGGCCGCGCTCGACGACATGTACGCCGGCTACGCCCGCAACCTGGCCGCCGGCCGCAGCGGCGGCGCCTCGTTCGACGTGCTGTCCTACATCTCCTCGCACGATACCCGGCTGTACCGGCGCGACCGCCTGATCGAGGCCGGCAGCGCGCTGCTGCTGGCGCCGGGCGGGGTGCAGATCTACTACGGCGACGAGAGCGCGCGGCCCGACGGCCCGGCCAGCGCCGGCGATCCGCAGCAGTCGACCCGCTCGGACATGAACTGGGCCAGCCTCGACGCGCGCGTGCTGGCGCACTGGCAGAAGCTCGGCCAGTTCCGTGCCCGCCACGTCGCGCTGGCGCGCGGCAAGCACCAGAAGCTCGGCGACGCGCCCTACGTGTTCTCGCGCGTGGCCGGCGCCGACCGCGTGGTGGCGGCGCCGTTCGCCCGCGGCGCGGTCAGCCTGCCGGTCGGCGGCGCGTTCCGCGACGGCGAGACGGTGCGCGACGCTTACAGCGGCGTGACCGCCAAGGTGGCCGGCGGCGTGGTCGAGCTGGAGGCGGCCGGCACGGTGCTGCTCGAATCCGCCCAGCCCTAGCCGGGAAGCGCGGCCGGCCGAAACGGATGCGCCTGTAGGAGCGGCTTCAGCCGCGAATGGCCGGCGCATCACGGATCGCCATTCGCGGCTGAAGCCGCTCCTACGGTGACGTAACCCACAGCCGCGGCGCGCACCGATTCGAATCACGATGGAAAACGGAACATGGACCTGAATTTCTCGCGCCTGATCATGGGCATGTGGCGCATCGGCGACTGGGGCCTGAGCCCGGCCGGCGTGGCCGACCTGATCGAGGCCTGCCTCGAGCTCGGCATCGACACCTTCGACCTGGCCGACATCTACACCGGCTACCAGTGCGAGGCGATGTTCGGCGCCGCGCTGGCGGCCCGGCCGGCGCTCAGGCCGCGCCTCAAGCTGATCTCCAAGTGCGGCATCGCGCTGGTGTCGGCGGCGCGGCCGGCCCACCGGGTCAAGCACTACAACACCGGCCGCGCCCACATCGTGGCCTCGGTCGAGCATTCGCTGGCCGCTACCGGCGCCGAACGGCTCGACCTGTTGCTGATCCACCGGCCCGATCCGCTGATGGACGCCGACGAGATCGCCGAGGCGTTCGGTGCGCTGCAGCGCAGCGGCAAGGTGGCGGCCTTCGGCGTGTCCAACTTCCTGCCGCACCAGCTCGACCTGCTGCAGAGCCGCCTGGAGTCGCCGCTGGCGGCCAACCAGATTGAAGTCTCGCTCTTGCACACTACATCGCTGTTCGACGGTACGCTCGACCAGTGCCAGCGTCTGCGCGCCATGCCGCAGGCCTGGTCGCCGCTCGGCGGCGGCCGGCTGGCGGCCGAGCCGGTCGATACGCCGCTGGGCCGGGTGCTGGCGCGGCTGGGCGAAGAGCTCGGCGCGACGCGCGAACAGCTGGCCATCGCCTGGCTGCTGCGCCATCCGGCGCGCATCCACCCGGTGCTCGGCAGCGGCAAGGCCGAGCGCATCCGCCAACTGGTCGAGGCCCGGCGCATCGAACTCGACCGGCAGCAGTGGTTCGAACTGCTGGAAGCGGCCATGGGCCGGGAAATGCCCTGAAGCCGGCCGGCGCCGCGGCGCCGGCCGGGTTCGCAGGATTTCGGAGTGAAGCGGCCCGCAGAGGCCAAGACGAATACAAGCAGAGCGCCCATACGGCGCCGCAACTCAATCCAGGCACCATTAGGAGCAAGCCATGACCATCCGCATCGCCATCAACGGCTACGGCCGCATCGGCCGCAACGTGTTGCGCGGCCTCTACGAGAACAACCGGCGCGACGAGTTCGAGATCGTCGCCATCAACAACCTCGGCGAGATCGAGGTGAACGCCCACCTGACCGAGTACGACACCGTGCACGGCAAGTTCCGCGCCGACGTCGGCTACGAAGGCGAGCACCTGCTGGTCAACGGCGACCGCATCCGCTACCTCAGCGTGCGCGACCCGGCCCAGCTGCCGTGGGCCGACCTCGGCGTCGACGTGGTGTTCGAGTGCACCGGCCTCTTTACCAGCAAGGCCAAGGCCTCGGCCCACCTGGCGGCCGGCGCCAGGAAGGTGATCATCTCGGCGCCCGGCGGCGACGACGTCGATGCCA
The DNA here is from genome assembly GCF_014353015.1 of Chitinimonas koreensis. Taxonomy (NCBI): domain Bacteria; kingdom Pseudomonadati; phylum Pseudomonadota; class Betaproteobacteria; order Neisseriales; family Chitinibacteraceae; genus Chitinimonas; species Chitinimonas koreensis. The sequence continues at coordinate 2,217,470 of NZ_CP060704.1, forward strand.
CCGTGGTGTTCGGCGTCAACGAGGGCAGCCTCAAGGCCGAGCACACCGTGATCTCCAACGCCAGCTGCACCACCAACTGCCTGGCCCCGCTGGTCGCCCCGCTGCACGCCGCGCTCGGCGTCGAGATGGGCCTGATGACCACGGTGCACAGCTATACCAACGACCAGGTGCTGACCGACCTCTACCATAGCGACCTGCGCCGCGCGCGCTCGGCCACCATGTCGATGATCCCGACCAAGACCGGCGCCGCCGCCGCGATCGGCCTGGTGATCCCCGAACTGGCCGGCAAGCTCGACGGCCTGGCGGTGCGCGTGCCGACCATCAACGTCTCGCTGGTCGACCTGGTGTTCACCGCCGGCCGCGACACCAGCGTGGCCGAGGTGAACGAGATCGTGAAGGCGGCCGCGGCCCAGTCGCGCGGCGGCGTGCTGACCTACAACACCAAGCCGCTGGTGTCGGTCGACTTCAATCACAACCCGGCCTCGTCGAACTTCGACGCCACCCAGACCAAGGTCAGCAACAAGCGCCTGGTCAAGGTGATGGCGTGGTACGACAACGAGTGGGGTTTCTCCAACCGCATGCTCGATACCTGCAAGGCGCTCGTGAACGCGCGCTAGGCCAGGTCGCCCCGACCACGACCGCGCGGGCCACGGCCCGCGCGGCGTGCAGGTGCCAATCCCGGCACCGAGGCGCCGCAGAGCGCCGATTCCCCGACAACGGAGTGAAGACCGATGAAGATCCGCATGCAGGACGCGGAGGGCACTGCTTTGCCCGCCGCCAGCGCAACCCTGCCCCTCGAGCCGCGCCGGCGGCTGCTTTCCGCCACCCTCATGACCCTCGCCGCCGGCCTGCTGCTCGGCGCACCGGTGTTTGCCGCCGGCAAGACGATCACCGTCTGGATCAACGGCGACAAAGGCTGGCAGGGCATCCAGAAGGTCGGCGACGACTATGCCCGCCGCACCGGCATCGCCGTCAAGGTCGAGCATCCCGACGACGCGCCGAACAAGTTCCAGCAGGCCGCGCTGGCCGGCAACGGGCCCGACGTCTGGATCTGGCCGCACGACCGCATCGGCGAGTGGATCAAGCTCGGCCTGATCGCGCCGATCACGCCGACCGAGGAAGCGCGCCGCAACATCGTCTCGGTGGCCTGGGACGCCTTCACCGTGAACGGCCAGGTGTGGGGCTACCCGCTGTCGGTCGAGGCGGTCGGGCTGATCTACAACAAGGCCCTGGTCAAGACGCCGCCACGCAGCTTCGAGGAGCTGCCGGCGCTCGACGCCCAGTTGCAGAAGCGCGGCGCCCACGCCATCCTGTGGGACTACAACAATACCTACTTCACCTGGCCGCTCCTGGCGGCCAACGGCGGCTACCCGTTCTTCCGCGACGGCCGCGGCAACTACGATCCGACCGACACCGGCGTGGCCAAGGCCGGCGCGGTGGCCGGGCTGGAGACGCTGGCCATGCTGATCGAGCGCGGCGTGATGCCCAAGGGCGCCAACTACGGCCAGATGGAAGAGCAGATGCACGCCGGCAAGCTGGCGATGATGATCAGCGGGCCGTGGGCCTGGGAAGGGCTGAAGAACGCCAAGATCGACTTCGGCGTGGCACCGTTGCCGACCGTCCGCGGCAAGCCGTCGCGGCCCTTCGTCGGCGTGCTCGGCGCGATGATCAACGCCAAGAGCCGCAACCGGAAGGAGGCGCTGGCCTTCCTCGAGCAGGGCCTCCTCAAGGTCGAGGGCCTCAAGGCGATGAACGCCGACGTGCCGCTCGGCGTGCCGGCCGACATCACGCTGTTCTGGCAGCTGTACAACGACGAAAATATCCGCAACTCGATGGACAACATCCACCTGGGCAAGCCGATGCCGTCCAATCCCGAGATGGGCAAGTTCTGGGCCGCGATGGCCAGTGCGCTGCCGCAGGTGACCGAGGGCACGGCCAAGCCGAAGGATGCGCTGCAGGCCGCCGCCGCGCAGATCGGCGGCAAGAAGTAGGGCTGGGCCGCATGCCGGCAAGGGCCGACCCGCGGGTCGGCCTTTTTATTGCCGCCGCCGGCCGGCAAAGCTTGCCGCCGGCCCCGCCTGCCGCTTGCCCTGAGCCGCCAAGTGCTTGAATCGACGGGGATCGGGCAGCTGGCACGCAGCGTGCTTTGATCGCTCCGACAGAAATGAACCGACGGTGCGCGAGATTGCCATGTTGTCCAGCCTGAACAATTACTTCGCCTTCAACGAAGCCGCCCTGAAGCTGAGGGGCACCCGCCAGGAAGTGATCGCCAGCAATATCGCCAACGCCGATACGCCGGGCTACAAGGCGCGCGACTTCGACTTCGGCCAGACGCTGAGCAACGCGATGGCGGCCCAGCGCGGCGCCTCGAACGAAATGGGCCTGGCCCGCACCGACGGCCGCCACCTGGCCGGCAAGCCGCACAGCACGCTGGAGGTCGACCTGATGTACCGCAACGACGTCCAGCCCTCGATCGACGGCAACACCGTCGACATGAACACCGAGATGCGCAACTTCACCGACAACGCGGTGCGCTACCAGGCCAGCCTCACCTTCCTGCAGCAGCGCATCAGTGGCATGCGCACCGCGCTGCAGTCGCAATAAGGAACGCCGCCATGTCCCTGTTCCGCGTCTTCGACATCGCCGGCTCGGCCATGACCGCCCAGTCGGTCCGGCTCAACGCCACCGCCAGCAACCTCGCCAACGCCGAGAGCGCGACCAGCTCCAGCGGCCAGCCCTACCGCGCCAAGCAGGTGGTGTTCGCCGCCACCCCGCTGACGGCCTCGCAGCCGCAGGCGGTCGGCGTGCAGGTGGCGACGGTGTCGGAAGACCCGAGCCCGGCGCGCATGGTCTACGACCCGAAGAATCCGCTGGCCGACGGCAACGGCTACATCGCGATGCCCAATGTGAACGTGGTGGAAGAGATGACCAACATGATCTCGGCCTCGCGCTCCTACCAGACCAACGCCGACATGATGAACACCGCCAAGGTCCTGCTGCAGCGCACCCTGCAGCTCGGCCAGGCCTGAACCGGGTAGACCGCCATGAGCACCATCAACGGCACCAGCAACACCAGCAACGTGTTCGAGAACCTGAACAAGGCGCGCGACAACAAGAGCGATGCCGAGGAAACGCAGGACCGTTTCCTCAAGCTCCTGATGACGCAGCTGCAGAACCAGGACCCGATGAACCCGATGGACAGCGCCCAGAGCACCAGCCAGATGGCGCAGATCAACATGGTCACCGGCATCGACAACCTCAACGCCAGCATCACCAGCATGATGTCGACCTTCAACGCCGGCCAGTCCTTCCAGGCGGCCGGGCTGATCGGCAAGCAGGTGCTGGTGTCGGGCGACACCATGCGCTACAGCGGCTCGGGCGCGGTGCAGTCCGAGATCGAGGTGCCCGAGGGCGGCGGCCTGATCACCGTGTCGATCTACAACGACAGCGGGCAGAAGATCGACGAGATCGCGCTGGGCCAGCAGAAGGCCGGCCGGCAGGCGGTCGAGTGGGACGGCAAGAACAGCGCCGGCAACGCCATGCCGGCCGGCAAGTATTACCTCGACGCCTCGATGAACCTGCCCGACGGCGGCACCAAGCAGATCTCGAGCTTCACCTTCGTCGACGTCGACAGCGTCGCGATCGCCAACGGCGGGGTCAACGTCAAGCTGGTCGACGGCCGTTCGGTGGCGTTCTCCGACGTCACCCAGATCAAGTAAGTCATTCCAGGTAGACGCCGGCCCCGCAGCGGGGCAGCGGGCAACATTCGGCAAGCGGGGCGCCGGCAGGCGCGCACAGAAAAGTCAGCAGGAGAAACACCATGGGCTTCCAGCAAGGATTGAGCGGCGTCAACGCCGCCTCCAAGTTCCTCGACGTGGTCGGCAACAACGTCGCCAATGCCAACACCGTCGGCTACAAGGGCTCGCGCGCCGAATTCGCCGATATCTTCGCCAACACGCTGGGCGGCACCAGCACCCAGACCGGCATCGGCGGCCGTACCGCCTCGGTGGCGCAGCAGTTCTCGCAGGGCAACCTGAGCACCACCAACAATGCGCTCGACGTCGCCATCCAGGGCAACGGCTTCTTCCGCCTGATCGATACCGCCGGCGGCTTCAGCTACTCGCGCAACGGCCAGTTCCAGCTCGACCGCCAGGGCTACATCACCAACGGCACCAACAAGCTGGCCGGCTACCTGGCGAACGCCGACGGCCAATTGATCACCGGCACCACGCCGCAGGCGATCCAGATCCGTACCGCCAACATCGGCGCCCAGGCCACCGGCGCCTCGGGCGCGGCCAATGCCGGCCTCACGCTGGCGATGAACTTCGACGCGCGCAGCAACGTGGTCGGGCGCGGCACCAGCACCGTCTCGATCAACGGCCTGCAGCTGGACAACGCCGCGGCGGCCGGCACCCAGGTCAACTACCAGACCCGCGTGACCGACTCGACCGGCCAGTTCCACGATCTCGACGTGCAGCTGACCAAGCTCGCCGGCGGCGGCTGGAACATCGCCACCGACCTCGACAACAGCGGCACCTTCACCAATTCCGCCAATCCGCTGGTCTTCAATGCGCTGGGCCAGATCCAGTCGGGCTCGCCGGCCGCCGTCAGCTATGCGCTGGCCTCGCCGACGCCGGCCTACGGCAACACCCCGCTCAATTTCAACATCAACTTTTCCGGCGCCACCGAGATCACCGGCGGCACCGTGCCCGGCGCGATCAACGTCAACGACACCGCCGCGCAGAACATGAGCGTGATGGTGGCCAATTCCAACCTGCCCAACGGCGACGCGGTCGGCGCGGTGCACACCTTCAGCGGCAGCTACCGCGACGCCAACGGCGACAGCCACTCGCTCGACGTGACGCTGACCAAGGCGGCCGCCAATACCTGGACCCCGTCGGTCACCATCGACGGCGCGCCGTTCACCATCACCCCGACGCCCTCGCCGGTCACCTTCAACGAGGCCGGCCTCTTGAGCGGCGGCTCGCCGATCGCCATCACCGGCGCGGCCGGCGGCGCCGACTTCAAGATCAACCTGCAGGGCCTGACCCAGAACGCCGCGACCTTCACTTCGTCGCCGCTCGAGGTGCGCAGTACGCCGCCGGTGGTGCCGACCGATCCGTCGACCTACACCCACTCGACCTCGGCCACGGTGTACGACTCGCAGGGCGTCGAGCACACGCTGACCTACTACTTCACCAAGGTCGGCGTGAACGCCTGGGAAGTGCAGAGCAGCTTCGACGGCGGTACGCCGGTCACCCATCCGGGCTACATCACCTTCGACCAGGTCGGCAATCTCAACGGTGGCACGAGCCTTGCTTATAGTTCCCCGATCCCGTCGCCGAGCGGTGCGCTGTCGCCCCTGGCGTTCAACACCAGCTTCGCCGGGACCTCGCAGTTCGGCAGCCAGTTCGGTGTCAGCGAGCTGACCCAGGACGGCTACGCCGACGGCAACATCACCGGCCTGTCGATCGGCAAGGACGGGGTGATCATCGGCCGCTACTCGAACGGTCAGAACCGCACGGTCGGCCAGATCACGCTGTACAACTTCGCCAACCCGCAAGGGCTGCAACCCTTGGGCGACAACCGCTGGGCCGAGACCTTCGCCTCGAACCAGGCACGGCTCGGCGTACCGGGGAGCGGCGATTTCGGCAGCTTGCAGTCGGGGCGGTCGAGGATTCGAACATCGACCTGACCAAGGAATTGGTCGACATGATCACCGCGCAGCGGTCCTACCAGGCCAATGCGCAGACGATCCGCACGCAGGACCAGGTGCTCCAGACCCTGATCAACCTGCGATAAGCGGCAAGGCGCCTGAGCGCCGCCGACCTGCGGATCGCCGGATACACGGCAAGCTTTACCGGGCGACCGGCGAAGCTTGCCGCACAGGGAGAGACGCATGGATCGGCTTATCTACGTCGCGATGACCGGCGCCAAGCAGGCGAGCCTGCAGCAGGCCACGGTCGCCAACAACCTCGCCAACGCATCGACCCCCGGCTTCAAGCAGGAGCTGTCGGCCTTCCGCGCCGTCCAGGCGGTCGGCGGCACCGGCTACCAGAGCCGTTCCTTCGTGCTCGAGCAGAGCACCGGCTCCGACTTCACCCCAGGCACCCTGCAGACCACCGGCCGCGATCTCGACATTGCGCTGACCACCGAGGGCATGTTCGCGGTGCAGACCGGCAACGGCGAAGCCTATACCCGCAACGGCAGCCTCGAGATCGACGCCACCGGCCTCTTGAAGACGCGCGAGGGCAACCCGGTGCTCGGCGACGGCGGCCCGATCGTGATCCCCGAGAACAGCGTGCTGACCTTCGGCCGCGACGGCACCATCAGCGCCGCGCCGGTCAACGATCCTTCCCAATCGAACGAAGTCGGCCGCATCAAGCTGGTCCGGCCCGACGAGCGCCAGCTCGACCGCGGCAACGACGGCCTGTTCCGCCTGCGCGACGGCCAGCCGGCCCAGGCCGATGCCGCCGTGCAGCTGACCAGCGGCGCGCTCGAGGCCAGCAACGTCAACGCGGTCGATCAGCTGGTGAAGATGATCGATTACCAGCGCAGCTACGACCTCCAGGTACGGATGTTGCAAACAGCCGACCAGAACGCCCGTTCAGCCGCCCAGATCATGAGTCTGAGCTGAACGAAGCGGCAAGAAACGACAAAACGACAGGCCCGAACAGGAAAGGATTGCCGCCATGATGCGCTCGCTATGGATCGCCAAGACCGGCATGGACGCGATGCAGATGAACATCGACGTCATCTCGAACAACCTCGCCAACGTCAACACCAACGGCTTCAAGCGGACCCGGCCGATCTTCGAGGATCTGCTGTACCAGACCATCCGCCAGCCCGGCGGCGCCACCAGCCAGCAGACCCAGCTGCCCAGCGGCCTACAGCTCGGCACCGGCGTCAAGCCGGTCGCCACCGAGCGCATCCACACCCAGGGCAACCTGCAGCTGACCGACAACCCGTTCGACCTCGCCATCAACGGCCGCGGCTTCTTCCAGGTCGAGATGCCCGACGGCACCATCGGCTACACCCGCGACGGCGCCTTCCAGGTCAACAGCCAGGGCGTGATCGTCACCGCCGAGGGCTACCCGCTGCAGGGCAACATCACGGTGCCCGAGGGCACCACCCAGTTCACCGTGAGCCGCGACGGCATCGTCACTGCCCTGCAGGCGGGCCAGACCCAGGCCACCCAGATCGGCACCATCCAGCTCGCCAGCTTCATCAATCCGGCCGGTCTGCAGAGCCAGGGCGAGAACCTCTACCTCGAGACCGCCGCCTCGGGCGCGCCGCAGGTCACCACGCCCGGCCTCAACGGCACCGGCGTGCTCAACCAGAGCTACGTGGAAACCTCCAACGTCAACATCACCGAAGAGCTGATCAACATGATCCAGGCCCAGCGCGCCTACGAGATCAACTCGCGCTCGATCCAGACTTCGGACCAGATGCTGCAGCGGCTGACGCAGCTGTAAGCCGCCGCTCCCGGGTTCCTACGGGTCGCAGATCCGCTTCCGCATCCATGGCACACACCACACAAGACAGGAGCCTCGCCATGATCCGCCGCCTTCTTCTCGCCGTGCCCGTCCTGCTGCTCGCCGCCTGCGCCAGCCAGGTGCCGTCGACCATCGTGACCCAGCCGACCAGCGTGCGCCCCGGCTACGCCAGCAGACCGCGCCGCTGGCCAACGGCAGCATCTACCAGGCCGCCAGCAACCGCACGCTGTTCGAGGACCGCACCGCACGCTACGTCGGCGACAACATCACGGTGCAGCTCGAGGAACAGGTCAGCGCCTCCAGCAGTTCGGCCAACAAGGCCGAGCGCAGCAGCGAGAACTCGACCGCGATCGCGGCCGGCGCCAACTCGCGCTTCTTCGACGGCGTGCTCGGCGGCCTCAACCTCGGCACCGAGTCGAGCAACAAGCACGACGGCAAGGGCAGCACTAGCGCCAACAACACCTTCCGCGGCCTGATCACCGCCCAGGTGGTCGAGCTGCTGCCCAACGGCAACCTCGTGATCGGCGGCGAAAAGCAGGTCAATATCCGCGGCGAAATCAGCTACTTGCGCGTCTCGGGCATCGTCAACCCCAGCGATATCAAGGCTGGCAATGTGGTATCCTCCACCAAGATCGCCGAGGCCCGGATCGAGGAAATGGGCAGCGGCACGGTGGCCTCCGCCGATCGCGCGGGCTGGCTGCAACGATTCTTCTTCAGTTTCCTGCCCTTCTGACCCATGCCCCTGAACCGCACCGCCGTCCGACTGATTGCAGCGCTTTTCCTGATCGTCGGCGGCAGCGCGGTTGAGGCCCAGCGGCTCAAGGAGCTCGCCAGCGTCGGCGGGGTGCGGCCCAACCAGCTGATCGGCTATGGCCTGGTGGTCGGCCTCGACGGCAGCGGCGACCAGACCACCCAGACGCCGTTCACGGTGCAGAGCGTGATCACCATGCTCACCCAGCTCGGCGTGCAATTGCCGGTCGGCACCAATCTCCAGCTCAAGAACGTGGCCGCCGTCACCGTGACGGCGACGCTGCCGGCCTATGCGCGCCAGGGCCAGTCGATCGACGTGACGGTGTCCTCGATCGGCAACGCCAAGAGCCTGCGCGGCGGCACGCTGCTGATGAGCCCGCTCAAGGGCGTCGACGGCCAGGTCTACGGCATCGCGCAGGGCAACGTGGTGGTAGCCGGTGCCGGTGCCGCGGCGGCCGGGTCGAGCACCCAGGTGAACCAGCTGGCGGTCGGCCGCATTCCCAACGGCGCCACCGTCGAACGCGAAGTGCCGGGCGGGGTGGGGCAGGGCGATACCGTCACGCTGGCGCTCAACGAGGCCGATTTCGGCACCGCGGCCAAGGTCACCCAGGCGATCAACGCGGCCTTCGGCGGCGGCGTGGCGCGTGCGCAGGACGCGCGGACCATCCAGGTGCATGCGCCGCAGGATCCGGATGCGCGGGTGACCTTCATGGCGCGGCTGGAGAACATCAACGTGGTGCCGTCCGACACCGCCGCCAAGGTGATCATCAACGCCCGCACGGGCTCGGTGGTGATGAACCGCTCGGTGACGCTCGAGCCGTGCGCGATCTCGCACGGCAACCTGACGGTGACCATCTCGGCCAAGAACGAGGTGAGCCAGCCCAAGCCGCTGTCGGGCGGCGAGACGGCGCCGGTGCAGAACGCCACGGTCGAGGTGAAGGCCGAGAAGGGCGGCGTGACCGCCGTGCCGAAGAGCGCCTCGCTCAACGAGGTGGTCCGGGCGCTGAACCAGATCGGCGCGACCCCGCAGGACCTGTTGGCGATCCTGCAGGCGATGAAGTCGGCCGGCGCGCTCAAGGCCGATCTCGAAGTGATCTAGCGCCGCGTTCGCGGCGCCCGTTGCACGGCGCGTGAAATGTGAAACGTGAGGCCCGCTGCGCGGTGCCTGTGAAACGTGGTGCGGCGCCGCCGCACCTAATGCTCGACGACCAGTCTGAACCTGAGCCGCAAAGCGGCGAACCATCTTTCACATTTCACGTTTCACCTTTCACGGGATCAAACATGGACAACCCGTTCCAGCAGATTCCGCCCGCCGTGCTCGAAGCCGCGCTCGCGCGCTGCGCCAGCGAGCTGGCCGGCATGGCGGTGGCGGCCAGCCTGCACGAGGTCGAGCTGATCGAGTCCGACCGCGAGCTCGGCGGGGCCGGCGTCACGCTGCGGGTGTCCTTCCACCTGCCGCTGCGGCTCGACCAGGACGTGCTCGGCGCATCCGACGCCGCCGCTGCCTGAGTCTTACGATCTCGCCGCGGTCGCGTTGCAGGTCGTCGGGCTTGACGCCCGACAGCGGCATCGGCCGCAGCGCTGTCGGGATGGCGCCCGACCTACGTTCCGTCGCTTTCCTCGGCGCGCCTCCGTGTCCTTCGGGGTGCCGATCCGCGCGCGCAATCGCTGCGCGCCCACCCGGCCGACCGATCTTGCCGGCCAGCCGGCGGCAATTGCCGGTCTCGCCCTCTGTCCTGCTTCATTCCTCCTTTTGAATCAATGTCTTGATTGATTGGCATGGTCCCTGCTTTATCGGTTCCGATCCCGAAGTCAGCCACCGGTAAAACGCCATGCAACTGTTCTCGACCACCACCGCCGCCGACGCCTCGCTGAACAGCCGGCTCGCCATCGACGCCCAGGCCGTCGGCGATCTGCGCGCCAAGGTGGCCCGCGATCCCAAGGGGGCTGCGCGCGAGGTGGCCGGCCAGTTCGAGAAGATGTTCCTCGACATGGTGATGAAGTCGATGCGCGAGGCCACGCCCAAGTTCGACGAGCTCGAGAGCGATACCGTCGGCACCTTCCGCTCGATGTACGACCAGCAGCTGAGCCAGAACCTGACCAGCGGCCGCGGCCTCGGCCTGGCCGACGTGATCGCCGGCCAGATCGAGCGCATGAGCAACCCCGATTACGCCAACACCCCGCTCAAGCGGCCCGCGGTCTACGCCTTCGGCCCGCGCCTGTCCGAGCTTGCCGCTGGTGCGGCAAAGCCTGCCGCCGCCGCCCAGCCGGCCGGCACCGGCGGCAATGCCGAGAGCTTCGTCGAAACGGTCGGCCGCGAGGCGATCGGCGCCGCCCAGGCGCTCGGCCTGTCGCCGCACCTGATGCTGGCCCACGCCGCGCTCGAAAGCGGCTGGGGCAAGAAGCCGATCACCGACGCCCAGGGCAACAACAGCCACAACCTGTTCGGCATCAAGGCCGGCCGCGACTGGCAGGGCAAGACCGCCGAGATCGTCACCACCGAATTCGTCGACGGCGTGGCGCAGAAGCGCGTCGAGAAATTCCGCGCCTACGACAGCTACGCCGATGCCTTCGCCGACTACGGCCGCCTGCTGGCCAAGCGCTACGGCGAAGCGACCCAGGCCGGCAGCGACGCCAAGACCTTCGCGACCGAGCTGCAGCAAGGCGGCTACGCGACCGACCCGGCCTATGCCAAGAAGCTGGCCCGCGTGGCCGAACATCCCGCCCTGCGCGCCTACCGCGCCGTGGCCTAAGGAGGACTGAATCATGGCCAGCAGCATCTACGGCATCGCAGTATCGGGTCTCAACGCCGCCCAGGTCGGCATGAGCGTCACCGGCCACAACATCGCCAACGCCTCGACCGCCGGCTACAACCGCCAGACCATCACCCAGAGCGCATTCGAGCCGGAACCGACCGGCAGCGGCTTCGTCGGCCGCGGCGTGCAGGTCACCTCGATCACCCGCGTCTACAACGAATTCCTCGCCCGCCAGGTGCAGACCGCCAAGTCGCAGGACGGCTACCTGTCCAACCTGCAGTCGCACATCGCCGACCTCGACAACCTGCTGGCCGACCCGACCGCCGGCCTGTCGCCCTCGCTGCAGGATTTCTTCCGCGGCGTGCAGACCGTCGCCAACAATCCGCAGGACACCACCGCGCGCCAGTCGCTGCTGGGCCTGTCGGAATCGATGATCACCAAGCTCAAGACCGTCAACGAGCGCATGACCACGCTGCGCAACGACGTCAATACCGAGATCCGTTCGTCGGTGGCCAGCATCAACTCGATCACCAGCCAGATCGCCAAGCTCAACGAGCAGATCAACCTGGCCAAGGGCAGCAGCGACGGCCAGGCGCCGAACGACCTGCTCGACCGCCGCGACCAGCTGGTCAAGGACCTGAACGGCTACGTCAAGTCGACCGTGATCAAGCAGACCGACGGCAGCTACAACATCTTCATCGGCAACGGCCAGAACCTGGTGGTCGGCACCCAGTCGTTCACGCTCGGCGCGGTGCAGGCGCCCGACGATCCGAGCCGGCTCGACGTGGCCTACCAGCAGTTCGGCTCGACCACGGTGATCCCGAGCAACCTGATCACCGGCGGCTCGCTCGGCGGCGTGCTCGAATTCCGCACCGATGTGCTCGACGAGGCGCAGAGCTCGCTCGGCCGGGTGGCGGCCGCGCTGGCGCAGACGGTGAACGCCCAGCACCGCCGCGGCCAGGATCTGAACGGCCAGTTCGGCGGCAATTTCTTCCAGATCCCGGTCGAGCAGACCAGCGCGCAATACCGGATCGGCGCCAACAGCCGCACGCTGACCGCCGAGCTGACCTCGGACCAGCCCTTCATCGAGAGCGATTTCAACGTCGCCTTCGATGGCACCAACTACACCATCACCCGTCTGACCGACGGCCAGACCGCCACCGCCACGCCGGCTGCGATCCAGAGCGCCGGCGGCCAGGTCGCCTTCGGCGTGCGCTTCAGGCTCGACGGCGACCTGGCCGCCGGCGAGGACTTCGGCGTGAGCTTCCTGCCGGCCGCCTCGCACGTGCTCAAGAACGCCAACAACAAGGGCGACGGCGAGTTGCAGGTCTCGATCAAGGATTCGAACCAGCTGGCCACCAGCGACTACGAATTCATCTACGACGGTCCCGACTACCGCGTGGTGCGCAAGGAAGACGGCACCACCTTCAATATCAACGCCTCGACCTGGAATACCCCGCCGGTGGTGATCGACGGCCTGCAGTTCCGCCTCAACAGCGGCACCATGCAGCCGGGCGACCGCTACACCATCCAGCCCACGCGCGATTTCGCCGACAACATGTCGGTGATGATCAAGGACACCGCCAAGGTGGCCGCGGCCGCGCCGATCCGCACCTCGAGCGACACCGCCAGCATCGCGGTGAGCAAGACGCCGACCTCGGCCGGCACCATCGCCGCCGTCACCGGGGTGATCAACGCCCAGGGCGGCGCGGCGGCCAAGAAGATCGAGCTGGTGTTCACCTCGGCCAGCACCTACGACGTGATCGACAGCACCACCGGCAATACGGTCGCCAGCGGCCAGTCGCTGGTCGGTGGCCAGGCCACCTACAACGGCTGGACCGTCAGCATCGCCGGCGCCGCCTCGGGCGACCGCTACGTGGTCGATCCGCGCCGCAACACCGGCTCGGCCACCATCTCGGCCGGCACCGTCACCTCCTCGCCGGTCGACATCGACCTGAAGGACCCGGTCTCGCTGGTGTTCACCTCGCCGACCACCTTCGAATTGCGCGACCCGGCCACCGGCAACGTGCTGCAGGCCGCCCAGCCCTATACCGCCGGCGGCGACATCAGCTTCAACGGCTGGACCGTCAAGGTCTCGGGCGTGCCCTCGCCCGGCGACGGCTTCCTGGTCGAGCCCAATGCCGGCGGCAAGGCCGACGCCCGCAACATGCTGGCGATGGGCGAACTGCAGACCAAGAACACCCTGGCCGGCGGCACCGCCAGCTACCAGGGCGCCTACAGCAAGCTGGTGGCCGACGTCGGCGTGCGCGCCAACCAGGTCAACATCAACCAGGAAGCGCAGGCACAACTCTTGCAACAGGCCGAGACGAAGCTGTCCGAATCGTCGGGCGTGAACCTCGACGAAGAAGCGGCCAACCTGCTGATCTTCCAGCAGGCCTACCTTGCCTCGAGCCGTACCATCCAGATCGCCCAGCGGGCGTTCGAAGAAGTCCTGACCATCGGCCGCTGAGGCCGGCGACCGGGCTTAGGAGCACTGCACCATGCGCATCGCGACCAGTTCCATCTACAACAGCGGCGTGTTCAGCATGAACAACCGCCAGGCCGACCTGTACAAGCTGCAGAACCAGCTGTCGACCGGCCGCCGCATCCTCACGCCGGCGGACGATCCGGTGGCGGCCGCGCGCTCGCTCGACCTGTCGCAGGCCACCCAGGTCAACGAGCAGTACATCGACAACGTCAAGTACGCCAACAGCACGCTGGCGCTGACCGAGGACAATCTGCAGCAGGTCACCGCGGTGATTCAGGACATCCAGGAACTGGCGGTGCAATCGGGCAATCCGGCGCTGACCAGCAGCGAAAAGAAGATGCTGGAGTCGGACATCCGCGGCAAATACCAGCAACTGATCGGCCTGGCCAACACCACCGACGGCAACGGCCTCTACCTGTTCTCGGGCTACAAGGGCGACACCAAGCCGTTCAACGAGCAGAGCTACGGCAACGTGCGCTACGACGGCGACCAGGGCCAGCGCTCGGTGCAGGTCTCGCCGTCGCGGCAGATCCCGGTGTCCGATTCGGGCGCCGACGTGTTCGTCAAGATCAAGACCGGCAACGGCACCTTCACCACCGGCACGGGCGGCAACGCCGCCGGCGGCGCCAACCAGGGCACCGGCATCGTCAGCCCCGGCGTGGTCAGCGATCCGGTCAAGTGGGCCAACGCCAACAACAACGACACCTACCGCGTGCAGTTCCACGTCGTGCCGGACCCGACCGACCCGACCAAGACCGTCACGCGCTACGACATCATCGACAACGACACCAACTCGGCGAACTACAACCGTTCGCTGATCGACGGCTACGACTACACCAACGACGTGCCGGCCGGCGGCCGCACCGACGGCGCCGGCAACCCGAACGCCTATCCGCGCAGCTACACCGCCGGCGGCGACATCACCTTCGCCCAGCAGCCGGGCGAGACCTCGGCGCTGTATCCCAACTGGGACTTCGGCGGCAAGATCTCGGTCGACGGCGTGCCGAAGGATGGCGACAGCTTCAAGCTCGAAGGCAGCCGCGACCAGGATCTGTTCAGCACGATCGGCGACTTCGCCGCCGCGCTGACCAACTACGCCGACAACAGCACCTCCGGCGCCGACTTCCAGAACCGGCTCAACGCCACGCTCTCGAACCTCAACAACGCGCTCAGCAACGTGCTGACGGTGCAGGCCAACGTCGGCTCGCGCATGAAGGAGGGCGATTCGGTGCAGACCACCACCGAGGATCTGAACGTGCAGTTCAAGACCACGCTGTCCAAGCTGACCGACCTGGACTACGTGAAGGCGATCAGCGATTTCTCGGTGACGCAGACCTATCTGGATGCGGCGCGGCAGTCGTTCTCCAAGGTGCAGGGCTTGTCCTTGTTCCAGTACATCGGCGGGTAAAAGCCTTGTGAGCTTGCCGGTGTTCGTGATGGCCTGATCCTGCAATGAAGCGCCCGGCAAAGCCGGGCGTTTGCGTTCAGTGCGGCTTGAAACTCCGGCTTTCCCTGATTCATCCCGACTCCCCCGCCCTCGCCGCCGCGAGGGAGCCTCGCTAGCGCTCGTTCGTGTCTTTTTCGACCGATTCGTCATCCTCGCGCTGCCGCTGCTGCTAGTGCCGTCGGTCGGGATTTACTCCCGACAGCGGCGGCAGATTCATGCGTTGCCGGCGGCAATTCCTGCCTGCCGTAGGAGCGGCTTCAACCGCGAATGGCCGGAATATGGCTACGGCCTGAGTACCCACCGGCCCGCTCCCTCTCCCACCGGGAGAGGGCTGGGGTGAGGGAGCGCCGGTCGAGTGCCCATTAACCGGCGAATGTTCTCCATCAGCCGAGTAGGTCGGACTTCAGTCCGACGGCGATCTTCCTCACTGGCGCTGTCGGACTGAAGTCCGACCTACCGGATTGCATCGCACGACGTGGAGAACGCAGGCGCGGCCTCAGCTGCGGATCGCCCGGCTGCGCCACGGCCTGTCCGCGGTTGAAACCGCTCCTGCAGATGCCGTCCCGCCATCGCCGCGACGAGCGGCTTTTCATAACACGAACGATCGTGCTATTTTGCTTGCAATCCACTGCGAGACCGACCGATGCCCCGCACCGCCAGCAAGGGTGAAGCCACCCGCGAAGCCATCCTCGACGCCGCCATCGACCTGGCGCGCGAGGTCGGGCTGTCGGCGCTGACCATCGGTGCGCTGGCCGAGCGGGCCGGCATGAGCAAGAGCGGACTGTTCGCCCACTTCGGCGCCAAGGAGGAGCTGCAGCTGGCCGTGCTGCGCGCTGCCCAGAGCCGCTTCGACGACGAGGTGTCGCGCATCGCCTTCCAGGCGCCGCGCGGCTTGCCACGGCTGCGCGAATTGTTCGAGCGCTGGCTCGGCTGGGCCGCCGCGCAGCGCCAGCCCGGCGGCTGCCTGATGATCGCGGCCGCCAGCGAATTCGACGACCGGCCCGGCCCGGTACGCGACTTCCTGGCCTCGCAGCAGCAGGGCTGGCTGCTCGGCCTGGGCCGCACCGTCCAGTTCGCGGTGGAGACCGGCGAACTGCCGGCCGACACCGATACCGAGCAGTTCGCCTTCGAATTGTTCGGCCTGATCCTGTCGACCCATCACCACGTCCGCCTGCTGTCCGATTCGCGCTTCGTCGCCCGCGCCCGCCAGGGCCTGGAACGCCTGATCTCGGCCCCGCCGCGCCAACCGTCCTGAAACCCAACTGATCCCCGACCGAGGAGTCCGCCATGAACACCGCCAGTTTGCCCATGAATAGCACGAACGTTCGTAAATTTATCGCCCTCAATTCGCTGCGCACCGGCCTGGGCCTCGCCGCGCGGCTGTCGCGGCCGTTGGCGCTGGCCTGGGCCGAGCGGCTGTTCCTCACTCCGCCGCGGCACGATTGGCCGGCGGCCGAGCAGGGCTGGCGCGACCGCGCCGAGCAGGGCGTGCTGCACACCGCCGGCCTGCCGCAGCCCGAATGGGACGGCAAGCCGATGCGCACCTACCGCTGGGGCGAGGCGCGCCGCGGCAAGGTGGCGGTGCTGCACGGCTGGGGCGGCAGGGCGACGCAGTTCCACGCCTTCGTCGCGCCGCTGGTGGCGGCCGGCTACCAGGTGATCGGCATCGATGCGCCGGCCCATGGCGCCAGCGCCGGCCGCCAGGCCTCGGTGCTGCATTTCGCCCATGCGCTGGAACGGCTGCTGCGCAACGAAGGCCATGTCGACGCGCTGATCGCCCATTCGCTCGGCGGCCCGGCCGCGATCTACGCGCTGGCGACCGCGCGGCTGGACGTCGACCGCGTCGCGCTGATCGCGCCGGCCATCGACGTGGCCGCCTATGCGCGCCAGGTGGCGCGCCTGCTGGGCCTGGACGACGGCCTGCGCGACGCGATGCAGCTGCGCATGGAGACCCGCTTCGGCATCCAGTGGCGCGAGCTGCACGGCGCCGCCCGCGCCGCCCAACTGCGCCAGCCGGCGCTGATCGTGCACGACCGCGGCGACCGCGAAGTGCCGAGCGCGGCCGGCGTCGCCATCGCCGAAGCCTGGCCGGGCGCGCAGCTCCAGCTCACCGACGGCCTCGGCCATAACCGCATCCTGCGCGACGCGGCGGTGGTGGAGCGGGTGATCGAGTTCGTGCGCGGCTGATGTGCGGGGCCGGGTAGGTCGGGCTTCATGCCCGACCGCGATTTGAATTCACGGCGCTGTCGGGCATGAAGCCCGGCCTACCTTGCCGCGCAGCTGGGTAGGGACGGCTGGCTTCGTAGGCTGGTTGAGGTGCTGCAGGAGCGGCTGAAGCCGCTCCTGCAGGGTTTTCCATCAGGCCGGGCAGCGAGCGGCTCACACGGCGCCGCTGTCGCGCAGCGCCTCGGCCACCGCCTCCGCCATCTGGCGGTAGCCCTCGGCGTTCGGGTGGATCGGGTCGCTCTTGAGCGCGCGCTGGCCGAGGATGTCGGCCAGCGCCTCGTCCTCCAGCGGCAGCCGGTATTCCTTGGCCAGCTCGGCATAGAACGGCGGCACCGCGATGCCGAGGCCGGGCCGCGGCGTGGCCACCAGCAGCACCGGCAGGCGGCGCTGGCGCGCCAGGTCGAGCATCGCGCGCAGATTGGCCACCGTCTCCGGCTCGGGCTTGTGCTGCAGGAAGTCGTTGCCGCCCAGGCACAGCAGCACCAGCGCCGGCTTGTGCTCGTCGAGCGCCTCGGCAAATCTTGCCGCGCCGTCGGCGGTGGTGTTGCCCGGGATGCCGGCGTTCTCGACCCGGCGCTGGACCAGCCCGGCCAGCACGGCCGGGTAGCTGGTCTCCGGCGTCGCGCCGGTGCCGTAGGTCAGGCTGTCGCCGAAGGCCAGGATCACCGCGTCGGGCGGCAGGCGCTGCAACTTGGGCTGGCCGCCGCAGGCGGCGAGCAGCAGGGCGAGGAGGCAGGCGAGGGCAAGGCGGAACATGGCGTCACTCCGGGCGATGGCGCGATCCTGGCAGCAGGCCGCATCGATTACAATCCGCCGGTTTCCGCCACCCTCCGCCGCCTCCCGCCCCGTGCGCCTCACCCACGTCCGCCTCGCCGGTTTCAAGAGCTTCGTCGACCCCACCGCCATTCCGGTGCCGGGCCAGCTGGTGGCCGTCTGCGGCCCCAACGGCTGCGGCAAGTCCAACGTGATCGACGCGGTGCGCTGGGTGCTGGGCGAATCGAGCGCCAAGCAGCTGCGCGGCGAATCGATGCAGGACGTGATCTTCAACGGCTCGACCACGCGCAAGCCGGTCGGCCGCGCCTCGGTCGAGCTGGTGTTCGACAACGCCGAGGGCCGCGCCGCCGGCGCCTGGTCGCAGTACGCCGAGATCAGCATCAAGCGGCTGCTCACCCGCCAGGGCGAGTCGTCCTATTTCATCAACAACCTGCAATGCCGCCGCCGCGACATCGCCGACCTGTTCCTCGGCACCGGCGTCGGCACGCGCGGCTATGCGGTGATCGAGCAGGGCATGATCAGCCGCATCATCGAGGCGCGGCCGGAGGAGTTGCGCGCCTTTCTCGAAGAGGCCGCCGGCGTCTCCAAGTACAAGGAACGCCGCAAGGAGACCGAGGCGCGCATCGCCGACACCCGCGAGAACCTGGCGCGCGTCGACGACATCCGCCAGGAGCTGGCCGGCCAGCTCGACAAGCTCGAAGTGCAGGCCGGCGTGGCGGCGCGCTTCCACGAGCTCAAGCAGCAGGTCACCGAGAAGCAGAACCTGCTGGCGCTGCAGCGCAAGCTCGACGCCGAGCGCGACGAGGCGCAGGCGCGCGCCGCGATCGCCGCCGCCCAGACCGCGCTGGAATCGCAGACCGGCCGGCTGCGCGAGATCGAGGCCGCCATCGAGACGCTGCGCGAAACCCACTACGACGCCACCGACCGGGTCGGCGAGGCGCAGACCGCGCTGGCCGACGCCAGCGCCAGCGTGGCCCGGCTCGAACAGAAGCTGCTGCACCTGCGCGAGACGCGGCAGCGGCTGACCCAGCAGCAACAGCAGGCGCGCCAGCGGCTCGACGAGATCGGCCGCCAGGCCCAGGCGCTCGAAGCCGAGCGCGAGGAGTGGCAATACCGCCGCGACGAGGGCGCGATCGGTCACGAGGACGCGCAGGCCGCGCTGCTGGCCGAACAGGACGCCGCGCCGCGGCTGGAGGCCGCCTACAAGCAATGCGAGGCGGCGATGGCCGAGGCGCAGCTTGCGTTCTCGCATGCGCGGCAGACGCGCCAGCTGGCCGAGCAGCAATTGCAGCATCTCGAGCGCTCGCTGGGCCAGCTGCAGCAGCGGCGCGAGCGGCTGGAGGGCGAACAGCGCAGCCTGCCGCGTCCCGATGCCGAGGCGCTCGACGACAAGCGGCTGGAGCTGGAGGAACTGACGCTGGCGCTGGACGAGCAGCAAGGCCGGCTGGCGGCGCTGGACGAGGCATTGCACCAGGCCGAGGAAGCGCGCGGCGGCCATCGCCGCGAGGTGGAACGGCTGCGCGCCGAGCGGGCCGAGGCGACCGCGCGGCGCGATGCGCTGGCCAAGCTGCAGGCCCAGGCCGCCGCCGACAAGTCGCTCGACGCCTGGCTGGCGCGCCAGGGCCTGGCCGAGGCGCCGCGGCTGTTCAAGCTGCTCGACATCGCGCCGGGCTGGGAGACCGCGGTCGAGGCGGTGTTGCGCGAACGGATGAACGCGGTGCTGGGCGGGGCGCGCGAGGACGGCCCGGCGCCGGCCCGGCTGACGCTGCTCGCACCGGATGCCGCGGCGGCCGATGCCGCGGCGCGAGGCGAGGGCGCCGCTGCGGCAGCGGCCGTGGCCTTGGTGCCGCTGGGCGAGCATGTCGGCTCTACCCATCCGGCGGTGGCGGCGGCCTTGCGCGACTGGCTGGCGCAGGTCTGGTGCGTCGACGACGCGGCCGGCCTGCCGGCGGCGCAGCCGCTGCTGCCGCCGGGCGGCCTGGCGGTCAGCCCGGCCGGCCATGCCGCCAGCCGACACGCGCTGCATTTCCATGCGCCCGACAATGCGCTGGCCGGCGTATTGCAGCGCGAACGCGAACTGGGCGAGCTGAACCGCCTGCTCGAACAGGCCGGCCCGGCGCTCGAGGCCGAGAGCGCCGCGCTGCACGCGGCCGAGCAGCGGCTCGGCGAGCTGCATGCCGAGCTCAAGCACGCGCGGCAGAAGCTCGACGCCCTGCGCCAGCAGCGCGGCGAGCGCCAGGTCGAGGTGGCGCGGCTGACCCAGGCGCAGGAGCAGGCGCGCTCGCGCGCCGAGGCGCTGGCGCGCGAGCTGGCCGAGCTGGCCGACGAGGCGGCCGAGCTGGCGCTCGAGCGCGAGAAAGTGCGGACCGAGATGGAGACTGCGGCAGCCGAATTGCCGGCGCTGGAACGCGCGGTCGACGGCGCCAAGCTGGCCCGGGTCGAGGCCGAGACCGCGCTCGACATCCAGCGCAGCCGGCTGCGCCAGGCCGAGCGCCAGGCGCAGGAAGCCGGCTTCGCCCGGCAATCGGCCGAGGCGCGGCTGAACGAGCTGGCGCGGCGCGGCGAGGACCTGGCCGGCCAGCGCGAGGAGGCGCGGCTGCGGCTGGAGGAAGCCAGCTTCGACCTCGAAGGCATCGACGAGGGCGAATTCGACGTCGGCTTCCAGGACGCGGTGAACCGCCGCGCCGAGATGGAACGCGCGCTGGCCGCCATGCGCGACGCGCTCAACGCGGCGACCAATGCGCTGCGCGAGAAGGAAGCCGAGAAGCAGCAGGTCGAGCAGGGCTTCGACCCGCTGCGCGACAAGGTCGGCGAGTTGCGGCTGAAGGAACAGGAGGCGCGGCTGGCGCTCGAGCGCTTCAGCCAGGAGCTCGACGAGGCCGGCGCCGACGTCGCCGCGCTGATGCCGCTGATCGGCGCCGGGCTCAAGGTGCAGTCGCTGGTCGGCGAGATCGGCCGGCTCAGCCAGGCGATCAACGCGCTGGGCAACGTCAACCTGGCGGCGCTGGAAGAGCTCAACGCCGCGCGCGAGCGCAAGACCTACCTCGACGGCCAGGCGGCCGACCTGACCGAGGCGATGGAGACGCTGGAAAGCGCGATCCGCAAGATCGACCGCGAGACGCGGGCGATGCTGCAGGAGACCTTCGACGCGGTGAACGGCAGCCTGCAGGAGCTGTTCCCGGCGCTGTTCGGCGGCGGCCATGCCGAGCTGATCCTGACCGGCGAGGAGATCCTCGACGCCGGCATCCAGATCATGGCCCAGCCGCCGGGCAAGAAGAACGCCACCATCCACCTGCTGTCGGGCGGCGAGAAGGCGCTGACCGCGCTGAGCCTGGTGTTCTCGCTGTTCCGCCTCAACCCGGCGCCGTTCTGCCTGCTGGACGAGGTCGACGCGCCGCTGGACGACGCCAATACCGCGCGCTTCTGCGAGATGGTGAAGCGGATGGCCGAGAAGACCCAGTTCCTCTATATCAGCCACAACAAGATCACCATGGAGATGGCCGACCAGTTGGTCGGCATCACCATGCAGGAGCAGGGCGTGAGCCGGGTGGTGGCGGTGGATATCGAGCAGGCGCTGCAGATGCGCGAGGCGTGAGGCGCGAGGCTACGAAGATGGGATGGCTTGCGGTTGCTGATCAGCGCCGGCGGCTGCCGACGCGACAGGGGCGGCGCCGATGCCTTGGTGCTGGTCGGGGCGATCAAGTGAGATTGCGGGCGCGCTCGATGAAATTCCGGCTAGCAGGCGGGTGGGACAGTCCCCATTTCCTGCGGATTATCGTCTTCCGTCCCATTTTTTCGGCGCCGTAAATCCGCCATGGCCCACTTCCCGGGCATTTCACCCTCGCTGCCCGCCGGTCGCCAGCTGGCGGACGGATCGATGCCCATACCGTCTCCGCCTGCATCAGATCCAGCAGCCGCGCCAGGTTGTCGGCAGCGAAGGTAAACAAGGCCTGTCTCCGTAGATCGCGCTCGTCGTTGGCGACTGGAGCGGGGGGCCGGCCTGCAGGGTCTTGTCGCGGCTTTCGCCTTCTGCTGGGCTTGCGGGCGCATCCGGTCCGCCGGTGGGCGATTCCTGCCGTAACGGCGCCCGTGGTCTAGTCTCAAGCGGACTGCCCCATCGGCGGTCACGCTTCCGGCAAACCACAACAGACAACAAGGATATTTCCAATGCGCCAACCGACGCTCGCCGCCGCCCTTGCATTGTCCCTCGCGCTGGCCTGCCAGGCCGACTCCCTGTCGCTGGTCACCGGCAACGACTACGCGCCCTTCGCCGACAGCAAGCTGCCCAACGGCGGCCTGGCGGCCGAGGTGGCCGTGAAGGCGTTCGCCGAGTCCAAGACCGAAGTGAAACTCGACTGGTCGCCCTGGGCCAGGGGCTATGAAGAAGCCAAGTCTGGGCGCTATGCGGCGACCTTCCCCTACGTGAAGTCGGCCGAGCGCGAGAAGGATTTCATCTACTCGGCACCGATCTACGAAATCCAGCAGCGCGCGTTCGCCAAGCCGGGCAGCAAGTTCGACTTCGGCCATGTCGCCAGCCTGGCCGGCAGCACGGTCTGCGTCCCGCTGGGCTGGGCGCCGTCCGCGTCGCTGCTGCCGCTGATCAAGAGCGGGCAGATCAAGAAGAGCGAGCCCAAGGACATCTCGACCTGCGCCCAGATGGTGGCGGCCGGCCGCGCCGACTATTTCGTCACCGACCAGTTCCAGGGCCGGACGGCCATCAAGGGCGCCAATCTGCCGGCGGATGCGCTGACCGCTTCGTCGGTGGTGCTGGAGTCGGAGACCCTGCACCTGATCGCGGGCCGGGCGACGCCGCAGGGCAGGAGCGTGATCGCCGCGTTCGACAAGGGCCTCGAGACCTTGCGGAAGAACGGCGGATACGACCGGATCGTGGCGGCCCATACCCGCTGAAAGCGCGCGGCCGCCGGCCGATGTCCGGCGGCCGCGACCCGTCTGCCGTTCGTACCCTGATGCGGCGCCGTCCCCATATGGGCTATGTTGGATTCACGAATCCATCGGTAGGCATGAGGTGACGCGATGAATCGACGCCAGTTTGGCCAGGCTGCGCTGTGCCTGGCCTTGCCGTCCCTGCCTCTGGCCGCGCCGGCCCGGCCGCTGGTCGGCATGGTGCTCAAATCCATGCGCAACGAGTTCTTCGTGCAGATGGCCGACGGCGCCCGTGCGCACCAGCGCCGGCGGCAGGCCGACTACGAACTTGCGGTGGCCGGCGTGCAGGAAGAGACCGATGTCAAGGGCCAGGAAACGATCGTCCAGCAACTGCTGGCCCGCCGCGCCGGCGCCCTGGTGGTGGTGCCGGCCGATTCGGTCGCCATGCTGCCGATCCTGATCCGAGCGGTGGCGGCGGGCACCCTGGTCATCAACATGGACAACAAGCTGGACGACCGGGCGCTGGCTGCGGCGCAGCTGAACATCCCCTTCGTCGGTCCGAGCAATTTCGCCGGCGCCCGCAGCGTCGGCGCCCAGGTCGCCCAGGGCCTGCCGCCGGGCAGCCGGATCGGGCTGGTCGAAGGACCGCCCGGCTCGATCAATGCCAAAGCGCGCAGCGACGGCTTCCGCGAGGCGATACGGGCCGCCGGCATGGAGATCGCCGGTATCCGCTCCGGCTTCTGGGAGGTGGCCGGCGGCGAGAAAGCCGCCCGCGAACTGCTGGAAGCCGAACCGAAGCTGCGGGCCTTGCTCTGCGGCAACGACAACATGGCGATCGGCGCGGTGAAGGCGGTCGAAGCGATGGGTCTGCACGGCAAGGTCGCCATCGCCGGCTACGACAACATCCCGGCGATCCGGCCCTATATCGCCGACGGCCGCGTGGTGGCGACGGCCGACCAATATCCGGCCAAGCAGGCGGAATACGCGCTGGAGCTGGCGATCAAGTCATTGGCCAGCGGCGCCCGCCAGGAAGACCTGCCCGGCATCGTCCCCACGCCGGTCCAGCTGGTCACGCGCAAATGAGCGGGACGCGCCACCTGCGCCGCGGCCTGCTCGCGCTGGCGGCGGCCGCGACCTTGGGCCGGGCTGCGGCGGCCGAACGGCTGGACGTCTACGGCGAGCCCTACCCGCCGTTTCTGCTCGATCGGCAAGGCACGCTTGCCGGCCCCTATGCCGAGGCGTTCGCCGCCCTGCTGCGGCAGCAGGGCATCGAGGCCCGTTTCGTCTCGATGCCCGTCAAGCGATTGATGCTGCAGCTCGAAAGCCAGCCCAACAGCTGCGGGCTTGCGCTGAACTTCGCGCCCGGCGCGGCCGAGACGCTGAACTACCTGGGCCGGGTGGCGCCGATCACCGTATCGGTCTACGCCAATGCCGGCCAGTCGGTCAGGCTCAGCAACATCGAGGATCTCCGCCGCTACCGGGTCGGCGCGATCGATATCGCCGAGCTGCGCGACCTGCTCGACACGGCCGGCATCGCCTACGAGCCGTTGGCGCAGTCGAGCCGGGGGTTTTCGATGCTCGGCGCGCATCGCTTCGACCTCTTGCTGAGCGATCTGCTGCCCGAGCTCGACGCCGGCGGTGCCGGCATCGTGCGGGTGTTCACGCTGGCCCGATTCGAACGCTGGGTCGCCTGCAACAGCGGCATCGCGCCGGCTACCGCCGGCAAGCTGCGCAAGGCGCTGGCGGAAGGCCTGTTCGCCCAGTCCGTCCAGCCCATCTGGGCGCGCTACCGCCTGCAGGCCTACTACGACGATGTGCGTGACGGCTGGGTAGCGATCCCCAAGGCCCGCTCCGGCAGGAAATGAGGCGGGCGCCGGCGGCGCCTGCCGGCCGTCCCGGTCCCCGGGACGGGGACTCGCGGCAAGCTCCGCCGGTCATGCTCGCTCGGTCTTCATCCCCTCGGCTCCACCCGGTCGATGACCCGCCCCTAATTGGCCGCGAGGCTCGGCTGCCGCGCCTTGCCCAGCCGGCCGGTGGTCGCTCCGGACACCACGTCGACATCGCTCAGGTCGGCGTTCGCACCGGCCAGGCTGCGCTGGGCATCGGTCGCGTCGAAGACCTTGTCCGACAGGCCGTCCATCGTGTGGCCCGGCATCGCCGTCTCGTCGGCGAAGACCTTCAGCGTGCCGACGAAGGCGCGGCCCTTCTTGCCGTCGCGGCGGATCGAGGTCGGCGACGGCAGCGGCGGCGTCGAGGTCGGGCGGGTGCGCCGGCGCGCGCGAATGCGGGCTGCTGGGCGAGGCCGGGCGGCTGGACGACGCGGAAGCGGTGCAACCGATCTTCCTCCCGGGATTTTCGAGCGCCGACGCGCTGTCCGACATCTCGGGCCGCGGCGTAGGCTTGCCGACACCCTGCCGTGGCGCGGCGAGGTGCTGCCGGGCGCCGGCCCGGCCCATACCACCCCTACTCGAAGGAGGAATGCCATGAGCGCCCACAAGCGCGCCCTGATCGTCGACGACAGCTCGATTTCGCGGCCGATGCTGAAGGACCTGCCGCGGGCCCCGCGCCCGGACCGGGAGGCCTGGCAGGCTGGCAGCGGCGCCGAGGCGCTGCTGCGCGTGCGCGAGGTGCCGCCGGACCTGATCACGCTCGACCTGAACATGCCCGGGATGGACCGCCTCGAAGCCGCCCGCCTGCTGCACGACGCCTGCCCGACGCCAAGATCGCCATCGTCGCCGCCCACATCCGGGACCGCGTGCGGCGCAAGGTGCAGCCGCTCGGCATCCTGTCCGGGGCGATGGCGGAAAAGCCGATCAACCAAGCCGGGGTCCGCAAGATCCTGTTCGGGCTGTGATCATGGATACCCGTTTCAGCGATCTGCACAGGGAGCCCCTGGCCGAGGTGTTCGACATCGCCATGGGCTGCGCCGCGCCGGCCATGGGCCGCATCGTCAACGCGGAGGTGAAGCTCGGCGTGCCGCAGGTCAGGCTGGTGCCGCGGCAGGCCGTCGCGGCCCTGCTGGGCGGGACGGAGCAGAAGGTCTACAGCATCACCCAGGTGCTCGAAGGCGATTTCGACGCCTTCGCGATGCTGGTCTTCCCCGAGGCCAACGGCCTGGAACTGGTGCGGCTGACGGTGGGCGAGATCGCCGACGGCGAGTCGATCACCGAGCTCGAGCGCGAGGCGCTGACCGAGATCGGCAACCTCATCCTCAATGCCTGCACCGGCACCGTGACCAAGCTGCTGAAGGGCGAATTCCACGTCTCGCTGCCAGTGTTCAGGGCCAGCACCTACGGCGACCTGCTGGCCCGCAGGACGGCGGCCGGCTGGCCGACGACGTGGTGGTGCTGCTGCACATCGATTTCTGCGTCGAGCAGCATTCGATCAACGGCCATCTGGCCTTCGTCCAGGACATCGTGTCGTTCCCGGCCTGGTCGAGCGGATCGACCGCTTCATCGCCGAAGCCCGGCAGGGCTGACGGCATGAGCAGCGCCGATCGCATCGCCGCGGCGCCCGACACTTCGGTCGCCACGCTGTTGTCGAGCCTGTCGCTGGGCATCGTGGTGCTGGACCAGGCGGCCAACGTGCTGCACTGGAACGATTGGGTCGCCAAGCGCGCCGGCATCGCCGCCGCCGAGGCCTGCGGCCGGCCGCTGTACGCGCTATGGCCCTCGCTCGAGGGGGCCGGGTGCAGGCCGGCATCGAGCAGGCGCTGCAGCTGGGCCAGCCCACGCTGCTGTCCGGCTCGCTCAACCGCGACCTGCTGCCGCTGTACGCCGATCCCTCGCGGCGGCCGCAGGGCCTGCTGCGGCTGACCATCAGCATCACCGCCTTCACCTCCGAGCCGCACGGCCGGCAGTGCCTGATCCAGATCACCGACGTCTCGGCCGCGGTCGAGCGCGAGGCCGCGCTGCGGCGCAAGGCCCAGCTGCTGCGCGACAGCCTGGCGCAGCAGGCCAGCATGCTGCGCCAGCTCGAGACCCACAACGACCAGCTCGACCTGCTGGTGCGCGAGCGCACCGCCCAGCTCAACGAGCTGGCCAAGTACCTGCAGGACGTGTCCGAGCAGGAGAAGGCGATGCTGGCGCGCGAGCTGCACGACGAGCTCGGCGGGCTGATGACCGCCATGCGGATCGACCTCCACAGCTCGATCAAGCTGATCAAGGACAGCAACCCGACCGTGCACCACAAGCTGTCGCGCGCGCTCGAGTACCTGGACTCCAGCATCAACATCAAGCGCAGCATCATCGAAGGCATGCGGCCCACCACGCTGACCCACCTGGGCCTGGCGACCGCGCTGCGCTTCCTGGCCGACGAGATGTCGCAGGTCAACGGCTGGCGGCTGGAGCTCGACCTGGACGAGGATATCTGCGCGCTGCCCGAGGATGCCTCGCTGGCGCTGTACCGGGTGGCGCAGGAGTCGCTGACCAATATCGCCAAGTACGCCGGCGCCGGCCACGTCTCGATCGGGCTGTTCCGCAGCGGCCGCATGATCCGTCTGGCGATCCGCGACGACGGCAAGGGTTTCAACCTGCAGGAGATCGACAGGCCGCGCAGCCACGGCCTGGCCGGCATGCGCAGCCGCATCGAGGCGCGCGGCGGCCGCTTCGAGATTTCGACCACCGAAGGGCAGGGCGTCGCCATCCAGGTGTCCCTGCCGGTCGAGACGGCCTGACGACGTGCCGCCCTGGACCGGCGCTGCGCCGCCGAATCGCTCCGGCCCGGCGCCGTTGCACCGGCTTGCCATATGGAAAGTTCATAAATGATCTTTTTTATAAAAAAAACATCGTTTATGATTTCTGACAGGTGCAATGGCTTGGAAACGGGGGCGGAAATGGTGCGCAAGGCACGCGAGGGATTCCTGAGCGAGGAGGCGAACGCCATGCTGCGCACGCTGGGCGAGCACATCCGCCTGGCCCGCAAGCGGCGGCGCTGGACGCGGCCGGAGCTGGCCAGCCGCACCGGCGTCTCGGTGCCCACGCTGGCGCGGCTGGAGAGCGGCTCGGCCAATATCGGCATGCACCAGCTGATGGCGGTGCTCACCGCCTTCGGCCTGGTCGCCGACGTCGCCGCGCTGGCCAACCCGGCGACCGACGCCGAGGGCGCCCGGCTGGAAGCGCTGGCGCGGGGCCGCGCCGCGGCCGGCGTAGCGGCGCAGCCGCCGATCGACACTGATTTCTGAGCCGATGGCGGCGCCGTTGACCCAAGCCTATGTATTCGCCCAACTGGCCGGCGATCCGCGTCCGGTCGGTACCGTGCGGCTGACGCCGGGCGGCTACGAGTTCGGCTATGCCCGCAGCTGGCTCGGCCGCAGCGATGCGTTCGCGCTCGACCCGATCCACCTGCCGCTGCGCGAGCAATCGTTTCTCGGCACGCAGCTGTTTTCGGCGCTGGCCGATTCGCTGCCGGACGACTGGGGCCGCCGGGTGTTCGCAGCGATCCACCGCCAGCAGCCGGCCAACGAGGTCGAGGCGCTGCTGGTCACCCGCGGCACCGGCGTGGGCTGCCTGCTGTATTCGGGTTCGAAGGAGCGGGTCAAGCCGCCGGCGGCGGTGCCGGCCTTCGCCGACCTGGCGCGCATCGCCCAGGCCGCCAGCGAGGTCGAGGCGCGCCGGGTGGTGCAGGACGAGGGCCTGGTGCGGCTGCTGTGGTTCGGCTCCAGCATGGGCGGCGCGCGGCCCAAGGCGACCGTGGCGCACGAAGGGCGCGAATGGATCGCCAAGTTCGCCCGCGAGGGCGACCTGTTCGACCACGCCCTGGCCGAGAAGGCCTTCCAGCTGATGGCCGCCGACGCCGGCCTGCCGGTGATGGAAAGCCGGGTGGTGGCGGTGGCCGGCGGCAACGTGCTGCTGATCGAGCGCTTCGACCGCCGCCCCGGCGGCGAGCGGCTGCACTACATCAGCGCGCGCACGCTGCTGTCGATGTACCGCATCGGCGCGGCCGACGAGCGCGGCGACTTCAGCTACGCCGGCATCGCCGACGGCCTCAAGCGCTGCGCCTTCGAGGCGGTGGCCCAGCTGCGCCAGCTCTATCGCCGCATGGCCTTCAACCTGGCCATCGCCAATACCGACGACCACTTGCTCAACCACGGCCTGCTCTACCTGCCGGGCCGCGGCTATGGCCTGGCGCCGGTGTTCGACGTGGTGCCCAATCCGCGCCAGCCCGAGCTGCACGCGATCGGCCTGGGCAGCGACGGCCGCCGCGCCTCGCTGGCCAACCTGTTGAGCCGGCACGCGAAGTTCGGCCTGGACCGGCATGCGGCGGTCGAGGAAATCGCCGCGGTGCTCGCGGTGGTGGGACGCTGCGACGAATATTTCGAACGCGTCGGCATGGCGGCGGTCGATCGGGTCATGCACGGCGCCCTGTGCCGCCGCTACGGCCAGGCCGAGCTCGACGCCGCGGCCGCGGCGGCATGACGACTTGGCTTGCGCGCGCGCCATCCGCTAAGCTCGGCGCTGGCCGGGCCTTGCCCGCCCAGCGCCGGTGAAAGGTGAAACGTGAAAAGTGAAACGTGGTGATCGGCCGCGTTTCGTTGCCGCTCCGGCCGGCGGCACGTTTCACCCGGAATCGATCTGCCGGAAGTTAAGAAGCGCGGAAGGCGGCAATGCGCCACGTTTCACGTTTCACCGCCGCGCAGCGGCATCACGTTTCACGGACTTTCATATACATGAGCGAATTCCACTGGATCACCCTCGGCCTCGGCGCCGCCCTCGTCGGCGCGGTCTGGGGCTTCAACGCCTGGCAGGAATGGCGCTTCAAGAAGCGCGCCGCCGCCGCGTTCGCGCGCAGCCATCCGGACGTGCTGCTCGATACGCCGAAGAACATGGTGCGCCAGGGCGAGACCGGCATGCGGCTGGAGCCGACGCTGGAGCCGGCCGCCACGGTGCTGGGCGAGCCGCTGGCGCCGGTGCCGGAGATGGTCGACCTGGCCGACAGCGTCGCGCTGGCGGTCGCCATCCTCGATCCGGCGCTCGACTACGTCGCCGAGGTCCACCCGGGCGACCTGGTCGACTACGCTGCGGTGCCGTCGATCGAGGTCGGCAAGCGGGTGCGGGTGCTCGGGCTGTCCGACGCCGACGAGTGGGAAGTGATCCGCCCCGGCCACCGCTACCAGGAATTTCGCATCGGCCTGCAGCTGGTCGACCGCCAGGGGCCGGTCAGCGAGGCGCAGCTGGTGATGTTCTGCGAGCAGGTCAACGCCTTCGCCGACGCCCAGGGCGGCGTCGCCACCTTCCCGCGCCGCGAGGACAAGCTGCGCGTGGCGCAGCAGCTCGACGGCTTCTGCGCCGAGGTCGACATGCTGATCGGCCTCAACGTGGTGTCCAGCCGCAACCCGTTCGCGCTGAGCCGGGTGGTGGCGATGGCCGAGGCGGCCGGCCTGGTGCTCGAGACCGACGGCGTGTTCCATGCGCGCTCCGATTCGGGCAAGCCGCTGTTCACGCTGGCCGATCGCCATCACCGGCCGCTCGACGCGCTCGACGACACGCCCTCGGTCACGCTGTTGCTCGACGTGCCGCGCGTGGCCGGCGGCGAGCAGGCCTTCGACCGGATGGCCGACCTGGCGCAGCAGATGGCGCTGACGCTCGGCGGCGACCTGGTCGACGACGACAACCGTTCGCTCAAGCCGGCCGACCTAGCGGCGATCCGCAAGCAGCTGGTGTCGATCTACGCCAAGATGGACGACCGCGGCATTCCGGGCGGCGGGGTCGCGGCGCTGCGGCTGTTCGCGTAGGGCCCGGCGGGCGCATCGAGTTTGGCCTGGGCTCGATCTGTTGCGCGGCTCCCGGCGGAGCCGGGAGTTCGAGGGCGGTGAGTGCTCGACCTCAGGCCCTACCCTGATCGATTCCTGCTCCCCCGCCCTCGCCGCCGCGAGGGGCCTCGCTGGCGCTCGTCAGCGCTTCGTAGATAATTTCGTTTTCGTACATGGTTGGCAAATGACCGACCGGGTAGGTCGGGCTTTATGCCCGACGGCGCCGCCGATCGAGGTCGCTGTCGGGCATAAAGCCCGACCTGCAAGGCTCGCCGATCCGGTGCAGCCTGGAGTCGATCCCGGCCGTTTCCAGGTCGGTCGGAATTCATTCCGACGGCGACCTAGGCCAAGCGTGTCGTCGGAATGGATTCCGACCAACTCTGCAACAATTCATCGACCGGTTCCATCGCGTGGCCGGCGCATTTCCTCTGAGTGAACTGACCGTGTCCCAAGTTACAGAACGCGCCGCCGAGCTGCGCACCCTGCTCAACCGCTACGCCCGCGAGTACTACCTGCTCGACGCGCCCAGCGTGCCCGATGCCGAGTACGACCGGCTGTTCCGCGAACTCGAGGCGATCGAGACCGAACACCCCGAGCTGAAGACCGCCGATTCGCCGACCCAGCGCGTCGGCGCGCGGCCGCTGACCGGTTTCACGCCGGTGCGCCATGCGGTGCCGATGCTGTCGATCCGCACCGAGACCGACTCCGGCCCCGGCGGCGCGGCCAATTTCGACGCCCGCGTGCGGCGCGAGCTCGGCCTCGGCGAGACCGACCCGCCGGTGCGCTACGCCGCCGAGCTCAAGTTCGACGGCCTGGCCATCAGCCTGCGCTACGAGCACGGCGTGCTGGTGCGCGCCGCCACCCGCGGCGACGGCGAGACCGGCGAGGAGGTCACCCAGAACATCCGCACCATCGGCCAGATCCCGCTGCGGCTGGCCGGCGTCGAGGCGCCGGTGCTCGAGGTGCGCGGCGAGGTCTACATCCGCCGCGACGCCTTCGAGGCGCTCAACGCGCGCCAGCGCGAGGCCGGCGAGAAGACCTTCGTCAATCCGCGCAACGCGGCGGCCGGCGCGGTGCGCCAGCTCGATCCGCGCATCGCGGCGAAACGGCCGCTGAGCTTCTTCGCCTATGGCCTGGGCGAGGTCGTCGGCTGGCCGCTGCCCGACAGCCACGGCGGCATGCTCGACGCGCTGGCGGCGATGGGCCTGCCGGTCTGCGCCGACCGCGCGGTGGTCGAGGGCGCCGACGGCCTGGTCGAATTCCACCAGGCGATCGCCGCCCGGCGCGACGCGCTGCCGTTCGACATCGACGGCGTGGTCTACAAGGTCGACGAGCTGGCGCTGCAGGCGCGGCTCGGCTTCGTCACCCGCGAACCGCGTTGGGCGGTGGCGCACAAATACCCGGCGCAGGAGATGCTGACCACGGTCGAATCGATCGGCGTGCAGGTCGGCCGCACCGGCGCCATCACGCCGGTGGCGCGGCTGGCGCCGGTGTTCGTCGGCGGCGTCACCGTCACCAACGCCACGCTGCACAACATCGACCGCATCCGCCAGCTCGACGTGCGCGCCGGCGACACGGTGATCGTGCGGCGCGCCGGCGACGTGATCCCGGAGATCGTCGACGTGGTGCTCGAGCGGCGGCCGCTGGTCGACGCCGTCGAGGCGCGCCGGCGCGGCCTGCGCGGCGGCTCCTCGCGCGCCAAGCAGGATCGCTGCCGCCGCGTCGGCCCGCGCTTGCGCGGTCTGCTGGCCGAACGCGGCGCCGGCCGCGTCCTCAGCCGCGACGGCGAGACCGGCAAGGCCGCCTGCCTGGTGCCGCGCCATGCACCGTTCAAGATGCCGCGCGCCTGCCCGGTCTGCGGCTCGCACGTGGCGCGCGAGCCGGGCGAGGCGGCCTACCGCTGCACCGGCGGGCTGGTCTGCCCGGCCCAGCGCAAGCAGGCGCTGCTGCACTTCGCCGGCCGCCGCGCGATGGATATCGAGGGCCTGGGCGACAAGCTGGTCGAGCAGCTGGTCGACGTCGGCCTGGTGCGCAGCCCGGCCGATTTCTACAGGCTCGGCGTGCTCAAGCTGGTCGAGCTCGACCGGATGGCCGAGAAATCGGCCGTCAACGTGCTCGACGCGATCGAGAAGAGCAAGGCCACCACGCTGGCGCGCTTCATCTACGCGCTCGGCATCCGCAACGTCGGCGAGGCGACGGCCAAGGATCTGGCGCGCCACTTCGGCAAGCTCGACGGCCTGATCGAGGCGGCCGGCCAGGACGACGAGGCGGCCGCGCTGGCGGCGCTGCAGGCGGTGCCCGAGATCGGCCCGATCGTGGCGCGCTCGCTGCGCGACTTCCTGCTCGAGCCACATAATCGCGAAGCGATCGAACAATTGCGCGCGGCCGGTGTCCATTGGCCCGAGTCCGACCCGAGCGAGGCGGCGCTGGCAGGCCCCTTGCTCGGCAAGACGCTGGTGATCACCGGCACGCTGCCGACGCTGGGCCGCGACGACACCAAGGCGCTGATCGAGGAAGCAGGCGGCAAGGTGGCCGGTTCGGTATCGAAGAAGACCGACTACCTGGTGGCCGGCGAGGCAGCCGGTTCCAAGCTCGACAAGGCACGCGAGCTCGGTATCGCGATCCTCGACGAGGCCGGCCTGTTCGCCCTGCTGGGCAAGCCGGCCCCGGCCGTCACCGGCGATCTCTTGTCGGATTGATCCCGGCGAAGGCGCGAGGGACCGCCGCCGGCGTACGTAGTCCGCCGGTTTGCGCTACCATCGCGCGCCTTTCGCAATCGAAGCCATTTCAAGATCCCGCGAGCCCAAGCCATGCAAAAAGTCACCAAGGCAGTCTTCCCCGTCGCCGGCCTCGGCACCCGCTTCCTGCCGGCCACCAAGGCCAGCCCGAAGGAGATGCTCAACGTCGTCGACAAGCCGCTGATCCAGTACGCGGTCGAGGAGGCGGTCGCCGCCGGCATCACCGACCTGATCTTCGTCACCGGCCGCAACAAGCGCGCGATCGAGGACCACTTCGACAAGGCCTACGAACTCGAGACCGAGCTCGAAGCCAAGGGCAAGAAGGCGCTGCTCGACGTCGTGCGCAACATCCTGCCGCGCAACGTGAGTTGCGCCTACATCCGCCAGCCCGAGGCGCTGGGCCTGGGCCATGCCGTGGCCTGCGCGCGGCCGCTGGTGGGGGACGAGCCGTTCGCGGTGATCCTGGCCGACGACCTGATCGACGCCGAGGTGCCGGTGATGCGGCAGATGGTCGACGTCTACGACAGCACCCAAAGCTCGGTGATCGGCGTGCAGGAAGTGCCGCGCTCGGAGACCGGTTCCTACGGCATCGTGGTGGCCGACGGCAACAGCGAGGGCTATCCCAAGCTCACCGGCATCGTCGAGAAGCCCAAGCCCGAGGAGGCGCCGTCGACGCTGGCGGTGGTCGGCCGCTACATCCTCAGCCCGCGCATCTTCCGCCACCTGGCCAAGGCCGCGCCGGGCAAGGGCGGCGAGATCCAGCTGACCGACGCGATCGCCGCGCTGCTGGAAGAGGAGCGGGTGCTGGCGCTGCCCTTCACCGGCACGCGCTACGACTGCGGCTCCAAGCTCGGCTACCTGCAGGCCACGCTGGCCTACGCGGCGCGCCACGCCGAGATCGGCGCCGATTTCCGCGCCTACCTGCAGCAGTTCTGCGAGACGGGGAAGCTGCCATGAACCTGCGCACCCTGCAGCCCGGCGAAGACCTGGACCAGGCTGCGCGCCTGTTCGACGCCTATCGCCAGTTCTACGGCCAGCCGAGCGACCTGACCGCGGTGCGCACCTGGCTCAACATGCGGCTGGCGGCCGGCCAGTCGGTGGTGATGCTGGCCGAGGAAGCGGGCAGGGCGGTCGGTTTCATGCAGCTCTACCCGACCTTCTGCTCGGTCGCGCTGGCGCCGATCTGGGTGCTGTACGACCTCTACGTGGCGCCCGAGGCCCGCGGCCTCGGCGTGGCCGACGCCCTGCTGCAGGCCGCCGCGCGCCATGGCCGCGAGCACGGCGCGGCCTACCTGCAGCTCAGTACCGCGCACGACAACGCGGTCGCCCAGGCGGTCTACCGCCGCAACGGCTGGCAGCACGACGAAGTGTTCAGAACGTATACGCTTGCTTTGTAGAACCGTCCGTTCAGGTCTGCCTGCTGCTCAGGCGCCCGGCAAAGCCGGGCGCTCGCCGTTTGTGCAGGCTGAACCGGCAGGCGCGTCCCTGCTTCATCCCAACTCCCCCGCCCTCGCCGCAGCGAGGGAGCCTCGCTGACGCTCGTCAGCGTCCATTTCGATCCTCCGCGCACCTCGGCGCGAGTCCCCGCTTTTGTAGGAGCGGCTTTAGCCGCGAATGGCCGAGGTGGGCGCGGCCGCGTTTCGCGGCTAAAGCCGCTCCTACCCAACCCCTCGAACCCCCTCGATTGCGGCGTCGGCAACCGGCATGAGCGCAGCGACATGCCTAGCCGCAGGCTCGACGGAGCGCGAACGAGCGTCAGCGAGGCTCCCTCGCGGCAGCGAGGGCGGGGGGAGTAGGGATGGATTAGGAAAAGCGCGCACGTCGGTCGAGCACTCTCGGATCGCGAGCACCCGGCTCCGCCGGGGGCCTGAACCGCCCGTTCAAATTTCCATCAAATTCAGCTCAAAGCCAGCGCGCTTGCCGGTTCCAGGGGTTTCGCGCCTACAATGGCAGCGACGACATTCATTACAAAGGGATAGGGCGCATGCTCGCCATCATCGGCGGAACCGGACTCACCCGGCTCAAGAACCTGCAGATCACCCACCGTCAAGTCATCCGCACGCCCTACGGCGAGCCTTCGGGCGCGCTGACTTTCGGCGAGATCAACGGCCACCAGGTGGTCTTTCTCGCCCGCCATGGCTACGGCCACACCATCCCCCGCATGAGATCAACTACCGCGCCAACATCTGGGCGCTGGCCGAGCAGAAGATCAAGCGGGTGGTCTCGGTCTGTACCGTCGGCGGCATCCGCGACGACCTGCCGCCGGGCGCGCTGGCGGTGCCGGACCAGATCATCGACTACACCTACGGCCGCAAGCACACCTTCTTCGAAGGCGGCGACAAGCCGGTCACCCACATCGACTTCACCGAGCCGTACTGCCCCAAGCTGCGCGCGCGCATCCTGCGGGCCGCCAAGCTCAGCCACCAGCCGATCGTCGACGGCGGCTGCTACGGCGCGACCCAGGGGCCTCGGCTGGAGACGGCGGCCGAGATCCGCCGCATCGCCCAGGACGGCGGCGACATGGTCGGCATGACCGGCATGCCCGAAGCCGCGCTGGCGCGCGAGGCGGGCCTCAGCTACGCCGCCGTCGCGGTGGTGTCGAACTGGGCGGCCGGCCGCGGCGACAGCGCCCACCAGGTCGACCTGGCCGCCGCCGAGGGCGTGTTCCACGAGGCGATCGAACACGTGCACCGCGTGCTTGAAGCGCTGGTCAAGGTCGACGGCGACTGAATGAACTCTCGACTGGCCTGTTCCAACGCACTGGTGAGCGTAAGCGGAGCCCCCTCTGGACCACCCCACGAGGTCTCCGACTTCGCGGGGGACCGCCGCCGGGGGACCGCCATCGGGGTCCGACGGCGGCGAGGGCGGCGAGGGCGGGGGGATGGATCAGCGAATCGATTGATTTGGCACGGATGGGTGGCACCCGGCTTCGCCGGGTGTTGAACTGAACGTTGGGCACCGGAAATATTCAGAGCTTCCACATGGCAATCAGACCGATCACGAGAATGGGTGACCCGCTGCTGCTGCGCGTGGCCGACCCGATCGAACCGGAGGAATTCGGTTCGGCCGAACTGCTGGCGCTGATCCAGGATCTCAAGGACACCATGGTGGCGCAGAACGGCGCCGGCATCGCCGCGCCGCAGATCGGGGTGTCCAAGCAATT
Source organism: Chitinimonas koreensis (assembly GCF_014353015.1). Lineage (NCBI taxonomy): Bacteria > Pseudomonadati > Pseudomonadota > Betaproteobacteria > Neisseriales > Chitinibacteraceae > Chitinimonas > Chitinimonas koreensis. Next base: position 2,253,942 of record NZ_CP060704.1, read on the forward strand.
GACCATCTTCGGCGGCTTTAAGAGCCCGCGCTACCCGGACGCCGAGCCGGTGCCCTTCACCATCCTGTGCAACCCGCTGCTGACGCCGATCGGCGAGCAGATGGAAGACGACTGGGAAGGCTGCCTGTCGGTGCCCGGCATGCGCGGCGTGGTGCCGCGCCACACCCAGCTGCGCTACCAGGGCTTCGACGAGCGCGGCCAGCCGATCGACCGCACGGTGTCGGGCTTTCACGCGCGGGTGGCGCAGCACGAGTGCGACCACCTGTTCGGCATCCTCTACCCGATGCGGATCCGCGACATGAGCCGCTTCGGCTTCACCGACGTGCTCTTCCCCAACCAGCTGCCGCCGGAGGACTGAACCATGAATCCCGCCTTCGATGCCGCCATCGCCGCCTACAACGAACGGCGCTGGCAGGACACCATCGGCCACGCCACGGCTGCGCTCAACGTCGAGCCGCACAATCTCGACGCGCTCGAAGTGTTCGGCCTCGCCTGGTTCCGCCTGGGCGAGGTGCGCAACGCCATCGAGGCGCTCGAGTACTGCCACCAGAAGGAACCGGACAATCCGCGCTACGCCAGCAACCTCGGCGAGCTCTACCGCGCCGCCGGCCGCTACGACGAATCGGTCGCCATGCTGTCGCGCGCGGCGCAGAACGCGCCCGACGCGCTCGAGGTGCTCGAACGCGCCGGCCTGACCTGCCTCGACCTGGGCGAGATCGACGGCGCGATCAAGGCGCTGGCCAAGGTCGCCGAGCTCAAGCCCGGCATCGCGGTCACCCACTTCAACCTGGCCGAGGCCTACCGCCGCGCCGGCCGCTACGGCGAGGCGGCGGCCGGCTACCGGCGCGCGCTGGCGCTCGATCCCGGGCTGCTGGAGGCGCAGCAGCAGCTGGCGCTGAGCCTGCTGGCGGACGGCGACTACCCGGCCGGCTGGCAGGCCTTCGAATGGCGGCTCGACCCGGCGCTCAGCGTGCAGCCGGACCTGGCCGAGCCGCGCTGGCAGGGCCAGATCGAGGCCGGCCGCAAGGTCTTCGTCTACAGCGACCAGGGCCTGGGCGACGCCATCCTGTTCGCCCGCTACCTGCCGCTGATCGCCGACCAGGGCGTGGCGCTGGTGGCGGAAGTGCCGGCGCCGCTGCTGAGCCTGTTCCGCGCCAGCTTCGCCGGCATCGAATTCGTCGCCGCCGGTGCCGAACGGCCGGCCTGCGACTGGCAGATCGCGCTGGGCAGCCTGCCCGGCCTGTTCGGCACCACCGTCGACAGCGTGCCCAACATCACGCCCTACCTGCGCGCCGGCGAGGCCCGGCTGGCGGCCTGGAAGGCCCGGCTCGACCCGTACCGCGACTCGATCCGCGTCGCGGTGCGCTGGGCCGGCAACCCCGATGCGGCCGGCGTGCGCCAGCGCGACTGCCCGATCGAGCGCTTCGCCGAACAGTTCGCCGACGTGCCGCACCTGACCTTCGTCAACCTGCAGCTCGACCGCCGCGACGAGTTCGCCACGCTGGCGCGCTACGGCCGCACGGTCGACCTGTGCGACGAGATCGCCGATTTCGAGGACACCGCCGCGCTGCTGGCCAACGTCGAGCTGGTGATCTCGGTCGACACCGCGGTGCTGAACCTGGCCGGCGCGCTCGACGTGCCGGCCTGGGGCCTCTTGCCGCACGCGCCCGAATGGCGCTGGCACGGCGTCGACCGGCGCTCGCGCTGGTACCCGGGCGTGGTGATCCATCCTCAGGCGCGCGTCGGCGACTGGACCGCATCGCTGGCGGCGACGCGGCACGCGCTGCTGGCCCACCTCAACGCGGCGCTGACGCCGGCGCCGGACGCGGCCCAGTAGGGCCGCCCGCGCGGTCGGCCCGATTCGGCAGGACCACTCAGACAGAGGACGGAGCGATGTTCGACAACAAGGCGATCCTGATCACCGGCGGCACCGGCTCGTTCGGCCGCAAGTTCATCCGCACGCTGCTGGCGAGCGAACGGCCGCCGCGCCGGGTGGTGGTGTTCTCGCGCGACGAGCTCAAGCAGTTCGAGATGCAGCAGGAATTCAACGCGCCGAGCATGCGCTACTTCCTCGGCGACGTGCGCGACGGTGACCGGCTGCGCCAAGCCATGCGCGGCATCGACTTCGTGGTGCACGCCGCCGCGCTCAAGCAGGTGCCGGCGGCCGAGTACAACCCGACCGAATGCATCCGCACCAACGTCTCGGGCGCCGAGAACGTGATCAACGCGGCGATCGAGAACGGCGTCGAGAAGGTGATCGCGCTGTCGACCGACAAGGCGGCCAGCCCGATCAACCTGTACGGCGCCACCAAGCTGCTGTCGGACAAGCTGTTCGTGGCCGCCAACAACATCGCCGGCGGTCAACGCACGCGCTTCGCCGTGGTGCGCTACGGCAACGTGGTCGGCTCGCGCGGCTCGGTGGTGCCGTTCTTCGAACGGCTGATCCGCGACGGCGCGACCGAGCTGCCGATCACCGACGCGCGCATGACGCGCTTCTGGATCACGCTGGAACAGGGCGTCGACTTCGTGCTGAAGAACTTCGTGCGCATGCGCGGCGGCGAGGTGTTCGTGCCCAAGATCCCGTCGATCCGCATCGTCGACCTGGCCTGCGCGATGGCGCCCGGCCTGCCGCACAAGCTGGTCGGCATCCGCCCCGGCGAGAAGCTGCACGAGCTGATGGTGCCGCTGGACGATGCGCGGATGACGCTGGAGTTCGCCGACCATTACGTGATCCAGCCGTCGGCGCGCTTCACCAACGTCGACGTCGACTTCGCGCTCGACGGCGCCGGCGAGCAGGGCCGGCCGGTGGGCGAGGAGTTCGAATACCGCTCGGACACCAATCCGCACTTCCTGGGGCTCGACGAGATCGCCGCGCTGAACAATCCGGACGTCCCGTGATGCGGAACCTGCAGTACAGGCGCCCGGCCGAGCCGGGCGCTCGCGGTCAGTGCGTGCCCGGACGGGCTCTCGCTGATCTGTCCCGACTCCTCCCGCCCTCGCCGCCCCGGGTCCCCGCAAAGTCGGAGACTTGACGGGGTGGGCCAGAGGGCGCTTTTGAGAATGCGATGATTCCCTACGGCCGCCAGCAGATCGACCAGGACGACATCGACGCGGTGGTGGCGGTGCTGCAGTCGGACTGGCTCACCCAGGGCCCGACCATCGGCCGCTTCGAGGCCGCGCTGGCGGCGCGCTGCGGCGCGGCCCACGGCGTGGCGGTGTGCAATGCCACCGCCGCGCTGCACCTCGCCTGCCTGGCCGCCGGCCTCGGTCCGGGCGACCGGCTGTGGACCAGCCCCAACACCTTCCTCGCCTCGGCCAACTGCGGCCGCTACTGCGGCGCCGAGGTCGATTTCGTCGACATCGACCCGGCCACCTGGAACATGGACGCGGACCTGCTGGAGGCCAAGCTCGAAGCCGCCGACCGGCTCGGCCGGCTGCCCCGCGTGGTGGTGCCGGTGGCCTTCTCCGGCCAGAGCTGCGACATGGCGCGCATCCACGCGCTGTCGCGCCGCTATGGCTTCAGCGTGATCGAGGACGCCTCGCACGCGGTCGGCGCCAGCTACCTGGGCCGGCCGGTCGGCTCGGGCGACCATGCCGACATGACGGTGTTCAGCTTCCACCCGGTCAAGATCGTCACCACCGGCGAGGGCGGCATGGTGCTGACCAACCGGCCCGAGCTGGCCGCGCGGCTCGAGCAGCTGCGCAGCCACGGCATGACGCGCGACCCGGCCCGCATGACCGAGCCGAGCCACGGCCCGTGGTACTACCAGCAGACCGAGCTCGGCTTCAACTACCGCATCACCGACCTGCAGGCCGCGCTGGGCCTGTCGCAGCTGGGCAAGCTCGACGCCTTCCTGGCCCGCCGCCGCGCGCTGGCGGCGCGCTACGACGCGCTGCTGGCCGATCTGCCGCTGACGCTGCCGACCCGCCAGCCCGGCGCCGAATCGGCCTGGCATCTCTACGTGGTGCGGCTGCGGCTGGGCGAGATCGGCCGCGGCCACCGCGAGGTGTTCGAGGCACTGCGCGCGTCCGGCATCGGCGTCAACCTGCACTACATCCCGGTCCACCTGCAGCCCTACTATCGCGCGCTGGGCTTCGCGCCCGGCGACTTCCCCGAGGCCGAGCGCTACTACGGCGAGGCGATCAGCCTGCCGCTGTACGCCGGCCTGACCGATGCCGAGCAGGACCAGGTGGTCGGCGCGCTGCACGCTGCGCTGCGCAAGGCGCCGGCAGCCTAGGCGCAAGGATCGCCGGCCCGGCCGGCGGTGTGTCCAATCCGGCCGCCATCGGCGGCCCAGCAGGCGGCAACCGCATGAGCAAGATCGCCCTGATTCCCGCGCGCGGCGGCAGCAAGCGCATCCCGCGCAAGAACGTCAAGCCGTTCCACGGCCTGCCGATGATCGCCCACTCGATCCGTGCCGCGCTGCGCTCGGGCCTGTTCGACCGGGTGGTGGTCAGTACCGAGGACGCCGAGATCGCGGCGGTGGCGCGCGCCCACGGCGCCGAGACGCCGTTCGAGCGGCCGCAGGCGCTCGCCGGCGACCATGCCGGCACGGTGCCGGTGATCCAGCACGCGATCGAGGCGCTGCGCCGCCAGGGCGATGCGCCCGAATACCTGTGCTGCCTCTACGCCACCGCGCCCTTCGTGCAGCCGGTCTATCTGCGCCAGGGCTTCGAGGCGCTGGCGGCGCGGCCCGACAAGTCCTACGCCTTCCCGGTCACCACCTTCGCCTTCCCGGTGCAGCGCGCGGTGCGCATCGACGCCGCCGGCTGCATCGACGCGCTCTACCCGGAATACCGCGACACCCGCTCGCAGGACCTGGAGGAGGCCTACCACGACGCCGGCCAGTTCTACTGGGGCCGCAGCGAGGCCTGGCTGCGCGGCGACGTGGTGTTCTCGCCGTGCGCGCTGCCGATCGTGCTGCCGCGCTACCTGGTGCAGGACATCGACACCGCCGAGGACTGGCAGCGCGCCGAGCTGATGTACGCCGCGCTGCTGCGCACCGGCGAGATCGACGGATGAGGCTGCTGTTCCGCGCCGACGCCTCGCGCCGGATCGGCAGCGGCCACGCGATGCGCTGCCTGACGCTGGCGCGCGCGCTGCGCGGCCAGGGCGCCGAGCCGTGCTTCGCCAGCCGCCTGCTCGACGGCCACCTGGGCGAGGCGATCGCCGCCGAATTCCCCTTCGTTCCCTTGCCGGCGACTTATCCGGGCGACGACCCGGCCGGCGCCGCCGAAGCCGCCATCGACGGGCAGGCCGACCTGGCCGCTCTGGCCGGGGCGCTCGACGGCCGCCGCTTCGATTGCTGCGTGGTCGACCACTACGGCCTCGACGCGCGCTGGGAGCGCGGGGCGCAGGCCTTCGCCGACCGGCTGATGGCGATCGACGACCTGGCCAACCGGCCGCACGCGGCGCGACTGCTGCTCGACCAGAACCTGACCGCCACGCCGGCCGCCTATGCCGGCCTGCTGCCGCCCGATTGCCGCAGCCTGCTCGGCCCTGGCTACGCCCTGCTGCGCGAGGAGTTCGCCGACGCCGGCGAGCGCGCCTTCGCCGCGCAGGCACGCCGCGTGCTCGTCAGCTTCGGCGGCGCCGATCCGACCGGCGAGACGCGCAAGGCGCTGCGCGCGCTGGCTACGCTGGACGGTCTCGAGGTCGAGGTGATCGCCGGTGCAGCCAACCCCGCCTTCGAGGCGATCGCGGCCGACTGCGCGGCGCACGGCTGGCGGCTGGAGCGGCAGGTGAACGACATGGCCGCGCGCATGCGCGCGGCCGAGATCTTCGTCGGCGCCGGCGGCGCGACCAGCTGGGAGCGCGCCGCGCTGGGCCTGCCGACGGTCTGCATCGCGGTAGCCGACAACCAGCGCGCCAACGCCGAGCTGCTGGCGGCACGCGGCGCGCAGGTCTACCTGGGCCCGGCCGATGCGGTCGACGAGGCCGCCATCGCGCAGGCGGTGGCGGAACTGGCCGCCGACCGCGGCCGCCGCGCCGCGATGGCGAGCGCCGCGCGGGCGCTGGTGGACGGGCAGGGCACGGCGCGCGTCTGCGCCGCGCTATGGGCGATGAACGGGGAGCATTGAAATGGGCAAGGCCAATGTCGACGAAGTGCGCTTCGAGCCGCTGACCGAGCAGCCGGCCGAGGTGATCGAGCGGATCCGCCAGCTGCGCAACGCCGAGGGCGTGCGCCGCTACATGTACAACGACCACCTGATCTCGGCCGAGGAGCACGCCGGCTGGATCGCCGGCCTGCAGGGCAATGCGCGCGAGCGGGTGATGGTGGTGCGCTACCACGGCGAAGTGGTCGGCCTGGTCGCGCTGCGCGCCATCCGCTGGCCCGACAAGGCCGCCGACTGGGCCTTCTACCTGAGCGAGGAGATGCAGGGCAAAGGCGTCGGCGGCGTGGTCGAATTCAAGCTGCTCGACCTCGCGCTGATCGAGCTGGGGCTGGAGAAGCTCAACTGCGAAGTGCTCGAGACCAATCCCAAGGTGATCGAGATGCACCAGAAATTCGGCTTCGTCGCCGAGGGCGTGCGTCGCGCCAACGTGGTCAAGGACGGTGGCCGGCTCGACGTGCACCTGCTCGGCATCACCGCCGGCGAATGGCAGGCCGCGCGGCCGCGCTTCGCCAAGCTGTTCGGCGCCGGCTGACGCGCCGGCCTTTTCCGAGTCCAAAGAATCGAGTCTCACCGGAGCATCGCCATGCCCAGCTTCCACATCGGCCCCCGCCCCATCGGCCAGGACGCGCCCCCGTTCGTGATCGCCGAGATGAGCGGCAACCACAACCAGTCGCTCGACCGCGCGCTGGCCATCGTCGAGGCGGCGGCCCGCAGCGGCGCGCATGCGCTCAAGCTGCAGACCTATACCGCCGACACCATGACGCTCGACCTCGACGAGGGCGAGTTCCACATCGGCGACCCGGCCAGCCTGTGGGCCGGCACCTCGCTGTACAAGCTCTACCAGGAGGCCTACACGCCGTGGGAATGGCATGCGCCGATCTTCGCGCGCGCCGCCGAGCTCGGCATGCTGGCCTTCTCCACCCCGTTCGACGAGAGCGCGGTCGACTTCCTCGAAACGCTCGGCGTGCCGGCCTACAAGATCGCCAGCTTCGAGAACACCGACCTGCCGCTGATCCGCAAGGTGGCCGCCACCGGCAAGCCGATGATCATCTCGACCGGCATGGCCACGGTGGCCGAGCTCGACGAGAGCGTGCGCGCCGCGCGCGCCGCCGGCTGCCGCGACCTGGTGCTGCTCAAGTGCACCAGCACCTATCCGGCCTCGCCCGAGAACACCCACCTGCGCACCATTCCGCACCTGCGCGAGCTGTTCGGCTGCGAGGTCGGGCTGTCGGACCACACCATGGGCGTCGGCGCCGCGGTGGCGGCGGTGGCGCTCGGCGCCACGGTGGTGGAGAAGCACTTCACCCTGCGCCGCGCCGACGGCGGCGTCGATTCGACCTTCTCGCTCGAGCCCGAGGAGATGGCCAGCCTGGTGACCGAGACCGGCCGCGCCTGGCAGGCGCTGGGCCAGGTGCGCTACGGCGCCACCGCGGCCGAGCAGAAATCGCTGGTCTATCGCCGCTCGCTCTACGTGGTGCGCGACATGGCCGCGGGCGAGGCCTTCGGCCCCGACAACGTGCGGGCGATCCGGCCGGGCCTCGGCCTCGCGCCCAAGCATCTCGAACTGGTGCTCGGCCGCCGCGCGCGCACCGCGCTCAAGCGCGGCACGCCGCTGAGCTGGGATTGCCTGGCATGACGCTGACTGCGGCGGTGATCGGCTGCGGCCGCATCGGCGCCGGCTTCGCCGCCGCCTCGGCGCGCGTCGGCGTGGCCAGCCATGCGGCGGCCTATGCCGCGACCGCCGGGGTGCAACTGGTTGGCTTGTCCGATCCGTCGGCGCCGGCGCGCGGCGAGGCGGCCGCGCGCTTCGGCGTGCCGGCCTGGGCCGACCATCGCGAGATGCTGGCGGCCGTGCGGCCGGCGCTGGTCAGCGTGGCTTCGCCCGACGCCACCCATGCGCAGGTGCTGGCCGAAGTGCTCGACGCGCCCGGCGTGCGCGGCGTGCTGGCCGAGAAGCCGCTGGCCGCCACGCCGGCCGAAGCTGCGGCGCTGGTGGCGCAGGCGCGCGCGCGCGGCGTCGTGCTGGCGGTCAATTACGGCCGCCGCTATTCGGCGCCGATGCAGGCGCTGGCGGCGCGGCTGCGCGGCGGCGAATTCGGCCGGCTGCGCGCGCTGACCGGCCATTACACCAAGGGCGTGGCCCACAACGGCAGCCACTGGTTCGACTGGGCCCGGCTGCTGGCCGGCGAGATCGCGCGGGTGCAGGCCTTCGACGACGGCATGCCGGCTTTCGAGGGCGACCCGACGCCATCGCTGCGGCTGGAATTCGCCGGCGGCTGCGGCGGTTGGCTGCAGGCGCTGTCGTTCGAGGACTACGCGCCGTTCGAGCTCGACCTGTTGACCGAGCGGGCGCGGCTGCGCTTCGGCGAATCGGGCCATGTGGTCGAGATTTCGGCCACCGGCGCCAGCCCCGACTATCCCGGTTACCGGCAACTGTTGCCGCTCGAGCGGCAGGACGGCCTGCTGACCGACGTGCTGCTGCACGCGGTGGCCGACCTGGCCGCGGCGGTGGCCGGCGGCCGGCCGCCGCTGTGCAGCGGCGCGGACGGCCTGGCCGCGCTGCGGGTGGCCGCGGCGGCGGTCGACAGCCTGGACCGCGGCGCCGCGGTCGAGGTGGAAGGTGACTGAAGCCGCCGTGCTGGCCGTGGCCGGCGACCCGGGCGGCGCCAATGCGCTGGCGCCGGTGCTGGACTGGCTGCAGGGGCAGGGCGTGCGGCTGCATTGCGCCGGCTACCGCCAGGCGCCGGCGCTGTGGACCGCGCGCGGCCTGGCGGTCGAGACGCTGGCCGAGGCCGGCTTCGACCCGGCCGCCTGGCTGGTCGCCCGGCGGCGCGAGCAGGGTGCCGCGCTGCTGCTGACCACCACCTCGGCCAACGGGCTCGACTACGAGCGCGCGCTGTGGGACGCGGCGCGGGCGGACGGCCTGCCCAGCCTGGCGCTGCTCGACTTCTGGTCCAACTACCCCTTGCGTTTCCGCGATCCGGCCGGCGCCTGGCACTGGCCCGACTGCATCGCCGCCATGGACCAGGCCAGCGCCGAGGCGCTGCGTGCGCTCGGCGCGCCGCAGGCGGCGGCGACCGGCCAGCCCGCGCTCGACCGGCTGGCCGCATTGCGCGCCGGCTTCGACCCGGCGCGGCGCGCTGCGCTGCGGCAGCAGGCCGGCGCGGCCGGCACCGCGCTGCTGTATGCCTCGCAGCCGCTGGCCGAGCTGCACGGCGGCGAAGCGGCGGCGCGCGCGGCGCTCGGCTTTTCGGAACGGGATGCCTGGCGCGACCTGGCCGCGCAGTTCGACGCCATGCCGGCGCCGCCGACGGTATGGCTGCGGCCGCATCCGCGCGAGCGCGCCGACGACTGGCGGGCCGAAGCCGCGCGCCATCCCTGGGCCCGCCTGCTCGAAGGCGGCGACAGCCATGAATGGGCGCTGGCGGCCGACGGCGTGCTCGGCATGGGTTCGATGCTGCTGCTCGAGGCCTGCCTGCTCGGCCGGCCGGTGCTCAGCTACCAGCCGGGCCTGCCGGGCGAGGACGCGCTGCCGTCCAACCGGCTCGGCTGGAGCCGGGCGGTGTATCGGCGCGACCAACTGGCCGCGGCCTTGTCCGACTGGCTGGCACGGCTGCCGGCGCCGCAGCTGGCGCCGCCCGACGGACTGGCGGCCGAGCGGGTCGGCCGGCTGGCGCTGCGCCTCGGCGGCATGGCCGTCTGAAACGACAGGCGCGCACCCCTTGCGGCGGCGGTCGTTTGCCCTATAGTGGACATGTGCAGCACATGTGCAGGAGAACTAGCATGGCAACCGCAACCGAACGCATCCCGGTCCTGGTCACCGCCCAGGAGAAGCAGCGCATCGCCAGCCTGGCCAAGGCCTCGGGCGTGTCGATGGGCGAATACCTGCGCCGCGCCGCCGACCGCTACGCGCCGGCCGAGGAAGAGGCGCTGCTGGACGGCATGATCGACCAGGTGGTCAAGGCCACCGAGCAGGCCGGCGCCGCGATCGACGAGGCGCTGCGCTTCGTCGACGAATCGGACCGCCGCATCGCCGCGCTCGAAGCCGCGCCCGCCGCCCGGAAGGCCGCCTGATGAGCATCGCCGACAAGATGTGGGACGCGCTGGCGACCGTGATCAAGATGAACGACAAGGTCGAGCGCATGGCCGGCGCGATGAAGCACCAGCAGACGCGGATCGAGCAGCTGACCGAGCGGGTGATCCGGCTCGAGGCGATGCTCGAGATCGCGCTGGCGCAGCAGGGCGTGCGCGCGCCGCAGCCGCCGCGCCAGCAGCTCGAGGACCGGCCCTGAATGGACCTGGACAACCGACCGGTAGGAGCGGCTTCAGCCGCGAATGGGCATTCGTGCGAGCCTGGCCGGCTCGCGGCCGAAGCCGCTCCTACCGGAGCATGCGGGCCGTTGGCGGCTGCGCGGACACGCTAGAGGAGCGAAGATGGAACGATTGGCGCTATTGGGCGGCCAGCCGGTGCGCAGCGCACCGCTGCCGCAGTACCGGACGATCGGCGAGGAGGAGAAGCAGGCCGTCATGGCGGTGCTCGACAGCGGCGTGCTGTCGCAATTCCTCGGCACCTGGTCGATGGATTTCTACGGCGGCCAGCGCGTTCAGGCGCTCGAACGCGCCTGGGAGGCCTTCTTCGGCACCGCCCACGCGGTCAGCCTCAACTCGGCCACCTCGGGCCTGTTCGCCGCGGTCGGCGCGGCCGGCGTCGGCCCCGGCGACGAGGTCATCGTCTCGCCCTACACCATGAGCGCCTCGGCAGTGGCGGCGGTGGTCTACGGCGGCATCCCGGTGTTCGCCGACATCGATCCCGACCACTTCTGCCTGACGCCCGCCACCATCCGGCCGCTGATCACGCCGCGCACGCGGGCGATCATCGTGGTCGACCTGTTCGGCTACCCGGCCGACATCCCGGCCATCGTGGCGCTGGCGCGCGAGCACGGCATCGTGGTGATCGAGGACAACGCCCAAGGCCCCGGCGCGCGGCGCGACGGCCGCTACGCCGGCAGCCGGGCCGACATGGCGGTGTTCAGCCTCAACTACCACAAGACCATCCACTCGGGCGAAGGCGGCGTGGTCACCACCGACGACGCGCGGCTGGCCGAGCGGCTGCAGCTGATCCGCAACCACGCCGAGGTGGTGGTGCAGCAGAAGTCGCCCGACATCGCGGCCGAGGAGCTGGTCAACCTGGTCGGCTACAACTACCGCATGACCGAGATCGAGGCCGCCATCGCCGCCGAGCAGCTGAAGAAGCTGCCGGCGCTGGTGGCCGCCCGCCAGGCCAACGCGGCGCGGCTGGCGGCGGCGATCGAGGGCCTGCCGGGGCTGACGCCGCCGCGGCCCGGGGCGGAGGTCGAGCACGGCTGGTACGTGTTCCCGTTCAAGTACGACGCGGCCGCCACCGGCGTGCCGCGCGCAAAGGTGGCCGCTGCGCTGCGGGCCGAGGGCTTCCCGGTCGGCGAGGGCTACGTCAAGCCGCTCTACACCCAGCCGATCTACCGCAAGGGCATCGCCCTCGGCCGCGACGGCTTCCCGTTCGCCCAGGCGCGCGCGGCCGGCACGCTGCCCGACTACGGCTCGGCGCTGTGCCCGGTGACCGAGCGCATGCATGCCGCCGAACTGCTGACCGGCGACTTCTGCCACGCCGGCTGGAGTACGGCCGACCTCGACCAGCTGATCGCCGCCTTCCGCAAGGTGTTCGGCCAGCTCGACGCGCTGCGGGAGGCCGCATGAGCCTGCCGCCGCTCCTGACCGGGCCGCGGCTGGCGCTGCGCGCGCTGTGCCCGGCCGACGCCGACGGCCCCTACCCGGGCTGGCTCAACGACGGCCAGGTCTGCGCCGGCAATTCGCACGGCGTCTGGCCCTACGGCCGCGAGCAGGCGCGTGACTTCATCGCCCGCGCCGCGACCGCGCGCGACGCGCTGACGCTGGCGATCACGCTGCGCAGCGACGGCCGTCACGTCGGCAACGTCGGCCTGCAGGGCATCCATCCGATCTACCGCAGCGCCGAGTTCGCCATCCTGCTCGGCGACCGCGCCGCCTGGGGCCAGGGCTACGGCCTGGAGGCCGCCCGGCTGATCGTGGCGCACGGCTTCGCCGCGCTCAACCTGCACCGCATCCACTGCGGCACCTTCGCCGACAACGCCGGCATGCTCGCGCTGGCGGCGCGGCTCGGCATGCGCGAGGAGGGCCGCCGCGTCGAGGCCGCCTACAAGAACGGCCGTTTCGTCGACGTGATCGAATTCGGCCTGCTGCGCGACCAGTTCGTCGCGTCCGCAGCCGCAACGGGGAATTCCTGATGAGCGCACACGCATCCCTGCCGGCCGAAAGGCCGGTGTTGGCCGAAAGGCCGGCGTCGGCCGACAGCCTCGCCGACCTGCTGGCCCTGCTCGACGGCCGGCGGCCGCCGCTGGCCCGCCAGCTCGCGATCCTGGCGATCGAGCGGGCCTGCCAAGGCCGGCCGCTCCGCCACGCCGATCCTGACGCCGATCCCGCCGCCACGGCGCCGGTCGCCGCCGGCGAATGCCTGGCGCTGGCCAGCAGCGCGGCCGACTGGCCCGAGCGGCTGGCCCGGCTCGACCCGCAGCTGGAAGCGGGCGCCTGGCTGCTGTTCGAGCTGGCCGCGCCGGACGACGGCGCCGACCGCCGCAGCACCGAGCTGGCCTGGTGGGCCGACCGCCACGGCTACCGGGTGATCGCGGCCACGCCGTTCGATGGCGTCGGCAGCGGTGCCGCCAACCGCTGGCTCGGCGCGCTCGGCCAGCGCCATGCCTGGCAGCGGCTGCTGGGCTGGGCGATGGCCGATGCGCGGCTGGCCGACTTCATCGGCTGGCTCGAACGCGAGCTGGTCTGGCCGATGCCGATCGAGGCGACCGGCCGTTGCCTGGCGGTGCTGCAGAAGGGCGCCGACCGTGCCGCCAACGCCGACTGGCTGGCGCGCCAGCAGGCGAGGGCGGCCGACCTGGCCGCCGGCCTGCCGGCCGCGCTGCCGCCGGCCTTCGGCGAGGAACAATGGGCGGTGCTCGACGCCGCGCTGGCGCGGGTGCGCAACGCCAGCCTGTTCGACCAGCTGCTCGGCGCGCTGCGCGCGCGCTGGCCCGGCTTCGACGCCGCGCCGTGGCTGTCGCCGGCGGCGCAGGCCCTGCTCGACCACTGGGACGCGCAGGCAGCGCTCGACGACGAGGCGCTGCGGATCGCCGCCGACTGGTACCGCGGCGGCGAATTCGCGGCGGCCTTCCATGCGCGCGAAGTGCCGCTCGGGCCGGGCTTCGAATACAACATGGTGCGCGGCCTGCTGGTCGAGTACCTGGACGCCTTCGGCGGGAGATGCAGCAATGAGGCAGGGGGCGATCGTTTCGCTGTTGTGGCCGCGCTATCACGGCGCGCTCGAGGCGCTGTGCCGGCGCGAGCCGGGCCTGGTGGTGCTGGCGCCCGACTTCTGCCACGACGCCACGCTGGCCGCCCGGATCGAGGCGGCCGGCGGCAAGCTCGGCCGGCTCGAGGGCGTGCTCGACGAGCAGGCGCGCGAGCGGGCGCGGCACGAGACCGACCACGTGCTCGGCAAGGTCGGGGAATACCTGGCCTCGCCGGCCTGGGCGGCGCAGCGCGAGCAGCTCGGCCTCGACGCCGCCCGCTTCGTGCCGCTGGCGCAGTCGCGGGTGGCGGCCGAGCTCGGCGGCCAGCTGCAGCTGATCGACGCGCTGGAGATGGCGGCGACGCTGTTCGACCTGCGCCTGCTGGTGCTCAGCGAGGACGTCACGCTGCTGTCCAAGACCGCCGTGCTGTGGGCGCGCCAGCGCCAGCTGCCGAGCCTGCAGCTGATGCACGGCGTGGCGCTGAGCCGGCCCTACACGGTGCACGGCGCGCTGCATGCCGACCAGCTGGCGGTCTACGGCGAGCGCGGGCTGGAGAGCTATCTCGACATCGGCGTCGAGCCCGAGCGCTGCCACGTGACCGGCAACCCGGCCTGGGACCGCTATGCCGATCCCGCCGAAACCCGCGAGGAACGCCGCGCCCGGCTGGCGGCGCGCTACGGCCTCGACCCGGCCAAGCCCTGGCTGGTGCATGCCACCACCTGGTCGGCGCGGCTGACCGCGCTCAACGACCGGCAGGCCTTCTCGATCGGCCTGCGCGATTTCGTCGCCGCGGTGGCCGTATTGCACCGCGCCGGCGTCGACGCCGAATTCGTGGTCAAGGACCGGCCCGGCACCCATGCCGATCCGCAGGCCGAGCTGGCCCGCTTCACGGCCGGCTGCGGCCTGCCGGCCGGCACGCTGCACTACAGCATCAGCGACGCCGAGGACTGGGTGGTCGCCGCCGACGTGCTGGTCGGCGTCGATTCGAACATGCAGGTCGAGGCGATGCAGGCCGGCACGCCGGTGATCAATATGCTGACCGCCTGCGGCACCCGGCTCGGGCCGAGCTTCGACGCCGACAGCGGCGTGCTCGAGGTCGACGCCGCCGAGCTGCCGGCCGTGCTGGCGCGGCTGGTGGCCGAGCCGGCGCTGCGCGAGCGGCTCGCGGTGGCGCTGCGGGCCGCCGCGCCGCGCTACAACATCGGCTGCGACGGCCAGGCCGGCGAGCGCGTCGGCCAACTGATGCGCCGGCTGCTGCGGCCGGCGGCGCCCAAGCTCTACGTCTGGCAGCAATACCTCGACGTCGAGGAGATCGACGCCACCGGCTACCACGCCGGCGCGCGCGCCGACCTGGTCGAGATGTTCAGCAACAATCCCAAGCTGGTGCTCGACATCGGCTGCGCCTCGGGCGGCACCGGCGAGCTGCTCAAGCGCAAGTTCCCCGAATGCCAGGTGTGGGGCGTCGAGACCAACCGGGCGGCGGCCCGGATCGCCGCCGGCCGGCTCGACCGCGTGCTGGTCGGCATGTTCGAGGACTTCGACCTGGAGAAGGAGGGCATCGCCAAGGGTTCGCTCGACGGCGTGATCCTGGCCGACGTGCTCGAGCACATGTACAACCCGTGGGCGGTGATGACGGCGCTGCAGCCCTACCTGTCGACCGCGGCCCAGGTGATCGTCAGCATCCCCAACGTGCGCAACCTCAAGCTGATGGAGGACCTGGCGGCCGGCTTCTGGCGCTACGACGCCGCCGGCCTGCTCGACATCACCCACATCCGCTTCTTCACGCTCAAGGAATTCCGCCGCTTCCTGCACGAGACCGGCTTCCATGTGAACTTCATGCACTACGGCATCGACCAGCGCCTGGCGGCGTTCTTCGAGGCCAACAAGGGCCACGACAAGCTCGACATCGAGCTCGGCCGCATGAAGCTGGCCGGCGTCGGCCGGGAAGAGCTGATGGAGCTGTGCTCGCTGCAGTTCTACATCAACGCCGGCGTCGGCGCGCTGGGCGAGGACGTGCGCGCCTACCATGCCGACGACCCGTACGCCGACTACCTCAAGCGCTGCCGCCTGACCGAGCCCGAGGCGCGCCAGTACGACCTGCTGATCGAAAGCTGGCCGCAGCCGCCGCGCATCGCGCTGGCGGTCTACCTGCCGGCCGGCGCCGAATCGCGGCTGGCCGCCACGGTGCAGAGCCTCGGCGCCCAGCTCTACCAGCACATCGCCATCTGGGTGCTGTCGCCGCAGCCGCTGCCGGCCGGGGTGCCGGTCGGCGAGCGCTTCCACTGGCTCACCGTCAACGGCCCGCTGGCCACCGGCCTCGCCACCATCGCCGGCCGCAGCGACGCCGACTGGATCGGCTGGATCAACGCCGGCGACCAGCTCGAAGGCCAGGCGCTGCTGCGGGTGGCCGAGGCGGCCCGGCGCAATCCGGACTGGCGCTTCGTCTACACCGACGAGGACACGCTGCTGGCCGAGGGCGCCTGCGGCGACGCGGTGTTCAAGCCCGATTTCGATCCCAACTACCTGCTGTCGATGCCCTATATCGGCGGCCTGGCGCTGGTGCGGCGCGATGCGCTGCTGGCGCTCGGCGGCGTACCGGCCGAGCTGGCCGGCGCCGAGTACGTCGACCTGGCGCTGCGCACCTGGCAGCGCTGGGGCGTCCAGGCGGTCGGCCACCTGCCGTCGGTGCTCTACCACCGCCATCCCGAGGCGATCCTGCCGCTGGCCGAGCAGGTCGCGGCCGCCCGCCGCGCCGGTGCCAACGCGCTGGCCCGCGCCGGCCTGCCGGCCCGGCTCGAGCCCGGCTGGCGGCCCGGCAGCTTCCGCTGGCAGTGGGACGGCCCGGCGGCCGGCCTGGTGTCGCTGCTGATCCCGGTGCGCGACGACCTGCCGCGGCTGCAGCGCTGCATCGAAGGCCTGTTCGCCCACACCCGCTACCCCGAGTTCGAGATCCTGCTGCTCGACAGCGGCAGCACCGACGCGGCGGTGATGGCCTTCCTGCAGGGGCTGGACGCGATGGGCGATCCGCGCCTCAGGGTGTTCCGCTACGCCGAGCCGGCGCCCTTGCCGGTGCTCTACAACCTGCTGGCGCGCGAGGCGCGCGGCGGCTTGCTGGGGCTGATGCACTTCGACTGCACGCCGCTCGACGCCGGCTGGCTCGACGGCCTGGTCGGCGAGCTGCAGCGGCCCGGCATCGCCGCCGCGGCGCCGCGCCTCCTGGACGGCCAGGGCAAGCTGCAGGGCGGCGGGCTGATCCTCGGCATCGACGGCGGCCATGCGCCTGCCTTCGCCGGCCTGTCGCACGACGATGCCGGTCCGCTCGGCCGCGCCCATGTCGCCCAGCGCTTCTCGGCGGTCGGCGGCGGCATGCTGCTGCTGCGGCGCGACCGCTTCGAGCGGCTCGGCGGCTTCGACGCCGCGCTCGGCGTCGCGGCCGAGGTCGATTTCCAGCTGCGGCTGGGCGAGACCGGCGAGGGCGTGCTGTGGACGCCGTTCGTCAGCCTGATGTGCGAAGGCGTGGCGGCGCGGCTGGACTGGACCGGCAGCGGCCAGCCGCTCCCCGGCGCCAAGGTCGGCATCGAGGACCGCGCCGCGGTCGAGCCGCTGCTGGAGCGCTGGCTGCCGAGCTATGCCGCCGATCCGGCCTACAACCCGAACTTCGTCAGCGTCGGCCAGCCGTTCGCGGTCGAGCACCGGCCGGTGCTGCAGCACCCGGTGCTCGGCTGGAAGCCGCTGCCGCGCGTGATGGTGCATCCGGCCGACGCCACCGGCTGCGGCCACTACCGCATCATCCAGCCGGCCAGCGCGATGGCGCGCGCCGGCCTGGCCGAGACGCTGATCAGCTACGACCTGCTGCACCCGGGCGAGCGCCGCCGGCTCGACGCCGACAGCGTGGTCTACCAGCGCCAGATCTACGAGCACCAGGTGCGCCGCATGCAGGAGACGCGCCGCTTCGTCGACCCGTTCATGGTCTACGAGCTCGACGACCTGGTCACCAACGTGCCGGTCAAGAGCCTGCACCGCAACGAGATGCCGGCCGAGATGGGCCGCTGCCTGCGCGAGGCGATCGCCCTGTGCGACCGCTTCGTGGTTTCGACCGAGCCGCTGGCGCAGGCCATGCGCGACTATCACGACGACATCCGGGTGATGCCCAACCGCATCGACGGCTCGCGCTGGCTCGACCTGGCGCCGCTGCGGCGGCAGGGCGGCAAGCCGCGCATCGGCTGGGCCGGCGGGGTCAGCCATACCGGCGACCTCGAGCTGATCGCCGACGTGGTCAAGGAACTGGCCGACGAGGTCGAGTGGGTGTTCCTCGGCATGTGCCCCGAGGCCCTGCGCGCCTATGTCGCCGACTTCCAGCCCGGGGTGCCGATCGACAAGTACCCGGCCAAGCTCGCCGGCCTGGGGCTGGACCTGGCGCTGGCGCCGCTGGAGATCAACGCTTTCAACGAGGCCAAGTCCAATCTCAAGCTGCTCGAATACGGCGTGCTCGGCTACCCGGTGATCTGCACCGACATCGTGCCCTACCAGTGCAGCCTGCCGGTCACCCGGGTGAAGAACCGCTTCCGCGACTGGACCGGCGCGATCCGCGAGCACCTGGCCGACCGCGCCGAGCTGGCCCGCCGCGGCGATGCGCTGCGCGAGGCGGTGATCCGCGACTGGCTGCTGGAGAACCATCTGGAGGCCTGGCTGGCGGCGTGGACGCGCTGACGGACGGGAACGGCGCAGGAGGGACAGGAGCGGCTCCAGCCGCGAATGGCGAGGGTGGGAGCCCCGGCCGTTCGCGGCTGATGCCGCGCCTGCGGATAGCTGGAAACCGGGCCATGGGCTGCGATGGCCATGCCGAACGAAAAAAATCGTTCAAATGGCTAAAGTTGCCGGCCGAGTTGCCGATGTCACGGTTGCGCCCAGGGTATTGGGCCGAGAAATACGGGAAAGTAAGTTAGCGTTCGCTAAAGTTTTCCCGAAACGGTTCGATATTAGGCTCAAGTTTCAGCGACTACCGTTGCATGGCGTAGATCTGAGACCCCAGCTAACTGACCAGTAGGAGTCAAATCATGCAAGTCATCAACACCAACGTTGCGTCGTTGAATTCCCAACGCAACTTGACGGCTTCATCGTCGAGCCTGAGCACCTCGCTGCAGCGCCTGTCTTCCGGCCTGCGCATCAATTCCGCCAAGGACGACGCCGCCGGCCTGGCGATCTCGGAGCGCTTCAGCGCCCAGATCCGCGGCATGGACCAGGCCCGCCGCAACGCCAACGACGGCGTGTCGCTGACCCAGACCGCCGAAGGCGCCCTGAGCAAGATGGGCGACATCCTGCAACGGATCCGCGAACTGGCGGTGCAGTCGTCCAACGCCACCAATTCCTCGTCCGACCGCCTGGCGATCAACGCCGAAGTCGGCCAGCTGACCGCCGAGCTCGACCGCTTCTCGACCACCACCGAGTTCAACGGCCTCAAGCTGCTCGACGGTTCGCAAGCGTCGTCGGTGTTCCAGGTCGGCGCCAACGCCAACCAGACCGTGACGGCGACCACCGCCAACTTCCGCACCTCGGCCTACGGCACCAACCAGGTCGGCTCGATCACCGCGACCTCGTCGGGCGCCGCGGTCACCGGCGGCGTAGCCGTGACGGCCTCGGGCAGCATCATCATCCGCGGCGGCGCCGCCAGCGGCTCGATCAGCGTCGGCACCACCGACTCGGCCAAGTCGATCGCCGACAAGATCAACGCCCAGACCCAGACCGGCGTGCGCGCCGCGGCCCGCACCGAGACCACGCTGACCTTCGGCGCCACCGGCAGCTACACGCTGAGCGCCTTCGGCAGCAACACCACCGGCCAGACGGTGACCTTCAACATCACCAACGCCACCACGTCGGCCGGCCTGGCCGACGCGGTGACGGCGTTCAACAACCAGTCGTCCAAGACCGGCGTGACCGCCAAGCTCAACAGCACCGGTACCGGCGTGGTGCTGACCTCGGACGCGGGCGACAACATCAAGCTCACGGTGGCCGCCAGCGGCAACGCGGGCGCGGTGTCGGGCGGGGGCGCGGCGCTGGCCACCGGTGCCTCGGGCACGCTGATGATCGCCGGCCAGATCATGCTGGACTCGGACAAGTCGTACACGATCGAAAGCTCGGGCGCGGCGCTGACCACCTCGATCTTCGGTACCGCGGTGGCGGCCGGCGACCAGCTGACCTCGAGCCTCAAGACGGTGTCGACGCTGGACGTGACCAGCTTCGACAACGCCACGCAAGCCCTGCGCATCGTCGACAGCGCGCTGGCGGTGGTGAACGGTCAGCGCGCCAACTTCGGCGCCCTGCAGAGCCGGTTCGAATCGACGATCTCCAACCTGGAAATCTCGTCCGAGAACATGAACGCGGCGCGGTCGCGGATCAAGGACGCGGACTTCGCCGCGGAAACGGCGAACCTGACCCGGGCACAGATCTTGCAACAGGCGGGTACGGCGATGTTGGCGCAGGCGAACGCGCTCCCGAACAATGTCTTGTCTCTGCTGCGTGGCTAAGACTAGGCTGATCGAGTGAGTCGTACGCCCCGGCAGCCTGCAGCAGGTTGCCGGGGCATTCGTCCAGGAGAGGGATCATGATGATTCAATCCATACAAACGGGTGCCACCACCGCCCTGCCGGCGCAGCAAACCACCGATTCGTCGGCGGGCCGCGCCCAGCAGGCCGCCAAGGAAACCTCGAAGACCGATGCCCAGGCAGTCAAGGTATCGGCCGACGCGGTCCAGGCGGCCAAAGCCAACGACAACCCCGACTCGCTGCGCGAGACGGTCAAGCAGATGAACAAGTTCCTGGAATCCATGAACAACCGTTCGCTGCAGTTCAGCATCGACGAGGACACCAACATCAAGCTGGTGAAGCTCGTGGATGTGCAATCGAAGGAAGTGATCCGGCAATTCCCGTCGGAAGAACTGCTGACGATCGCCCGCGCGATCGACAAGTTCCAGGGACTGCTGATCAAGGATACGGCCTGACCGGCAAGAATTGCCGGCCAGCAAGGAGAGCGTCATGGCAATTACTTCCTCAGGTCTAGGTTCCGGGCTCGACATCAACGGGATCATCAGCCAGCTGATGCTCAACGAGCAGCAGCCGCTGACCAAGCTGGCGACCCAGGAAGCGAGCTACCAGTCGACGCTCTCCAGCCTCGGTTCGGTCCGCGGCGCGCTGTCGGCATTCCAGGGCGCGGTGTCGGGCCTGACCGACGTATCCAAGTTCAACAGCGTCGGCGCCTCGGCGAGCGACGCTTCGGTCGCTTCCGCCTCCGCCAGCAGCATCGCCGTGCCGGGCAGCTACAGCCTCAAGGTCAACGCGCTGGCGCAGAACCAGAAGCTCAAGAGCGGCCTGTTCAACAGCGTCAACGACACCTTCGGCACCGGCAAGATCACCATCCAGTTCGGCAAGTACGACAGCGGCAGTTTCACCGCCAATGCCGACAAGGCCGCCGTCACCATCGACATCGACTCGAGCAAGAACTCGCTGGCCGGCGTGCGCGACGCGATCAACGCCGCCAAGGCCGGCGTCACCGCTTCGATCGTCAACGACGGCAGCGGCAACCGGCTGGTGCTGTCGTCCAACGACAGCGGCGTGCAGAACGCGCTCAAGGTCTCGGTCGACGACGACGACGCGAACGACACCGACACCGCCGGCCTGTCGCGGCTCGCCTACGACGCCTCGACCGGCGGCACGCAGAACCTGACGCAGACCCAGGCCGCGCTCAATGCCGACTTCCTGGTCGACGGCATCCCGATCAGCAAGTCGTCCAATACCGTCACCGACGCCATCCAGGGCGTCACGCTCAAGCTGCAGAAGGCGCAGGACAGCGGTGCGGCCCCGATCACCGTGTCGGTCAGCCGCGACAGCGGCACCCTGGTCTCGGCGGTCGACAGCTTCGTCAAGGGCTACAACGACCTCGCGAAGGTGCTCGGCGACATGACCGCCTACAACGCCGAGACCAAGGCCGCCGGCCCGCTGCAGGGCGATGCCACGGTACGCGGTCTGCAGAGCCAGCTGCGGGCGGTGCTCAACGGCAAGCTGCCCAACAACACCTTCTCGACCCTGTCGCAGCTCGGCATCGCCTTCAACAAGGAGGGCGCGCTGCAACTGGACAAGACCAAGCTGCAGAAGGCCATCGACACCGATTCGGCCAGCGTGCTGGCGGCCTTCGGCGCGTATGGCGTGACCACCAACAGCAAGGTGCAGTACGTCAGCGCCGGCAAGAACGCGATCGACGGCAGCTATGCGGTCAGCGTCACTCAGCCTGCCACGCGCGGCCAGCTGACCGGCGCCGCCGTCTCGGTGCCGACCGTCACCGCCTCGAACAACACCTTCAATATCAAGGTCGACGGCACCGTCTCCGGCACCATCACGCTGGCGGCCGGCACCTATACCTCGGATCAGCTCGCCGCCGAGATGCAGTCCAAGATCAACGGCGACAACACCCTCAAGAACGCCGGCAAGGAAGTGTCGGTGACCTACGAGGGCGGCCAGTTCGTGATCAGCTCGAAGCGCTACGGCGACGAATCGAAGGTCGACATGGGAACCGGCGCGGCCGGCTTCTTCACCGATTTCGGCTTCACCGCCTCGCAGGCCGGCGTGGCCGGTCTCGACGTCGCGGGCACGGTCGGTGGCCAGGCCGCCACCGGCGATGGCCAGTATCTGACCGCCAAGGGCGGCGCCGACGGCATCAAGCTGCTGGTCAGCACCGATACGGCGGGCGAGTACGGCAACCTGAACTTCAGCAAGGGCTTTGCTTTCCAACTCAACAAGACCCTGGACGACATGCTGTCGACCAAGGGTTCGCTGGCCGCGCGCACCGACGGGGTGAACCGCAGCATCAAGGACATCGACAAGCAGCGTGATACCCTCAACACCCGGTTGACCGCGACCGAAGCGCGTTACCGCGCCGAATTCACCGCGCTCGACACGCTGATCAGCGGCATGAAGCAGACCAGCACCTACCTGTCGCAGCAACTGGCCAATCTGCCCAAGGTCAGCTGAGGCACCGGGATCCGTCGAGGGATTGGAGTAGCAAGACATGGCGAACGCCAATATCCGCAAGGCACTGAACAGCTACGACCAGGGCGGGGTCGAGCAGCTGGTCGACACGGCGAGCCCGCACAAGCTGATCTGCATGCTGTACGAAGGCGCGCTGAAGGCGGTGATGATGGCGCGCTTCCACATGCAGAACAACGAAGTGGCGGCCAAGGGCGCAGCCATCTCCAAAGCCATCTCGATCATCGAGGAAGGGCTGCGCGTCAGCCTGGACAAGGGCGGCGCCGGCGGCGAGCTGGCGGGCAACCTCGATGCGCTCTATGAATACATGAGCTCGCGCCTGTTGCTGGCCAATCTACGCAACGACATGGTCGCGCTCGACGAAGTGCAGGGCCTGATGTCGCAGCTGCGCGACGCCTGGGTCGCCATCGACCAGCCGCAGGCGGCCGCGGCGACCGGCACCGGCACCGGCACCGGCGCCGCGCCCGAACAACGCAACTCGCCGCTCAGCTATGGCCGCGTTTGAGTCCATCCTGACCGCCTACCGGGCGCTGCACGACCTGACCGTGCAACTGCGCGACGCCACCCGCAGCGAACGGTGGAACGATGCCCAGGCGTTGATGGAAGAGCAGAGCCGCATCGTCTCCGCGCTGTCCGGACTCGATTCTCCGCTGGACAGCCTGTCGCCCCAGCAGCGGCGCGAAGTAGAATCGTTGCTGCAGGAGACCGACCAGGCCAACCGCGAGGCGCTGAGCCGCGCGGAGGCCTGGAGGAACGAAGTGGGCGGCATCGTGGGCGAAATCGGGGCCGCCCAGGTCAACAGCAACCGCCTGGCACGCGCCTATCGCGGCTGATCGCCCCGCTCACACTGCCAGAGGGACCGGCGATGAATGGCATCCTGATAACGTGGCAGCAGCTCTTCGTGGCGGGCCTGACGGTCGTGGTGCTGCCGCTCCTGTTCTGTTTCCTGGCCTTGCGCCGCATGCGCCCGCCGGCTCCGGCGGTGGCCGCCACCCTCGGCATCGAACTCGACTCCCTGCGCGACGAAGTCAGCGTGCTGCGCCGCGAGCTGGCTGCACTGCGCGCCCGGCTCGACGACGAGCACCCGGCCGAAGTGCCGGCGGCGCCGGTCGAGTCGGCCTACAGCCAGGCGCTCAAGCTGGCCCAGCAGGGGCTCGATTCGAGCGCCGTGGCGGCCAACTGCGGCATCTCGCGCGGCGAGGCCGAGCTGATCGTGGCGCTGTACCGGGCGTCGCAACGACCGTGAGCGGCGCGCCATGATCCCCGCCAACGCCCTGGTCGCGCAGCTGCAGGCCTATGTCCGCGGCGGCAACGAAGCGCCGCTGATCCAGATCGTCGATGCGCTGCAGGACATCCGGCAGCTGTTCACCGTCGGCGAGCAGGTGCGGGCCCAGGTCACCAGCCAGCTGCCCGGCGGCCGCTACGCGGTGATGGTGAAGGATCAACTGCTCGACCTGAACCTGCCGCGCAATACCCAGCCCGGCGAAGAATTCGACATGCAGGTGGTGGCCAACTCGCCGCGCCTGGCCTTCCTGCTGCAACGCCAGCCGGCTGCCGGGCCGCAGCAGCAGCCGGCGCCGACCGGCGGCGGCGCCTCGACCGAGGTCGAACTCAGCGACACCGCGCGTTTCATCGGCAGCGTGCTGACCGGCGCCGGCGAGGCCGACGGCGATCCCGCCGCGGCCCAATCCGGCCCGCTGGTGCGCGCCCAGCCCTTGTTCGGCGCCGCGCTGCCCGAGCCGGCCCGCATGGCCGACACGCTGCGCCAGGCGCTCAGCGAGAGCGGCACCTTCTATGAATCCCACCTGGCCGAATGGGCCGGCGGCGAACGGCCGCTCGAGCAGCTGCTGCGCGAACCGCCGGCGCGCTGGAGCAATCCGGCCGCGGCCGATGCGCGGCCCGATGCGCGCCAGACCGAGCAACGGCCGGGCGAGGCGCGCACGAGCGATGCGCGCGGCGCCGATGCGGCCCGCCAGGCGCAGCAGCCCTGGCCGGCACGCGAAGCCGAGCGGGCGGCCGCATCCGATCAGTTGTCGTTCACCGGCGCGACGCGCGGCAGCGAAGTCGATGCCCTGCCGCCCGGCGCGCGCCAGCTGGTGCAGCAGCAGTTGCAGGCGCTCGATCAGCGCCAGGTGGTCTGGCTGGGCCAGGCCTGGCCGGGCCAGCCGATGCGCTGGGAGGTCGAGGAGGACCGCAGTGGCCAGTCCGGCGAGCTCGAAGCTGCGCCGACCGTGTGGCGGACCCGGCTGACCATGGACCTGCCCAAGCTCGGCCACGTCGAGGCGGTGATCGGCCTGTTCGAGCGCACCCGCATCGAGATGGGTTTCCGCGTGGCCGATCCGGCGGTGGCCGAGCGCATTCGCGCCGAACAGGGCCGGCTGCAGTCCAGCCTCGACGCGGCCGGCCTCGAGCTGGTCGCCAACCAGGTCACGCTGGCCGGGGACGAGCGCTGATGGCGCTGCATCCGCGTCGCCCGATGGCGCAGGAAGCCGTCGCGCTGGCCTACCGCGAGGGCAGCAGCGCGCCGCGCGTGGTGGCCAAGGGGCGCGGCCTGATCGCCGAGCACATCATCGAGCGCGCGCGCGAAGCCGGCGTGTTCGTCCACGAATCGCCCGAACTGGTCGCGCTGCTGATGCAGGTCGACCTCGACCAGCACATCCCGCCCGAGCTCTACCGCGCGGTGGCCGAGCTGCTGGCCTTCATCCATTTCCTCGAGCAGGGCATGACGGCCGACGCGCCGCGTTTCGATCTCTCCAGCCTGGCCGCCGGCGCTTCCGGCGCGGCCTAGCCTTCCGGCCACCTCCGGCCACTTTTCCTGTTCATCCGAATGATCCGCCGGTCCGGGCAGGCCGGCCTGCGCCCGTTCCCGGCACGATCGCTGCGTCGGTCCGACCGGTGCGGGTTTGCCGGGCGGCGGCGGAGGGCATCGGCGGCGGCGGAGGGCATCGGCGGCGGCGGAGGGCATCGGCGGCGGCGGAGGGCATCGGCGGCGAGCGGAGAACTGCATGGATTGCCGCCCGCCTGCCGCCCGGGCGGCAAAGCCGGCAAGCGTTTGCCGGGCTGCTTGCCGATCGTCGGAGCGTTTTGCCGGCTTGCCGCCCCGGACAGACGAAATTGCCGCCCGGCCGGCAAAACCGGCGCCCTTATCGGCCGTTCCGGCGGTTTCTTGAGTGCGGAAGTGCCTGTTCGGCCGGACAAAGTACCAAAACAGACCTGGCACACCCCTTGCTCTAGGTACCTCGTCCGAACCGTCAGGAGCGAGGTCAGAAATGACCACCCTTCGACCGAATCAAATACAGGAGCTTCGCCATGCCTGCCGTAATCGCGGCGGCGCGGGGTACGGGCAGGACGCGAAAGCGAGGTGGGGTATGGATGCGTAATCCACATCCCCCGCCAGGACCGACATCGTTCAGTCCGGCGCGTTCCATGTAGTCGGTTTGTTGCCCGGGGCATGGGTAGCAACCGTAGGGAAACGGCAAGCAGCCAACAAAAGCGTCGTTTCCAATCGGTGATCGACATTGTCCGCGTCCCGCTACCCAGGGCACACGGCGAAGGAGAGCAGTCATGCAAGTAATCAACACCAATATTCCGTCGCTCAATGCGCAACGGAACCTGGATACCTCCCTGGGCAGCCTCAACACTTCGTTGCAGCGCCTGTCTTCGGGTCTGCGTATCAACTCGGCCAAGGACGACGCCGCCGGCCTCGCGATCTCGGAGCGTTTCACCGCCCAGATTCGCGGCAGCGAGCAGGCCCGCCGCAACGCCAACGACGGGGTTTCGATGACCCAGGTCGGCGAAGGCGCCCTGACCAAGATGGGCGACATCCTGCAGCGGATTCGCGAACTCTCGGTGCAGTCGGCCAACGCCAGCAACTCGGCTTCCGACCGCCTGGCGCTGAACGCCGAAGTGACCCAGCTCACCGCCGAGCTCGACCGCTTCGCCCAGCAGACCGAATTCAACGGCCTCAAGCTGCTCGACGGTACCTTCACCTCGTCGGTGTTCCAGATCGGTGCCAACGCCAACCAGACGGTGACGGCGACCACGGCGAACTTCCGTACCACCGCCTACGGCACCCAGCAGGTCGGCTCGATCACGCCGGTCTCCTCGGGCGTCTACAGCACGACTACCACCGGGCCGGTGACCGGCGCGGCGGTGACCGCCTCGGGCACGGTGCTGATCCGCGGCGGCGCGGCCAGCGGCAAGATCAGCGTGCTGCCGACCGATTCGGCCAAGGACATCGCCGACAAGATCAACGGCCAGTCGCAGACCGGCATCCGGGCCCAGTCGCGCACCGAGACGACGCTGACCTTCGGCGCGACCGGCAGCTACACGATCCGGGCCTACGGCAACAATGCGACCGGCCAGACGGTGACCTTCAACATCACCGACACCAGCACCTCGCAGGGCCTGACCGACGTGGTCACCCAGTTCAACAACCAGACGTCCAAGACCGGCGTCACGGCCAAGCTCAATACCACGGGCACCGGCGTGATCCTGGTGTCCGACACCGGCGACAACATTTCGCTGTCGGCGACGTCCGGCTCGATCGCCGGGGCGATCTCGGGCGGCGGCGTGGCGCTGGCGACCGGGGCCTCGGGCGCGATGACCATCGCCGGCCAGGTGATCCTGGATTCGGACAAGTCCTACACCATCACCACCTCGGGTGCGGCGCTGTCCACCTCGATCTTCGGCCAGCCGCTGGCGGCGGGCGGGCAGGTGGTGTCGCAACTGCAATCGGTCGCCTCGCTCGACATCACCAACTTCGACAACGCGACGCAGGCGATCCGCATCGTCGACAGCGCGCTGGCGGTGGTGAACGGGCAACGCGCCAACTTCGGTGCCCTGCAGAGCCGGTTCGAGGCCACGATCGGCAACCTGCAGATCACCTCCGAGAACTTGTCGGCCTCGCGTTCGCGGATCCGCGACGCGGACTTCGCGGCGGAAACCGCGAACCTGACACGGGCTCAGATCCTTCAACAAGCGGGTACCGCGATGCTGGCCCAAGCCAACGCGATTCCCAATCAGGTCCTGTCACTGCTGCGAGGTTAAGCCCCCGGATACTGAGCAGCAGATCTTCGAGCCAGCGGCTAACCCCGCTGGCTTTTTTTGCTTGGTGGAGGCGGGAGTGAGGATGAAACAGAACGCGATGTAGGTCGGAATTCATTCCGACAGCGTCTTCGATCGAGGGCGTTGTCGGAATGAATTCCGACCGGTCTTGGGACGGCGGCGAGCGCTGCCGCCGGCCGCTTGGCTGCTGTCGCCAGGCCGCTCGCCAGGCAGGTCGGGCTTTATGCCCGGCAGCGCCGCCGGAAAGATCGTGTCGGGCGTAGAGCCCGACCTACGGCAAGCTGCGGTAGGAGCGGCTTCAGCGCCGCGAATGGTGGGGCAGGGCGCTTCCGCCATTCGCGGCCGAAGCCGCTCCTACGGATGGAATGGCGGACATGGCGACGAAGGCGGCGCGCCTCAGGCCGCCTGCTGCTCGAGCACGAAGCTCGCGCCGGCGTCGAGCGCCAGCGCGTCGCGCAGCCAGGGCAGGGTGGTCGCCAGCTCGTCGTGCAGCAGCCAGGGCGGGTTGAGGATGAACAGGCCGCTGCCGTGCATGCCGAAGCCGTCGTCGCGCGGCCGGTGCACGGTCAGGCTGGCGTGCAGCCAGCTCTTGGCCGGCAATTGCTTGAGCTCGCGCGGCAGCTGACGCGATTCGGCCCGCTGCAGCAGCGGATACCACACCGCGTAGACGCCGGTGGCGAAGCGCTTGAGCGCGTCCTCCAGGCTGGCCACCACGCGCGCGTAATCGTCCTTCTGCTCGTAGGGCGGGTCGATCAGCGTCAGCGCGCGGCGCGGCGGCGGCGGCAGCAGCGCCTTGAGGCCGGCGAAGCCGTCGCCCTTGACCAGCTTGGCCTGGCGGCCGGCCCGGCCAGGTTGGCCTCCAGCAGCGGGAAATCGGTCGGGTGCAGCTCGAACAGCCGCAGCTTGTCGTCGGCGCGCAGGTGCTCGAGCGCGACCAGCGGCGAGCCGGGGTAGAGCCGCGGCTGGCCGTCGGGATTGAGCGCCTTCACCTGCGCGACATAGTCGGCGAGGCCGGCCGGCAAGTCTTGCCGCTGCCACAGCCGGCCGATGCCGCCGGCGTACTCGGCGTTCTTGGCGGCATAGCCCTGGTCGAGCTGGTAGCAGCCGGCGCCGGCGTGGGTATCGATGTACCAGTAGGGCTTGTCCTTCTGGTTCAGATGCGCGAGCAGGCGGGTGAGCAGGTAGTGCTTGAGCACGTCGGCGTGGTTGCCGGCATGGAAGGCGTGGCGGTAGCTGAGCATGGCGTCGGGTCGGGCGGATCAGGGCCGGATTGTAGCGCCGTGGCGGCGGCCTGCTATCCATATGCCTATCGGTTTATTCAGCGCGCGTTCGCCTTCTGGTAAAACACCGGCTTCGCTGGCCCTTCGTCGGCCGCCACTTCCCGAAGCCGCAACCGTATGTCTCTTCCCGAACACCGTCTGACCCACCTCAAGCAGCTCGAGGCCGAGTCCATCCACATCATCCGCGAGGTCGCCGCCGAGTTCGACAAGCCGGTGATGCTCTATTCGATCGGCAAGGATTCGGCCGTGATGCTGCACCTGGCGAAGAAGGCCTTCGCGCCGGGCAAGCCGCCGTTCCCGCTGATGCACGTCGACACCACCTGGAAATTCCAGGAGATGTACAAGCTGCGCGACAAGCAGAAGGCCGAGGGCTGGAACCTGCTGACCCACGTCAACGAGGACGGCGTGAAGGCCGGCATTAATCCCTTCACCGCCGGCAGTGCCAAGCACACCGACGTGATGAAGACCGAGGGCCTCAAGCAGGCGCTCAACAAGCACGGCTTCGACGCGGCCTTCGGCGGCGCGCGGCGCGACGAGGAGAAGAGCCGCGCCAAGGAGCGCGTCTATTCGTTCCGCGACCGCAACCACCGCTGGGATCCGAAGAACCAGCGGCCCGAGCTGTGGAACATCTACAACTCGCGCGTCGACAAGGGCGAGAGCATCCGCGTGTTCCCGCTGTCGAACTGGACCGAGCTTGACATCTGGCAATACATCTACCTCGAGAACATCGAGATCGTGCCGCTGTACTTCGCGGCCGAGCGGCCGGTGGTGAACCTGAACGGCACGCTGGTGATGATCGACGACGACCGCATTCTCGAGTACCTGACGCCGGAGCAGAAGGCGAGCATCGCGACCCGCTCGGTGCGCTTCCGCACGCTGGGCTGCTACCCGCTGACCGGCGCGGTCGAATCGACCGCCGCCACGCTGCCCGAGATCATCCAGGAAATGCTGCTGACCACCACCAGCGAACGCCAGGGCCGCGTGATCGACCACGATTCGAGCGGGTCGATGGAGAAGAAGAAGATGGAAGGCTACTTCTGATGTGAGGTGCGAGGCGTGAGGGGTGAGGTGTAGAACCCCGTCGCGCTTTCCGCCTCTCGCCGCCCCGGGTTTAACCCCTCACGCCTCACACCTGACTCCTCACACATCATGTCCCACCAGTCCGACCTGATCGCCAGCGACATCCTGGCCTACCTCAAGCAGCACGAGAACAAGGATCTGCTGCGCTTCATCACCTGCGGCAACGTCGACGACGGCAAGTCCACGCTGATCGGCCGGCTGCTGCACGATTCCAAGCTGATCTTCGAGGACCAGCTGGCGGCGATCCAGCGCGATTCGCAGAAGTACAACACCACCGACGACGAGATCGACCTCGCGCTGCTGGTCGACGGCCTGCAGGCCGAACGCGAGCAGGGCATCACCATCGACGTCGCCTACCGCTACTTCAGCACCGACCGGCGCAAGTTCATCATCGCCGACTGCCCGGGCCACGAGCAGTACACCCGCAACATGGCGACCGGCGCCTCGACCAGCAACCTGGCGGTGATCCTGATCGACGCGCGCCGCGGCGTGCAGACCCAGACCCGGCGCCACAGCTTCATCGTCAGCCTGCTCGGCATCCGCCACGTGATCGTGGCGGTCAACAAGATGGACCTGGTCGATTTCGATCCGGCGGTGTTCGAGCGCATCCGCGCCGATTACCTGGCCTTCGCCGAGCAACTCGGCATCCCCGACATCCGCTTCGTGCCGATCTCGGCCCTGCGCGGCGACAACGTGGTCACGGCCAGCGAGCGCGCGCCGTGGTACGACGGCCCGACGCTGATGAAGCTGCTGGAAACGGTCGAGATCGATCACGACGTGCATCTGGACGCCTTCCGCCTGCCGGTGCAGTACGTCAACCGGCCCAACCTCGATTTCCGCGGCTTCTGCGGCACGGTGGCGGCCGGCGAGATCAAGCCCGGCGACGCCGTGGTGGCGCTGCCCTCGGGCAAGCAGAGCCGCGTGCGCGCCGTGGTCAGCTACGAGGGCGAGCAGCCGGCGGCCTTCGCCGGCCAGGCGATCACGCTGACGCTGGCCGACGAGATCGACATCTCGCGCGGCGACATGATCGTGAAGGTCGGCGAGACACGGCCCAACGTCTCGACCAGCTTCGATGCCCACATCGTCTGGATGAACGAGCAGCCGCTCGAGGCCGGCCGAGAATACGCGTTCAAGCTCGGCGGCAAGCAGGTCTACGGCCGCGTCGCGCGCATCCTCGAACGCATCGACGTCAATTCGCTGGCCGCCTCGGAGGCGGACCGGCTCGGCCTCAACGAGATCGGCCTGTGCCGCGTGGCGCTGACCGCGCCGGTGGCCTTCGACGCCTACCGCGAGTGCCGCGGCACCGGCAGCTTCATCGTGATCGATCGGCTCAGCAACGCCACCGCCGGCGCCGGCATGATCGCGGCGGCCGCAGTGGCGGACGAGGCGGCGCCGGCCGAGCTCGACGAACTGGCGCGGCTGCGGGCCTTCGAAGTCGAGCTGAATGCGCTGGTGCGCAAGTATTTCCCGCATTGGGAAGCGAAGGACATCGGCGCAGCGCTGCGCGCCTCGGGTGAAGAGTGAGGGCCGTCGCGCGGCCGTGAAGCGTGATAGCGCTGGCGCGCCTGGTGAGAGCACTACGAAGCGGGTGCCGCGCGTTTCCGGCACGCGGCACGGCCGGCGGCCGGCCTGACCGTAGCCGCAGACCGGGTAGAACGGCTCGGTCAGCCGCCGTACCGCGTTGCTGAAGCGGGCCGGCAGCACCGCCTGCAGGGAGCGCTGGTCCTGGATGACGGAGCACAGCGTGGGCCGGCGCGGTGCTGCGCGAGCTGAGACTGTCGGCCTGGCAGGTCGGGCTTTATGCCCGGCAGCGACCTCGGCCGGCAGCACTGCCGGGCATAAAGCCCGGCCTACACATGAACCGCGCGGCGTCTACGCCGCCGCTCGCCGCCCCAGCGGCGTCTTCCAGCGTTCGGTCAGCAGCACGCCGGCCAGGATCAGCAGGCCGCCGAGCAGGTGATGCGGCCCCAGCCGCTCGCCCAGGATCGGCGTGGCGGCGATCAGCGCGGTGAACAGCGGCGACAGGTTGAAGAACATGGTGGTGCGGCTCGGCCCGAGCCTGGCCACGCCGCGCATCCAGGCCAGCGGCGCCAGCATCGAGGCCAACAGGCCGGCGTAAAGCACCAGCGGCGCGTTGGCGGCGTTCAGGCCGGCCTTGGGCGAGAGCAGGTACAGCGGCGACAGCAGCACGATGGCGACCAGGATCTGCAGGTAGAGCAGGACCGGCGCCGCCAGCTTGAGCTGCCATTTCTTCAGCAGCACGCTGTAGACCGCGTAGGCGAAGGTCGCCACCAGCATCATCGCGTCGCCGCTGCCCACGCCATGGTGCAGCAGGCTGGCCGGCTCGCCGCCGGAGATCACGAACAGCACGCCGACGAAGGACACCGCCGCGCCGGCCAGCGCGCCGAGCGTGAGCCGCTGGCCCAGCACGGCGATCGACAGCGCCAGCGCCATCATCGGCATCAGCGACAGGATGATGCCCATATTGGTGGCCGAGGTGCGGTGGGCAGCGTAGTAGGCCAGGCTCTGGTAGACCGCCATGCCCAGCGCGCCGAGCACCGCGATGCGCGGCAGCAGCGGCCGGATGGCGGGCCACTCGGCGCGCACCCGGCCGAGCATGAAGGGCGTGAACAGCAGGCCGGCGACCAGCCAGCGGTAGAAGCCGATCTCGGCCGGATAGACCACGCCGGCGGCGAGCTTGTTGACGACGGTATTGCCGGCCCAGATCAGCACGGCCAGCAGCGGAAACAGGTATTGCATGGCGAAGCCCGATGTTGCGGAAGGGCGCCATTGTCCGCCTGGCGTGATCGATGGATATAATGAATTCCGGACAAGCGATGCAGGGAAGCGGACTGCGCCTCGCGGTCTTCCCGGATTGCGTTCGATCTTCGCCTGCCATGCCGACCGCGGAGGACGCCGAGGACGCGGAGTTACATCCCGGTTCACTCCATGTCTTCGGCGTCCTCCGCGGTGAATGCCTTCCCGGATATCCGATGCCCGATCTCAGATCCGAACCGCGCAAGCCGCTCAAGTGGCGCACCGTCACGGCCTTGCCCTACCCGGTGCACTTCCGCTACGCCGAATTCGGCGCCGGCACCGAATTCGCGCCGCACCGGCACGACTGGGGCCAGCTCAACTACGTGACCCACGGCGTGATGCAGCTCGAAGTCGGCGGCCGCCGCTTCCTGTCGCCGCCGCACTACGCGGTGTGGATCCCGCCCGGCTGCGAGCACAGCAGCTACAACCGCCACCCGGTGGTCTACCGCGCGGTCGACCTCGACGCCGGGCTGTGCGGCGCGCTGCCGGTCGAGCCGTGCACGCTGGCGATCAGTCCGCTGCTGCGCGCGATCCTGGTCGATTTCGCCGAGCGCGACGTGGCCACGCCGGCGACCGAGCCCGACCGCCGGCTGGCCCAGGTGCTGCTCGACCAGCTGGCCGGCGCGCGCTGCGAGACGCGCTACCTGCCGCAGGCCGAGTCGCCGGCGCTGGCGGCGGTGCTCGATGCCTTGCAAGCCGATCCCGGCGACAACCGCTCGCTGGCCGACTGGGCCGCCACCTTGCACACCACCGAGCGCACGCTGGCGCGGCTGTGCCAGCGCGAGCTCGGCATGGGCCTGGGCGAATGGCGCCAGCGGCTGCGCTTCCTGCGCGCGGTCGAGGCGCTCGGGCTGGGCCAATCGGTGCAGGCGATCGCCTTCGACCTCGGCTACGGCACCGCTTCGGCCTTCATCGCGATGTTCCAGCGGCTGGCGGGAATGACGCCGGAGCAGTACCGGCGGCGCTCCGTCCTATAGCGGGCGACCGGCGGGGCGACCGGCAGCGGGCGACCGGCAGCGGACGGCCGGCAGGAAACGACGAAGGCGGCCACCAGGCCGCCTTCGCATTTGCCGATGCCGTCGAGTGGCGGCCTAGCCCTTCACCGCCCCCGCCGTCAGCCCGGACACGATCCGCCGCTGGAACAGCAGGACCAGGCCCACCACCGGCACGGTGACGATCACCGAGGCCGCCATGATGTTGCCCCAGGGCAGCTCGTGCGCGCTGGCGCCGGTGATCAGGGCGATGGCGACCGGCACGGTGCGCTGCTCGTTGCTGAGCGTGAAGGTCAGCGCGAACAGGAACTCGTTCCAGGCGGCGATGAAGGCCAACAGGCCGGTGGTGACCAGCGCCGGCCACATCAGCGGCATGAACACTCGGGTGATGATCACCCAGGGGCTGGCGCCGTCCATCACCGCGGCTTCCTCCAGCTCCTTGGGCAGGTCGCGGATGAAGGTGGTGAGCACCCAGACCGTGAACGGCAGCGTGAAGATCAGGTAGGACAGCGTCAGGCTCCACAGGCTGTTGTAGAGCCCGAGCGCGCGCACCAGCTCGAACATGCCGGCCAGCACCGCCACCTGCGGGAACATCGATACCGCCAGGATCGAGAACAGCATCAGCGCGCGGCCGCGGAAGGTGACGCGACCGAGCGCGTAGGCGGCCGTCACGCCCATCGCCAGCGCCAGCGCGACCACCGAGGCCGACACCAGCAGCGAGTTGCCGATATTGGTGGCGAACGGCTGGTCGCGGAACACGCCGACGTAGTTGTCCAGGCTCCAGTCGCTCGGCCAGTACTCGACCCGGAACAGCTGCGAGGCCGGCTTCAGCGAGGAAACCACAGCGTAGTAGAAGGGGAAGACGGCGTAGACCACGATCGCCGCCACCAGGAGCCAGAAACCGATCCGCTTGAGGGCCTGCATGGTCATTGCTCCCGGTCGAAGCGCACGCGCCCGACCACGATGTAGACGATGATGCACAGCGCCACCGTGACGAACAGCAGCGTGGAGGCGGCCGAGCCGTAGCCGACCGCCTGGAAGTCGACCAGTTGCTGGCGCGCGTAGACCGACATCGACATGGTCTGCGGGCTGTTCGAGGTCAGCACGTAGATCAGGTCGAACACCCGCAGCGCATCGAGCGCGCGGAAGATCACCGCGACCAGCAGGGCCGGCTTGATCAGCGGCAGGGTGACGCGGAAGAACACCTTGACCGGGTGGATGCCGTCGACGCGCGCCGCCTCGTAGCAGTCCGACGGCACCATCTGCAGCGCGGCCAGGATCATCAGCGCCATGAAGGGCGTGGTCTTCCAGACGTCGACCATGATCACCGCGCTCATGGCGAGGTCGGGATCGGCGGTCCAGGCGATCGGCGCCGAGATCAGCCCGAGGCCCAAGAGGATGTGGTTCAGGATGCCGAACTGGTCGTTCATGATCCAGCTCCACATCTTGGCCGACACGATGGTCGGGATGGCCCAGGGGATCAGCACCGCCGCGCGCACCAGGCCGCGGCCGGGGAAGGTCTGGTTGAGCACCAGCGCCACCACCATGCCCAGCACGGTCTCGAGCGAGACCGACACCACGGCGAACCACAGCGTGTTGCGTACCGCCTGCCACCAGTCGGGGTCGGCCAGCAGGCCGTACCACTGGCCGTCGTTGTAGCCGAGGTAGTTGTCGAAGCCGACCCAGGCGTACTGACCGAGGTCGGCGAGGCTGGCGTCGGTGAAACCGAACCAGATGGTGCGCGCCAGCGGCCAGCCGGCCACCAGCGCGAGCACCAGCAGCATCGGCGCCAGGAACAGCCAGGCGGCGCGCACGCGGCTGCGGTTGAGTTGCGATTGTCCCGTCATGGCAGGGGTCTCGTGAGGGTTCGCATCGAAGGGAAGGGGATTGCTGCTGCTGGCGGCTATCGTCCGGGCGGCCGGACCGAAGTCCGACCTACCTCCAGGCACTGGGTCGGAGCGGCTTTGGCCGCGAATGGGCATCGTGCCATACCCGCGATTCGCGGTTGAAGCCGCTCCTGCAGGCCGTGCCTACGATACGCGCATCCGGCTTACCACTTGCCGCCGCGGCCGAGCCGGTTCAGCTTGCCGTCGAGCGCCTTCAGGCTCGCCTCGGCCGGCTGCTGGCCCGACAGCGTGGCGTGCACGGCGTTCCAGAACTCGGTGCTGACCTGGTTGTACTTGGCGCCGGTCGGCGTGGCCGGGCGGGCCACCGCGCTGGCGAACACCGGGTAGAGCTCGCGCATGAAGGGATTGGCCTTGACCACGTCCGGATCGATGTAGAGCGCGCCGATGGTCGGGTTGAGCGAACCCTGGATGGCGCGGCGCTTCTGCTCCTCGCGGCCGGTCAGGTAGACCACCAGGTCGGCCGCCAGCGCGGCGTTCTTCGAGTATTTCGACACCGCCAGCTGCTGGCCGCCGAGCGTGGCGGCCGGCTTGCCGCCGGCGCCGCTGGGCAGCGGGGCCACGCCAACCTTGCCCTTGATCGGGCTGTCGGCGCCGTTGGCCAGCGACCAGGCGTAGGGCCAGTTGCGCATGAATACCGCGTTGCCCGACTGGAACACGCCGCGCGACTCTTCCTCGGTGTAGTTGAGCACGCCCTGCGGGGTGATCTTACCGACCCAGCCGGCCGCGGTCTTGAGCGCCGCCGCGGCGCCCGGATTGTTGATGGTGACCTTGCCGGCGCTGTCGACGATGCTGCCGCCGTTGTGGCTGGCCACCCATTCGAGCGCGTTGCAGGTCAGCCCCTCGTAGGCGCGGCCCTGCCAGACGTAGCCCCAGGCCTTGTCGTTGCCGGCGCGGCGTTCGCCGTCCTGGATCTTCTGCGCGGTGGCGGTCAGCTCGGCCCAGGTGGTCGGCACCTTGGCCTGGTACTTCTCGAGCAGATCCTTGCGGTAGTACAGCAGGCCGGCGTCGGTGAACCAGGGCAGGGCGACCAGCTTGCCCTCGACGGTGTCGTTCTTGATCATCGCGGCGAAGAAGTCGCCGCGGTTCTTGGCGTAGGGCGTCAGGTCGAGCAGGTGGCGGCCGATGATGCCGGGCCAGACCACGTCGATCTGCATCACGTCGATGTCGGCCGCGCCGGCCGACAGGAGCTGCTGGAACAGCGCCAGCTGCTCGGTGGCCGAGTTGGGCACCGAGACGAAGCTGACGGTATTGCCGGTCTTCTTGGCCCAGGCTTCGGCGCCCTGCTTGCACAGCTCGTGTTCCTGGCCGATCGCGCCGCAGGCGATGGCGACGTTGGCGGCCGAGGCGCTGCCGATGCCGGCCAGGCCGAGCGCGAGGCCGAGCAGGGTGGTCTTGAGCTTCGTCTTCATGTTGTCTCCTTTGCTGTTGTGAGTGTGCGCCGCGGCTGGCGGGCCGAAGCACGGAAATGCATGTCCATCGATGGCTTGCCGCAGGTCGGGCTTTACGCCCGACAGCACTGCGAATCGGCGTCGCCGTCGGGCGTAAAGCCCGACCTACGGCGGCGAATCGCCTTCGGCATTACGAATTCAGCGCCGCGCGCCGCGCGAACGCGGTGCCGCCGGCATCGAACAGGTGGCACTGCGCCGCCGGGATCGCCAGCGCCAGCACGTCGCCGGCGCGCACCGCGGTCTCGGGCTCCAGCCGCACCACCAAGAGGCCGTCGCGGGTGCCGGGCACGTCGACGTAGGCATAGACCTGGTCGCCCAGGTGCTCGATCACCTTGACCGTGCCGACCAGGCTGGCGCCCGAGGTCGCCGGCTCGAAATGCTCGGGCCGCACGCCGACGGTGACGGCGTCGCCCGGCGTGGCGCCGGCGGCGTCGACCGCCAGCCGCAGCGTGGCGCCGCCGGGCAGGTCGACCACCGCGAGGCCGGCTTCGATGCGGTCGAGCCGGCCGTCGATGAAATTCATCTTGGGCGAGCCGAGGAAGCCGGCCACGAACAGGTTGCGCGGCCGGTTGTAGAGCTCGAGCGGCGCGCCGACCTGCTCGACCTGGCCGCGGTTGAGCACCACGATCTTGTCGGCCAGCGTCATCGCCTCGACCTGGTCGTGGGTCACGTAGATCATGGTGGTGCCGAGCTGCTTGTGCAGGTTGGCCAGCTCGATCCGCATCTGCACCCGAAGCGCCGCGTCGAGGTTGGACAGGGGCTCGTCGAACAGGAACACCCGCGGCTTGCGCACGATGGCGCGGCCGATCGCCACGCGCTGGCGCTGGCCGCCCGACAGCTCGCGCGGCTTGCGCTGCAGCAGGTGGCCCAGCTGCAGCACCTCGGCGGCGCGGGTGACGCGGGCGCGCACCTCGTTGCCGTCCTCCTTGGCCAGCTTCAGGCCGAAGGCCATGTTGTCGTAGACCGACATGTGCGGGTAGAGCGCATAGCTCTGGAACACCATCGCCACTCCGCGCCGCGCCGGCGGCAGCGTATCGGCGCGGCTGCCGCCGATGTGCAGCTCGCCGGCCGAGATGTCCTCCAGCCCGGCGATCATGCGCAACAGGGTGGACTTGCCGCAGCCCGAGGGGCCGACGAAGACGGTGAATTCGCCGGCGCCGATGTTCAGGTCCACGCCGCGGATGATCTCGCTGTCGTTGAAGAACTTGCGCACGTCGCGCAGCACGACCTCAGCCATGGTGTTCCGCTCCTTCGAGAGTGATGAACGCCGCGCCGTAGCCGGGCAGCGCGAGGCGGCCGGCGTCGAGCCCGGCCTGGAAGCCATGGCCGCTCAGCAATGTCCCCGTGCTGCCGGCCGGCAGCGCCAGCTCGACCGGCGTAGCGGCCAGGTTGAAGGCGCACAGCAGGCGTTCGCCGCCGTATTCGCGCAGCCACAGCAGCGTCTCTCCGGGCGAATCGAGCAGCGCGATGCTGCCGCGCTGCAGCGCCGGCCGGCGGCTGCGCCAGGCCAGGAAGGCGCGGTAGGCGTGCAGCGGCGAGGCCGGGTCGGCGACCTGGCGGTCGACCGCGCGGGCCAGGTGCTCGGCCGGGATCGGCAGCCACGGCTCGGCGGCCGAGAAGCCGGCGTGCGGCGCGTCGGCCTGCCACGGCATCGGCGTGCGGCAGCCGTCGCGGCCCTTGAATTCGGGCCAGAAGGTGATGCCGTAGGGGTCGCGCAGCCGCTCGAACGGGATGTCGGCCTCGGTCAGCGCCAGCTCCTCGCCCTGGTAGATGCACACGCTGCCGCGCAGCGACAGCAGCATCGCCATCAGCACCTTGGCCAGCGCCGGGTCGGCCGCCGCGCCGCCCCAGCGCGTCATCACGCGGGCGATATCGTGGTTGCCGATCGACCAGCACGGCCAGCCGCTGCCGATGCGCGCCTCCATCTCGGCGATGGTGCGGCGCACGTGGGCCGCGCTGAATTCGGGCGTCAGCAGGTTGAAGGTATAGGCCATGTGCAGCCTGCCACCCGCGGTGTACTCGGCCATGGTGCCGAGCGGGTCGTCCGAGCCGATCTCGCCGACGCTGGTGCTGCCCGGGTAGCGGTCGAGCAGCGCGCGCAGCTCGCGCAGGAAGTCGAGGTTCTCGGGCCGGGTCTTGTCGTACAGGTGGTGCTGCCAGGCATAGGGGTTGTTCAGCGGCACGCCGTCGGCGCGGGCCTCGCCGCGCGGCGCGGCCGGGTTGTCGCGCAGCTCGGCATCGTGGAAATAGAAGTTCACCACGTCCAGCCGCAGCCCGTCGACGCCGCGCTGCAGCCAGAACTCGACCTCGTCGAGCATCTGCCGGCGCACCACCGGATTGTGGAAGTTCAGGTCGGGCTGGCTGGTCAGGAAATTGTGCAGGTAGTACTGGCCGCGCCGGCTGTCCCACTGCCAGGCGCTGCCGCCGAACAGCGACAGCCAGTTGTTGGGCGGGGTGCCGTCCGGTCTGGCGTCGGCCCAGACGTACCAGTCGGCGCGCGGATTGTCGCGGTCCTGGCGGCTTTGCTGGAACCACGGGTGCTGGTCGGACGAGTGGCTCATCACCAGGTCGATCATCACCTTCAGGCCCAGGCCGTGGGCATGGCTGACCAGCGCGTCGAAGTCGTCGAGCGTGCCGAACAGCGGATCGACCGCGCGGTAGTCCGACACGTCATAGCCGAAATCCTTCATCGGCGACTTGAAGAACGGCGACAGCCAGACCGCGTCGACGCCGAGCTTGGCGACGTGGTCGAGCCGGGCGGTGATGCCGGGCAGGTCGCCCACGCCGTCGCCGTCGCTGTCGGCGAAGCTGCGCGGATATATCTGGTAGATGACGCCACCGCGCCACCAGTCGGGCTGGCCGGATTGGACCTGGGCTTGCATCGTGCCTCCTGCGACTCGGGTAGGCGGGCCGGCCCTTCATGGAGGAAGCGACCCGCTGCATGGCCGAAGCGATCCGGCCGTTGTTTTGCTGTGTTCGTATCAATCCAAAGCGCTTTGGATAATTTCATAAAGCGTTCCCAGGAGCAACAACTAACGATGCTGCGGCGCAGCAGGTGGGTGAGGAGTGAGGAGTGAGGAGTGAGGAGTGAGGAGTGAGGAGTGAGGAGTGAGGAGTGAGGAGTGAGGAGTGAGGAGTGAGGAGTGAGGAGTGAGGAGTGAGGAGTGAGGGGTGAGGGGTGAGGGGTGAGGGGTAACCCCATCCCATCCGAAGCCGGCCGCTCCGTCCCTCCCTTGAAGGGGAGGGAGTACGTGCGGTGACTGGCTTTGATGATGGGCTGACGATCACCAACGTTCGAAACAGGTGCTGCCCGGCCCCTCCCCTTCAAGGGGAGGTTGGGAGGGGGATGGGGTTACCCTCACCCCTCACCCCTCACACGCAGTCCACACCTTGCGTAGAGAACGTCCGTTCACCATAATGGGTGAACGTTCGTACACCGGAGCGCATCATGCAGGCAGCCCTCGCCGAAGTCCTCAAGCATCCCGGCATCTGGCGCGGCGACGGCTTCAGCCAGGCCGTGCCCGCCACCGTCGACTGCCGCCACGCCGAACTGGCCGCGCTGCTGCCCGGCGGCGGCTGGCCGCAGGCCGCGGTGACCGAACTGGTCGCCTCGCGCGCGGGCTGCGGCGAACTCAAGCTGCTGCTGCCCGCGCTGGCCGAGCTGACCCGCGCCGGCCGCCAGGTGCTGCTGATCGCGCCGCCGCACATCCCCTACGCGCCGGCCTGGCAGGCCGCCGGGGTCGACCTCGGCCGGCTGACCTGGGTCGACCCCGCCTGCGAGAACGATGCGCAATGGGCGATGGAGCAGGCGTTGCGCGAGCCGGCCTGCGGCGCGGTGGTCGGCTGGTTCGGCCATGCGCTGACCGATCGCCAGTGCCGCCGCCTGCTGGTGGCGGCCGAAGCCGGCGGCGCTTGCGGCTTCGTGCTGCGCCAAGGCGTACCGGAATCCACCGCCTCGCCGTTCCCGCTGCGGCTCAGCGTGAACTCGGTGGCTGGCGGCGTGACCGTACGCGTGCTCAAGCGGCGCGGCTCGCCGGCCGACCGTCCCCTGTTCCTGCCCCATGCGACGCCCGCGCGTCCTGCCGATCATGCTGTGGCTCGCCCTGTACCTGCCGAACCTGCCGCTCGACGCGCTGCACCTCGCGCCTACGCCTACGCTGGCTGAGCCCTGGGCGGTCGTCGAGACGATCGAGCGGCAGGAACGGGTGATCGCCTGCAACGCCATGGCGCAGGCCGAAGGCGTTCAGGTCGGCCAGCTGCGGTCGGCGGCCCAGGCGCTGGCGGCGGGCTTGCAGCTGACTCGGCGCCGGCCCGAGCAGGAGGCCGCGCTACTCGACAGCCTGGCCGCCTGGGCGCTGCAGTTCACGCCGACGGTCTGCCTCGATCCGCCGGCCGGCCTGCTGCTCGAGATCGGCGGCTGCCTGCGCTACTTCCAGGGGCTGGAACGGCTGCGACGGCTGGTGGCGGAAGGGCTGGCGGCGTTCGGTCCGGCGGCCATGGATGCGGTGGCGCCGACTGCGCTGGCCGCGGCCTGGCTGGCGCGGCGCGGCGGTGCGCCGGTGGTGGATCGACCGGCCGCACTGGCCGAGGCGCTCGCGCGGCTGCCGCTCGACGACCTGCCCTGGCCGGCCGAACGGCAGCGGCGCCTGCATGCGCTGGGTTTGCGCCGCTTCGGCCAGTTGACCGCCTTGCCGCGCGATGGACTGTCGCGCCGCTTCGGGCCGGGGCTGCTCGACGAGATGGATCGCGCCCGCGGCCTTGCGCCCGATCCGCGCGAGGCCTTCGTACCGGCCGAGGTGTTCGACCGCCGCATCGTGCTGCACTGGGCGACCGAGCAGGTCGAGGCGCTCGGCTTCGTCGCCAAGCGCCTGCTGGCCGAACTGGCCGGCTTCCTGGCCGGCCGCGGGCTGGGCGCGCAGCAACTGGCGCTGGAGCTGTGCCACGAGGGCAAGCCGCCGACCGGGCTGCTGGTCGGCCTGGGCAAGCCGACGCGTTCGGCCGACGCCATGCTGGCGATCCTGCGCGAGCGGCTGGGCCGGCTCGCGCTGCCGGCGCCGGTCGAGGCGCTGCGGCTGCGTGTCGACGCGCTGCACCGGCTGGACGGCCTGCCGCTCGATCTGTTCGGCACCACCCGCGCCGCCGGCGATTTCGACCTGTTGCTGGCGCGGATGGCAGCCCGGCTCGGCGCAGAGGCGATCAAGACCGTGGCCTGCCAGCCCGACCACCGGCCCGAGCGGGCCTGGCGGCTGGTGCCGGCCGGCACGGCTTCGCCTGCCTTGCCGGTCGGCGAGCGGCCGGGCTGGCTGCTGCCGGAACCCCTGCCGCTGGCGGTGCGCGACGAGCGGCCCTGGCACGGCGAACCGCTGCGGCTGCTGGGCCGGGCCGAGCGCATCGAATCGGGCTGGTGGGACGGCGAGGCGGTGGCGCGCGACTACTACCAGGCCGAAGGGCCGTCGGGCCGGCGCTACTGGATCTATCGCCAGCGCGGCGGCGACGGCGAGTGGTACTTGCATGGCCTGTTCGGCTGAGAGGCGGCTCGGCGCGATCGACCGTCTGGCGCCGTACCGCACCCGGCCATCCCATCCGATGCAGGCCATTCGTCCAATCCCTGAAATGCCGTGCGCGGCGCCGAGGAAGCGGCCATGACATCCACCGGTCTGCCGGACTACGCCGAGCTGCACTGCCTCTCCAACTTCAGCTTCCAGCGCGGCGCCTCGCAGGCCGAGGAGCTGGTCGAGCGCGCGCAGGCGCGCGGCTACCGCGCGCTGGCCATCACCGACGAATGCTCGCTCGCCGGCATCGTGCGTGCCCACGTGGCGGCCAAGGCGGCCGGGCTGCAGCTGATCGTGGGGCGGAATTCCGCCTCGACGACGGTCTGCGCCTGGTGCTGCTGGCACCGGACCGCGAGGCGTATGGCGACCTGTCGGCGCTGATCGCCACCGGCCGCCGCCAGGCGGGCAAGGGCAGCTACCGGCTCGCGCGCGCCGACGTGGCCGCGGCGGCCGCGCGCCTGCTCGCGCTGTGGCTGCCGTCCGCGATCGCCGACGACCCGGTCGACGAAGCCGATGGCCGCTGGTTCGCCCGGCATTTCGCCGGGCGCGCCTGGCTCGCCGTCGAGCTGTTCCAGGATGCCGGCGACCGCGAGCGGCTGGCTCGCCTGCGCGCGCTGGCCGCGCTGTGCGGACTGCCCTGCGTGGCGGCCGGCGACGTCCACATGCACGTGCGTTCGCGGCGGGCGCTGCAGGACGTGCTGACCGCGATCCGGCTCGGCAAGCCGGTGGCCGAGTGCGGCATGGCGCTGTTCCCCAACGGCGAGCGCCACCTGCGCAGCCGCCTGTCGCTGGCCCGCATCTATCCGGCCGAGCTGATGGCCGAGACGGTGCGGATCGCCGAGCGCTGCACCTTCTCGCTCGACAGCCTGCGCTACGAATACCCCGAGGAGCTGGTGCCGGCCGGCTCGACGCCGACGCGCCACTTGGCCGCGCTGATCGAGGCCGGCCTGCGCCGCCGCTATCCGGACGGCGTACCGATCGCGGTGCGGCAACAGGTCGGCAAGGAACTGGCGCTGATCGCCGAGCTGCGCTACGAGCCCTTCTTCCTCACCGTCGAGGACGCGGTCGCCTTCGCCCGCAGCCAGGGCATCCTGTGCCAGGGCCGCGGCTCGGCGGCCAACTCGGCGGTCTGCTACGCGCTCGGCATCACCGAGGTCGATCCGAGCCGGTCGGCGCTGCTGTTCGAGCGCTTCCTCTCGCGCGAGCGCAACGAGCCGCCCGACATCGACGTCGACTTCGAGCACGAGCGGCGCGAGGAGGTGATCCAGTACCTCTACGCCAAATACGGCCGCGACCGCGCCGCATTGGCCGCCACCGTGATCACCTATCGGCCGCGCAGCACGCTGCGCGACCTGGGCCGCGCGCTCGGTTTCGACGACGGCCAGATCGACCGGCTGAACAAGACGCTGGCCTGGTGGGATCGGCGCGACCAGCTGCCGCAGCGGCTGGAGGAGGTCGGCTTCGATCCGCGCAGCCGCCAGGTGCGCCTGCTGCTGCGGCTCACCGACCAGCTGCTGCGTTTTCCGCGCCACCTGAGCCAGCACGTCGGCGGCTTCGTCATCTCGCGCGGGCCGCTGGCGCGGCTGGTGCCGATCGAGAACGCGGCGATGAAGGACCGTACGGTGATCCAGTGGGACAAGGACGACCTCGAGTCGCTCGGCCTGCTCAAGGTCGACGTGCTGGCGCTCGGCATGCTCAGCGCCATCCGCCGCGCCTTCGACCTGGTGGCGGCGGTGCGGCGGCAGCCGAAGCTGACCATGGCGACGCTGCCGAAGGAGGATCCGGCGGTCTACCGCATGATCTGCCGGGCCGACACGCTCGGCGTGTTCCAGATCGAATCGCGCGCCCAGATGAGCATGCTGCCCAAGCTCAAGCCGGTGAACTTCTACGACCTGGTGGTCGAGGTCGCGCTGGTGCGGCCGGGGCCGATCCAGGGCGGCATGGTGCATCCCTACC
Organism: Chitinimonas koreensis; assembly: GCF_014353015.1. Taxonomy (NCBI): domain Bacteria; kingdom Pseudomonadati; phylum Pseudomonadota; class Betaproteobacteria; order Neisseriales; family Chitinibacteraceae; genus Chitinimonas; species Chitinimonas koreensis. Next base: position 2,298,548 of record NZ_CP060704.1, read on the forward strand.
TCGAGCGGCGCGAAGCCTACCGCCAGGGCCAGCGCGAGTTCGACTACCCGAGCCCGGCGGTGCGGCGCGTGCTCGAGCGCACGCTGGGCATCCCGATCTTCCAGGAGCAGGTGATGGAACTGGCGGTGGTCGCGGCCGACTTCACCCACGGCGAGTCGGACCAGCTGCGCCGCTCGATGGCCTCGTGGCGGCAGAGCGGCACGCTCGAGCGTTTCCGCCTCAAGCTCAAGGAAGGCATGCGGCGCAACGGCTACGAGGAGCACTACATCGAGCGCATCCTGGCGCAGATCGAGGGCTTTTCCGAATACGGCTTCCCCGAGTCGCATGCCGCCAGCTTCGCGCTGCTGGTCTACGTCTCGGCCTGGCTCAAGCGCTACGAGCCGGCGGCCTTCACCTGCGCGCTGCTCAACAGCCAGCCGATGGGCTTCTATTCGCCGGCCCAGCTGGTGCAGGACGCCGCGCGCCACGGCGTCGAGGTGAGGCCGGTCGACGTGCAGCACAGCGGCTGGGACTGCTCGCTCGAGGCGGGCGAGCACGGGCCGGCGCTGCGGCTTGGCCTGCGGCTGGTACAGGGCCTGAGCGCGGAGGCCGGCGGGCGGATCGCCGCGGCCCGGCCGGCGGGCGGCTATGCGGCCCTGGGCCAACTGCAGCGGCTGGCCGCGCTCGACCGGCGCAGCCTCGGCGCGCTGGCCGAGGCCGACGGCCTCGCCGCGCTGACCGGCCATCGGCGCCAGGCGCGCTGGCTGGCCGGCGGACTCGGCGGCGCGGCCGACCTGACGGCCGGCCTCGACGAGGACCTCGCGCCGGCCGACCTGCCGGTGCCACGCCTGGGCGAGGAGATCGCCGGCGATTACCGCAGCGTGGGGCTCAGCCTGCGCGCCCACCCGGTCAGCCTGCTGCGCGCCGGCCTGCGGCGCGAGCGGCTGCTGTCGGCCGGCGAGATCCTGGCCTGTCAGGACCGGCAGCCGGCCAGGGCCTGCGGCATCGTGACCACGCGGCAGCGGCCGGGTACCGCCAAGGGGACCACCTTCGTCACGCTCGAGGACGAGACCGGCTGCGTCAACGTGGTGGTCTGGAGCGACCTGGCCGAGCGCCAGCGCAAGGAATTGCTGGGTGCGCGGCTGCTGGCGGTCTATGGTGTGGTGCAGCGCGACGGCGCGGTGGTGCATCTGCTGGCCAAGCGCTTGGTGGATAAGTCGGCGTTATTGGGCGAATTGCTGGTCGAAAGCCGCGACTTCAAATAAGCGCCGCCGGCCTGGAATATTTACCTTGCGTCGCCGCCGGCTGGTGCGAATTGGCACGGCACCGATCGATTGGCTAACGTGAGGGTGGATGGACCGATATCGATCGGAATTGCGTAAGCGACTGAACTGAAACGAATTGGAATATTTGAACGGTGCAAGGTGGCCGGCATCCGCCGGCCGCCAGGCCGAAAATGGGAGGGACAGACAATGTTGTACGTGGAACGGGATGCAAATGGCCGGGTCCTTTCCGTATCGAGGCAGGCTCGTCCCGGCGATGAGGTGGTCGAGGACGGGCATCCGGACGTGCTGCGATTTCTCGGTGTCGACGAAAGTCACGGCGGATTCAACGTACTCGACGCCGATTTCGTGCGGGTGATCGAAGATGTCATTGATACTTTGATTGAGAACAATGTCATAAAGTTGACCGATCTTCCCGCCGCGGCCCAGCGCAAGCTGATGGCACGCAAAGGCATGCGCAACAAGCTGCAGGGGGCGCTTAACCTGCTCGGCAACGATGAACTGATTCTTTGAATGATTTTGCCTGCATGTGGATAAGTGAGAACCGCCTGATTTGATACCGGTTACGGTTACCAGCAGGCTTTGCGGAGCGGCAATTGTCCGATTAAGCTTGCCTGTGCAAGTGTCGCAATACCTGACGCCCATTCGGGCGGATGCGGCCAGAATTAAACAGTCATGATGAATAACATTAGATAGTCATGATGAACGGAGGAGGACGGGTTCATTGCCCGATCGGCATGTGTTGCCAGACCCGTCGGCTACTCGAATTCAACCCGCAAGGAAAGTCCATCGCCGCTTATGTCGTCCTCCACCCTGAGCGAATCCGAGATTGAAGATTCCTTCGCCTGGCATGTGGGCGAGCATTCGACGCGTTACGACCCTCTGCTCGACTGCGTGGTGATGATCGCCCGCATCTTCGGCATCACCACCACCCACGAATCGCTGTCCGCCGGCCTGCCGCTCGAGAACAACCAGCTCACCCCGGCGCTGCTGCCGCGCGCTGCCGCCCGGGCCGGCCTGACCGCGCGGGTGGTGAGCCGGCCGCTCGACGATATCCGTCCGGGCCTGTTGCCGGCCATCCTGCTGCTCAAGGGCAAGCTCGCCTGCATCCTGCTCGAATGGCTGCCCACCGGCGAGGCGCGCGTGCGCTACCCCGAGGGCGGCGAATCGGCCGACGTGCTGAGCCGCGAGGAGCTCGATGCGCTCTATACCGGCGTGGTGTTCTACGTCCGGCCGCTGTTCCACTTCGACGCCCGCACGCCCGAGACCGGGCCGGTACGCAGCCGGCACTGGTTCTGGAGCGTGGTGTTCCAGAACTGGCGGCTCTACCGCGACAGCCTGCTGGCCGCGCTGCTGATCAACCTGTTCGCGCTCGCCACGCCGCTGTTCTCGATGAACGTGTACGACCGGGTGGTGCCCAACCGCGCCGAGGAAACGCTGTGGGTGCTGGCGCTCGGCGTGCTCCTGATGATGGGCTTCGACCTCGCGCTGCGCATCGTGCGCGCCTTCATCCTCGACACCGCCGGCAAGCGCATCGACGTGACGCTGTCGGCCCGCATCATGGAACGCGTGCTCGGCCTGCGGCTGGCCGACCGGCCGGCCTCGGTCGGTTCCTTCGCGGCCAATCTGCGCGCCTTCGAGTCGGTGCGCGACTTCATCGCCTCGGCCACCATCACCGCGCTGGTCGATCTACCCTTCGTGCTGATCTTCCTGCTGGTCCTGGTCTGGATTTCGCCCTGGCTGATCGTGCCGCCGCTGGTCGGCATCGTGCTGCTGCTGGTCACCGCGATGGTGGCGCAGCAGAAGATGCACGAGCTGGTCGACGTCACCCAACGCGCCTCGGCCCAGCGCAACGCGACGCTGGTGGAGAGCCTGGTCGGGCTCGAGACCATCAAGTTCATGGTGGCCGAGGGCAGCATCCAGCAGAAATGGGAGCGCGCCACCGTCTTCCTGGCCCAGACCGGCTCGCGCCTCAAGCTGCTGTCGTCGGCCACGCTCAATATCGCCACCTCGCTGCAGCAGGCGGTGTCGGTGGTGGTGGTGATGGTCGGCGTCTACCTGCTGTTCGATCACCAGGTCAGCATGGGCGGCATCATCGCCGCCTCGATGCTGGCCGGCCGCGTGATGAGCCCGTTCGGCCAGGTCGCCGGCCTGATGATGCAGTACCAGGGCGCGCGCAACGGCCTCGGCTCGGTCGAGGGCTACATGAAGATGCCGACCGAGCGGCCGGAGGATTCGTCCTTCCTGCACCGCACCCGCTTCCAGGGCCGCATCGAGTTCAAGAACGTCACCTTCCACTACCCGAACCGCGAGGACGTCGCGCTGCAGGGCGTGTCGTTCAAGATCCGCGCCGGCGAGCGCGTCGGCATCATCGGCCGGGTCGGCTCGGGCAAGTCGACGGTCCAGCGGCTGGTGCTCGGCCTCTACCAGCCGACCGAGGGCGCGGTGCTGATCGACGGCATCGATGCGCGCCAGATCGATCCGGCCGAGCTGCGCCGCGCGATCGGCTTCGTGCCGCAGGACATCAACCTGTTCTACGGCTCGCTGAAGGAAAACATCGCGATGGGGGCGCCTTTCGCCGACGACCAGAAGATCCTGGCGGCAGCCGAGGTCGCCGGCGTGACCGAGTTCGCCGACCGCCATCCGCAGGGTTTCGACATGCAGATCGGCGAGCGCGGCGAATCGCTGTCCGGCGGCCAGCGCCAGGCGGTCGGCATCGCCCGCGCGGTGCTCAACGATGCGCCGATCCTGCTGCTGGACGAGCCGAGCAGCGCGATGGACCACATGAGCGAAGAGATGCTGAAGACCCGGTTGCGCAAGTATGCCGACGGCAAGACGCTGATCCTGGTCACCCACCGCACCTCGCTGCTCGACCTGGTCGACCGCCTGATCGTGATCGACAGCGGCCAGGTGATGGCCGACGGTCCCAAGGCCCAGGTGGTCGAGGCGCTGCAGCACGGCCGGATCGGACGGGCGGTATGAACGCGCCGGCGAACAAGGGCATGCAACTGAGCAAGCCGGCCGATGCCGGCAAGCCGCGGCCGCTGTCGCCTTGGCGGCATTTCTACGCGCCGGTCTCGCGCCTGCTCGACCGCGGCCTGCGCGCCGTCGCGCCTGACGAGCGCGACCAGGACGACGATTTCGACGCCAACGCCGACTGGGCCATCGCCGAGCAGACGCCGCGCGGCGCGCGCGCGCTGGTCTGGCTCAGCGTGGCGGCCTTCGCCGTCCTGCTGGTGTGGGCCGGTTTCGCGCCGATCGACGAGGTGACGCGCGGCGAGGGCAAGGTGATCCCGTCGCGTCAGGTCCAGGTGCTGCAGAGCATGGATGGCGGCATCGTGTCGCAGATCCTGGTGCGCGAAGGCCAGTCGGTCGAGGTCGGCCAGTTGCTGCTCAAGGTCGACCCGACGCGCATGGTCTCCTCGCTGCGCGAGAACCGTGCGCAGGATCTGGCCCTGCAGGCCAAGGCCGCGCGGCTGAAGGCGCTCGCCGACGGCACCGAATTCATCGCGCCGCCCGAAGTGCTCAAGGAGGCGCCGGAACTGGCCGAGCAGGAGCGCACGCTGTACCAGTCGCGCCGGGCCGAGCTCGAGGCGACCCTCGGCGTGGCCCGCCAGCAGGCGGCCCAGCGCAGCCAGGAGCTGACCAGCGTGCGCGCCCGGCGCGACCAGGCGGCGCGCAGCTACGAGCTGACCAACCAGGAACTCGAACTTACGCGGCCGCTGGCCAAGACCGGTGCGGTATCCGACGTCGAACTGCTGCGGCTCGAGCGCGACGTGGCGCGCTACCGCGGCGAGCGCGACAGCGCCAACGCCGACATCCCGCGGCTGCAGGCCGCGATCGGCGAGGCCTCGCGCAAGATGCAGGAGGTCGAGCTGGCCTTCCGCAACGAGGCGCGCTCCGAGCTCAGCGAGAGCAATGCCAAGATCAGCGCCTTGTCGGAAGGCAGCCTCGCGCTCGAGGACAAGGTCAAGCAGACCGAGATCCGCTCGCCGGTGCGTGGCACGGTCAAGCAGTTGCTGGTGAACACCGTGGGCGGCGTGGTGCAGCCGGGCAAGGATCTCCTGCAGGTGGTGCCGACCGACGACGCGCTGCTGCTCGAGGCGCGCATCCTGCCCAGGGACATCGCCTTCCTGCGTCCTGGCCAGCGCGCGCTGGTCAAGTTCACCGCCTACGACTTCGCCACCTACGGCGGCCTCGAGGCCACGCTCGAGCACATCAGCGCCGATACCGTGACCGACGACAAGGGCAACGCCTTCTTCCTGGTTCGGGTCCGCACGGTATCCAGCAATCTCGGCCCGCAGAAGCTGCCGATCATCCCGGCATGGTGGCCGAGGTCGACATCCTGACCGGCAAGAAGACCATCCTTTCCTACCTGCTCAAGCCCATCTTGCGCGCCAAAGCCAATTCCCTCACCGAGCGATGACCGTCTTGCCCGTGTTTCTCGTAACCCACGACGCCGGTCTGCTCGACCATTGGCTGCGCGCGCTCGACGGCGCCGTGGCCGGCGTTTTCGATCAATACGCCGCATTGGAGGCGGCCACGCTGCCGCCGGGGCTGCGCTGTGGCTCGACAGTGCGCTGCCCGATCTGCCGGATTGGCAGGATGCGCGCTGGCAGCCGCTGGTGTCGGCCTCGCGGCTGGTCCTGGCGAGCTCGCGGCCGGACCGGACCGAGGCGATGCGGGCCTTCGAGGCCGGCTGCGTCGGCTACTGCCATGCCTTCGCCGACCGCGAGACGCTGCAGCAGGTGCAGGAGGTGGTAGCGGCGGGCAATGTCTGGGTCGGCCGCGAGCTGATGCAGCAGCTGCTGGCGGCGGCCAGCCATGCCGCGGCCCGCCGTCCGGCAGCCGATGCGGGCTGGTCCGCGGGCCTGACCGAGCGCGAGCGCGAGGTGTCCGAACTGGCCGCCAACGGCGTCTCGAACCGCGACATCGCACTGCGCTGCCGCATCACCGAACGCACGGTGAAGGCCCATCTGGCCGCCGTGTTCCACAAGCTCAACGTCACCGACCGTCTCCAGCTCGCCCTGCGCGTGCACGGCATCAGCTAGAACCTGCCTGCTACCTGTACTCCAGGACAATATCGGCCTGTAAGGCGCGCGCGTAGCATCGCCGCCATTGCCCTTATTGCGTCCAGGAGTATCGAATGGCTGCCGATCAAACCATTGCACAAGCCCGTGGAACCGTCGTCCTGCTGCAAGGCAAGGCCTGGGTCGTCGATGCGCAGGGACAGCGCGTCGAACTCAATATCGGTGACGAGGTGCAGGTCGGCCAGGTGGTGATCACCGAGGCCGGCACCCAGCTCGAGCTGGGCCTGCCCAACGGCCAGATGGTGACGGTGGCTGCAGGACGCGAGCTGCTGATCGACGCCAACCTGCTCGGCGTGGCGCCCAGCGACGCGACCGAGGCCGCGCTCAAGGAGCTCGACAGCGGGCCCGATCGCATCATCCAGGCGCTGAACGAGGGCAAGGATCTTTCCACCGAACTCGAAGCCACCGCCGCCGGCCTGGGCGCGGGCGGCGAGGGCGATGCGCACGGCTTCGTCCGGCTGCTGCGCATCAACGAAGACATCGACCCGCTCTCGCTCGATCGCCAGGTCGCGGGTTCCGATGCGACCGAAGAGCCTCAATTCGACGGCGGCGATGCCACGGCGGCACCGGTCGCCCAGGACGACACGGCCGAGGTCGACGAGGACGGCAGCGTCGTCATCGACGTGCTGCGCAACGATAGCGACGGTACGGGCGGCACGCTCACCCTGGTCGGCGTGCCGACCGCCTCGCACGGCGTGGTCACCGTCAACCCCGACGGCACCCTGACCTATACCCCGAATCCCGATTTCAACGGCACCGAGCAGATCATTTACACGGTGACCAATGGTCAGGGGCAGACCTCGTCCGCGACCGTCACGGTCACCGTGAACCCGGTCAACGACGTGCCGGTGCTGGTGGATAGCAACGGCACGCCGCTGGGTGACGATCAGAGCGTAACGACCCAGGAAGACACGCCGATAAGCGGCAGCCTGTCCGCGAACGATCCGGATGGCGATCCGCTGACCTTCAACAAGGGCAGCGATCCGGCGCACGGCACGGTGGTGGTGAATGCCGACGGTACGTGGACCTACACGCCGAACACGAACTACAACGGCGCCGACAGCTTCACGGTGAGCGTGAGCGATGGTAAGGGCGGCGTCGACACGATCACGGTCAATGTCGGCGTGACACCGGTGAATGACGTGCCGGTGTTGGTGGACGGCAATGGTGTGCCGCTGGGCGATGACCAGAGCGTAGTGACGCCGGAAGACACGCCGGTAAGCGGTAGCCTGTCCGCGAACGATCCGGATGGCGATCCGCTGACCTTCAACAAGGGCAGCGATCCGGTGCACGGCACGGTGGTGGTGAATGCCGACGGTACGTGGACCTACACGCCGAACACGAACTACAACGGCGCCGACAGCTTCACGGTGAGCGTGAGCGATGGTAAGGGCGGCGTCGACACGATCACGGTCAATGTCGGCGTGACGCCGGTGAATGACGTGCCGGTGTTGGTGGACGGCAATGGTGTGCCGCTGGGCGATGACCAGAGCGTGGTGACGCCGGAAGACACGCCGGTAAGCGGCAGCCTGTCCGCGAACGACCCGGATGGCGATCCGCTGACCTTCAACAAGGGCAGCGATCCGGCGCATGGCACGGTGGTGGTGAATGCTGACGGTACGTGGACCTACACGCCGAACACGAACTACAACGGCGCCGACAGCTTCACGGTGAGCGTGAGCGATGGCCAGGGCGGTGTCGACACGATCACGGTCAATGTCGGCGTGACGCCGGTGAATGACGTGCCGGTGCTGGTGGACGGCAATGGTGTGCCGCTGGGCGATGACCAGAGCGTAGTGACGCCGGAAGACACGCCGGTAAGCGGCAGCCTGTCCGCGAACGACCCGGATGGCGATCCGCTGACCTTCAACAAGGGCAGCGATCCGGCGCATGGCACGGTGGTGGTGAATGCTGACGGTACGTGGACCTACACGCCGAACACGAACTACAACGGCGCGGACAGCTTCACGGTGAGCGTGAGCGATGGTAAGGGCGGCGTCGACACGATCACGGTCAATGTCGGCGTGACGCCGGTGAATGACGTGCCGGTGTTGGTGGACGGCAATGGTGTGCCGCTGGGCGATGACCAGAGCGTGGTGACGCCGGAAGACACGCCGGTAAGCGGCAGCCTGTCCGCGAACGACCCGGATGGCGATCCGCTGACCTTCAACAAGGGCAGCGATCCGGAGCATGGCACGGTGGTGGTGAATGACGACGGTACGTGGACCTATACACCGAACACGAACTACAACGGCGCCGACAGCTTCTCGGTGAGCGTGAGCGATGGCCAGGGCGGCGTCGACACGATCACGGTCAATATTGGCGTGACGCCTGTAGATGATGTGGTGACGGCGAGCATCACGCTGGATGCGAACATCACGGCCGACGACGTGATCAACGCCAGCGAAGCCGGCCAGACCATTGCGATCACCGGCACGGTAGGCGGTGATGCCCACGTCGGCGACACAGTGACGCTGACGGTGAACGGCAAGACCTTCACCGGCACGGTTCAAGCCGGCAACACCTTCAGCATCGGCGTGCCGGGGGCGGATCTGGTGGCTGATGCCGGCCATTCGATCAGCGCGTCGGTCACCACGACCGATGCTGCCGGCAATACCGCGACGGCGACGGATACCGAAGGCTACAGCGTCGATACGACGGTGACGGCCAGCATCACGCTGGACGCGAACATCACGGCCGATGACGTGATCAACGCCAGCGAAGCGGGCCAGACCATTGCGATCACCGGCACAGTGGGCGGCGACGTCCAGGTTGGCGACACGGTGACCCTGACGGTGAACGGCAAGACCTTCACCGGCACGGTGCAGGCGGGCAATACCTTCAGCATCGGCGTGCCGGGGGCAGACCTGGCGGCCGATGCCGGCCATTCGATCAGCGCGTCGGTCACCACGACCGATGCCGCGGGCAATACCGCGACGGCCACGGACACCGAAGGCTACAGCGTCGATACGGCGGTGACGGCCAGCATCACGCTGGATTCGAATATCACGGCCGACGACGTGATCAATGCCAGCGAAGCGGGCCAGACCATTGCGGTCACTGGCACGGTGGGCGGCGATGTCCACGTCGGTGACACGGTGACCTTGACGGTGAACGGCAAGACCTTCACCGGCATGGTGCAGGCGGGCAATACCTTCAGCATTGGCGTGCCGGGGGCGGACCTGGCAGCCGATGCCGGTCATTCGATCAGCGCGTCGGTCACCACGACCGATGCCGCGGGCAACACCGCAACCGCGACGGACACCGAAGGCTACAGCGTCGATACGACGGTGACGGCCAGCATTACGCTGGACGCCAACATCACGGCCGACGACGTGATCAATGCGGCTGAAGCAGGCCAGACCATTGCGATCACTGGCACGGTGGGCGGCGATGTCCACGTCGGCGACACGGTGACCTTGACGGTGAACGGCAAGACCTTCACGGGCACGGTGCAGGCGGGTAATACCTTCAGCATCGGGGTGCCGGGTGCAGATCTGGTGGCCGATGTGGGTCATTCGATCAGCGCGTCGGTCACCACGACCGATGCCGCAGGCAACACCGCCACCGCGACGGATACCGAGGGTTACAGCGTCGATACGACCGTGACGGCCAGCATCACGCTGGATTCGAATATCACGGCCGACGACGTGATCAATGCCAGCGAAGCGGGCCAGACCATTGCGGTCACTGGCACGGTGGGCGGCGATGTCCACGTCGGTGACACGGTGACCTTGACGGTGAACGGCAAGACCTTCACGGGCACGGTGCAGGCGGGCAATACCTTCAGCATTGGCGTGCCGGGGCGGACCTGGCAGCCGATGCCGGTCATTCGATCAGCGCGTCGGTCACCACGACCGATGCCGCGGGCAATACCGCGACGGCCACGGACGCCGAAGGCTACAGCGTCGATACGACCATCAGCGCGACGATCACGCTGAATGCGAACATCACGGCCGACGACGTGATCAACGCCAGCGAAGCGGGCCAGACCATTGCGATCACCGGCACGGTGGGCGGCGACGTCCACGTCGGCGACACGGTGACGCTGACGGTGAACGGCAAGACCTTCACGGGCACGGTTCAAGCCGGCAATACCTTCAGCATCGGCGTGCCGGGGGCGGACCTGGTGGCCGATGCGGGCCAGAGCATCTCGGCCAGCGTCACGACGACCGATGCCGCCGGCAATACCGCGACGGCGACGGATACCGAAGGCTACAGCGTCGATACGACCATCAGCGCGACGATCACGCTGGATGCGAACATCACGGCCGACGATGTGATCAACGCCAGCGAAGCCGGCCAGACCATTGCGATCACCGGCACGGTAGGGGGCGATGTCCACGTCGGTGACACGGTGACCTTGACGGTGAATAGCAAGACCTTCACCGGCACGGTGCAGGCGGGCAATACCTTCAGCATTGGCGTGCCGGGGCGGACCTGGCAGCCGATGCCGGTCATTCGATCAGCGCGTCGGTCACCACGACCGATGCCGCGGGCAATACCGCGACGGCCACGGACGCCGAAGGCTACAGCGTCGACACGACGGTGACGGCCAGCATCACGCTGGATGCGAATATCACGGCCGACGACGTGATCAATGCCAGCGAAGCGGGCCAGACCATTGCGATCACCGGCACGGTGGGCGGCGATGTTCACGTCGGTGACACGGTGACCTTGACGGTGAACGGCAAGACCTTCACCGGCACGGTGCAGGCGGGTAATACCTTCAGCATTGGTGTGCCGGGGGCGGACCTGGTGGCCGATGCGGGTCATTCGATCAGCGCGTCGGTCACCACGACCGATGCCGCAGGCAACACCGCAACCGCAACGGATACCGAGGGTTACAGCGTCGATACGACCGTGACGGCCAGCATCACGCTGGATGCGAATATCACGGCCGACGACGTGATCAATGCCAGCGAAGCGGGCCAGACCATTGCGGTCACTGGCACGGTGGGCGGCGATGTCCACGTCGGTGACACGGTGACCTTGACGGTGAACGGCAAGACCTTCACCGGCACGGTTCAAGCCGGCAACACCTTCAGCATCGGGGTACCGGGTGCAGACCTGGTGGCCGATGCGGGTCATTCGATCAGTGCGTCGGTCACCACGACCGATGCCGCAGGCAATACCGCAACCGCGACGGATACCGAAGGCTACAGCGTCGATACGACCGTGGCGGCCAGCATCACGCTGGACGCCAACATCACGGGCGATGACGTGATCAATGCGGCTGAAGCGGGCCAGACCATTGCGGTCACTGGCACGGTGGGCGGCGATGTCCACGTCGGCGACACGGTGACGCTGACGGTGAATGGCAAGACCTTCACCGGCACGGTTCAAACCGGCAACACCTTCAGCATTGGCGTGCCGGGGCGGACCTGGTGGCCGATGCGGGCCACAGCATCTCGGCCAGCGTCACCACGACCGATGCTGCCGGCAACACCGCGACGGCCACGGACACCGAAGGCTACAGCGTCGATACGACCATCAGCGCGACGATCACGCTGGACGCCAACATCACGGCCGACGACGTGATCAATGCCAGCGAAGCGGGCCAGACCATTGCCGTCACCGGCACGGTAGGCGGCGACGTCCACGTCGGCGACACGGTGACCTTGACGGTGAACGGCAAGACCTTCACGGGCACGGTGCAGGCGGGTAATACCTTCAGCATCGGTGTGCTGGGCGCGGACCTGGTAGCCGATGCCGGCCATTCGATCAGTGCGTCGGTCACCACGACCGATGCTGCCGGCAATACCGCCACGGCGACGGATACCGAAGGCTACAGCGTCGATACGACCATCAGCGCGACGATCACGCTGGATGCGAACATCACGGCCGACGACGTGATCAATGCCAGCGAAGCCGGCCAGACCATTGCGGTCACCGGCACGGTAGGCGGCGACGTCCACGTCGGCGACACGGTGACCTTGACGGTGAACGGCAAGACCTTCACCGGCACGGTTCAAGCCGGCAACACCTTCAGCATTGGCGTGCCGGGGGCGGACCTGGTGGCCGATGCCGGCCACAGCATCTCGGCCAGTGTGACCACGACCGATGCCGCAGGCAACACCGCCACCGCAACGGATACCGAGGGTTACAGCGTCGATACGACCATCAGCGCGACGATCACGCTGGATGCGAACATCACGGCCGACGACGTGATCAACGCCAGCGAAGCGGGCCAGACCATTGCGGTCACTGGCACGGTGGGCGGCGACGTCCACGTCGGTGACACGGTGACCTTGACGGTGAACGGCAAGACCTTCACGGGCACGGTGCAGGCTGGTAATACCTTCAGCATCGGGGTGCCGGGTGCAGATCTGGTGGCCGATGTGGGTCATTCGATCAGCGCGTCGGTCACCACGACCGATGCCGCAGGCAACACCGCCACCGCGACGGATACCGAAGGCTACAGCGTCGATACGACCGTGACGGCCAGCATCACGCTGGATTCGAATATCACGGCCGACGACGTGATCAACGCCAGCGAAGCCGGCCAGACCATTGCGATCACCGGCACGGTAGGCGGTGATGCCCACGTCGGCGACACAGTGACGCTGACGGTGAACGGCAAGACCTTCACCGGCACGGTTCAAGCCGGCAACACCTTCAGCATCGGCGTGCCGGGGGCGGATCTGGTGGCTGATGCCGGCCATTCGATCAGCGCGTCGGTCACCACGACCGATGCTGCCGGCAATACCGCGACGGCGACGGATACCGAAGGCTACAGCGTCGATACGACGGTGACGGCCAGCATCACGCTGGATTCGAATATCACGGCCGACGACGTGATCAATGCCAGCGAAGCGGGCCAGACCATTGCGGTCACTGGCACGGTGGGCGGCGATGTCCACGTCGGTGACACGGTGACCTTGACGGTGAACGGCAAGACCTTCACCGGCATGGTGCAGGCGGGCAATACCTTCAGCATTGGCGTGCCGGGGGCGGACCTGGCAGCCGATGCCGGTCATTCGATCAGCGCGTCGGTCACCACGACCGATGCCGCGGGCAATACCGCAACCGCGACGGACACCGAAGGCTACAGCGTCGATACGACGGTGACGGCCAGCATTACGCTGGACGCCAACATCACGGCCGACGACGTGATCAATGCGGCTGAAGCAGGCCAGACCATTGCGATCACTGGCACGGTGGGCGGCGATGTCCACGTCGGCGACACGGTGACCTTGACGGTGAACGGCAAGACCTTCACGGGCACGGTGCAGGCTGGTAATACCTTCAGCATCGGGGTGCCGGGTGCAGATCTGGTGGCCGATGCCGGTCATTCGATCAGTGCGTCGGTCACCACGACCGATGCTGCCGGCAATACCGCGACGGCCACGGACGCCGAAGGCTACAGCGTCGACACGACCGTGGCGGCCAGCATCACGCTGGACGCCAATATCACGGCCGATGACGTGATCAATGCCAGCGAAGCGGGCCAGACCATTGCGATCACCGGCACGGTGGGCGGCGATGTCCAGGTCGGCGACACGGTGACCCTGACGGTGAACGGCAAGACCTTCACCGGCACGGTGCAGGCGGGCAATACCTTCAGCATTGGCGTGCCGGGGCGGACCTGGTGGCCGATGCCGGCCATTCGATCAGCGCATCGGTCACCACGACCGATGCCGCAGGCAATACCGCCACGGCGACGGATACCGAAGGCTACAGCGTCGATACGACCGTGACGGCCAGCATCACGCTGGATTCGAATATCACGGCCGACGACGTGATCAATGCCAGCGAAGCGGGCCAGACCATTGCGGTCACTGGCACGGTGGGCGGCGATGTCCACGTCGGTGACACGGTGACCTTGACGGTGAACGGCAAGACCTTCACGGGCACGGTGCAGGCGGGCAATACCTTCAGCATTGGCGTGCCGGGGGCGGACCTGGCAGCCGATGCCGGTCATTCGATCAGCGCGTCGGTCACCACGACCGATGCCGCGGGCAATACCGCGACGGCCACGGACGCCGAAGGCTACAGCGTCGATACGACCATCAGCGCGACGATCACGCTGAATGCGAACATCACGGCCGACGACGTGATCAACGCCAGCGAAGCGGGCCAGACCATTGCGATCACCGGCACGGTGGGCGGCGATGTCCAGGTTGGCGACACGGTGACCCTGACGGTGAACGGCAAGACCTTCACGGGCACGGTGCTGGCCGGCAACACCTTCAGCATCGGCGTGCCGGGGGCAGATCTGGTGGCCGATGCCGGCCACAGCATCTCGGCCAGCGTGACCACGACTGATGCCGCAGGCAATACCGCAACCGCAACGGATACCGAGGGTTACAGCGTCGATACGACCATCAGCGCGACGATCACGCTGGATGCGAACATCACGGCCGACGACGTGATCAATGCCAGCGAAGCGGGCCAGACCATTGCGATCACTGGCACGGTGGGCGGCGATGTCCACGTCGGCGACACGGTGACGCTGACGGTGAACGGCAAGACCTTCACCGGCACGGTGCAGGCCGGGAACACCTTCAGCATCGGCGTGCCGGGCGCAGATCTGGTGGCCGATGCGGGCCACAGCATCTCGGCCAGCGTCACGACGACCGATGCCGCAGGCAACACCGCCACGGCCACGGACACCGAGGGCTACAGCGTCGATACGAGCATCAGCGCGACGATCACGCTGGATGCCAATATCACGGCCGACGACGTGATCAATGCCAGCGAAGCGGGCCAGACCATTACGGTCACCGGCACGGTGGGCGGCGACGCCCACGTCGGCGACACGGTGACCTTGACGGTGAACGGCAAGACCTTCACGGGCACGGTGCAGGCGGGCAATACCTTCGGCATCGGCGTGCCGGGTGCAGACCTGGTGGCCGATGCGGGTCATTCCATCAGCGCGTCGGTCACCACGACCGATGCCGCAGGCAACACCGCCACCGCGACGGATACCGAGGGTTACAGCGTCGATACGACCGTGACGGCCAGCATCACGCTGGACGCCAATATCACGGCCGACGACGTGATCAACGCCAGCGAAGCGGGCCAGACCATTGCGGTCACTGGCACGGTGGGCGGCGACGCCCACGTCGGCGACACGGTGACCCTGATGGTGAACGGCAAGACCTTCACCGGCATGGTGCAGGCGGGCAATACCTTCAGCATTGGCGTGCCGGGCGCGGACCTGGCGGCGGATGCGGGCCACAGCATCTCGGCCAGCGTGACCACGACCGATGCCGCCGGCAACACCGCGACGGCCACGGACACCGAAGGCTACAGCGTCGACACGACCGTGACGGCCAGCATCACGCTGGACGCCAACATCACGGCCGACGACGTGATCAACGCCAGTGAAGCGGGCCAGACCATTGCGGTCACCGGCACGGTGGGCGGCGATGTCCACGTCGGCGACACGGTGACCTTGACGGTGAATGGCAAGACCTTCACGGGCCAGGTCGTGGCCGGCAACACCTTCAGCATCGGGGTGCCGGGTGCAGACCTGGTGGCCGATGCCGGCCATTCGATCAGCGCATCGGTCACCACGACCGATGCTGCCGGCAACACCGCCACCGCGACGGATACCGAGGGTTACAGCGTCGATACGACCATCAGCGCGACGATCACGCTGGATGCGAACATCACGGCCGACGACGTGATCAACGCCAGCGAAGCGGGCCAGACCATTGCGGTCACCGGCACGGTGGGTGGCGATGTCCAGGTCGGCGACACGGTGACCCTGACGGTGAACGGCAAGACCTTCACCGGCACGGTTCAAGCCGGCAACACCTTCAGCATCGGCGTACCGGGGCGGATCTGGTGGCCGATGCCGGTCATTCGATCAGTGCGTCGGTCACCACGACCGATGCCGCGGGCAACACCGCCACCGCCACGGACACCGAAGGCTACAGCGTCGATACGACCATCAGCGCGACGATCACGCTGGATGCGAACATCACGGCCGACGACGTGATCAATGCCAGCGAAGCGGGCCAGACCATTGCGGTCACTGGCACGGTGGGCGGCGATGTCCACGTCGGCGACACGGTGACCTTGACGGTGAACGGCAAGACCTTCACGGGCACGGTGCAGGCGGGTAATACCTTCAGCATCGGGGTGCCGGGTGCAGATCTGGTGGCCGATGTGGGTCATTCGATCAGCGCGTCGGTCACCACGACCGATGCCGCAGGCAACACCGCCACCGCGACGGATACCGAGGGTTACAGCGTCGATACGACCGTGACGGCCAGCATCACGCTGGATTCGAATATCACGGCCGACGACGTGATCAATGCCAGCGAAGCGGGCCAGACCATTGCGGTCACTGGCACGGTGGGCGGCGATGTCCACGTCGGTGACACGGTGACCTTGACGGTGAACGGCAAGACCTTCACGGGCACGGTGCAGGCGGGCAATACCTTCAGCATTGGCGTGCCGGGGGCGGACCTGGCAGCCGATGCCGGTCATTCGATCAGCGCGTCGGTCACCACGACCGATGCCGCGGGCAATACCGCGACGGCCACGGACGCCGAAGGCTACAGCGTCGATACGACCATCAGCGCGACGATCACGCTGAATGCGAACATCACGGCCGACGACGTGATCAACGCCAGCGAAGCGGGCCAGACCATTGCGATCACCGGCACGGTGGGCGGCGACGTCCACGTCGGCGACACGGTGACGCTGACGGTGAACGGCAAGACCTTCACGGGCACGGTTCAAGCCGGCAATACCTTCAGCATCGGCGTGCCGGGGCGGACCTGGTGGCCGATGCGGGCCAGAGCATCTCGGCCAGCGTCACGACGACCGATGCCGCCGGCAATACCGCGACGGCGACGGATACCGAAGGCTACAGCGTCGATACGACCATCAGCGCGACGATCACGCTGGATGCGAACATCACGGCCGACGATGTGATCAACGCCAGCGAAGCCGGCCAGACCATTGCGATCACCGGCACGGTAGGGGGCGATGTCCACGTCGGTGACACGGTGACCTTGACGGTGAATAGCAAGACCTTCACCGGCACGGTGCAGGCGGGCAATACCTTCAGCATTGGCGTGCCGGGGCGGACCTGGCAGCCGATGCCGGTCATTCGATCAGCGCGTCGGTCACCACGACCGATGCCGCGGGCAATACCGCGACGGCCACGGACGCCGAAGGCTACAGCGTCGACACGACGGTGACGGCCAGCATCACGCTGGATGCGAATATCACGGCCGACGACGTGATCAATGCCAGCGAAGCGGGCCAGACCATTGCGATCACCGGCACGGTGGGCGGCGATGTTCACGTCGGTGACACGGTGACCTTGACGGTGAACGGCAAGACCTTCACCGGCACGGTGCAGGCGGGTAATACCTTCAGCATTGGTGTGCCGGGGGCGGACCTGGTGGCCGATGCGGGTCATTCGATCAGCGCGTCGGTCACCACGACCGATGCCGCAGGCAACACCGCAACCGCAACGGATACCGAGGGTTACAGCGTCGATACGACCGTGACGGCCAGCATCACGCTGGATGCGAATATCACGGCCGACGACGTGATCAATGCCAGCGAAGCGGGCCAGACCATTGCGGTCACTGGCACGGTGGGCGGCGATGTCCACGTCGGTGACACGGTGACCTTGACGGTGAACGGCAAGACCTTCACCGGCACGGTTCAAGCCGGCAACACCTTCAGCATCGGGGTACCGGGTGCAGACCTGGTGGCCGATGCGGGTCATTCGATCAGTGCGTCGGTCACCACGACCGATGCCGCAGGCAATACCGCAACCGCGACGGATACCGAAGGCTACAGCGTCGATACGACCGTGGCGGCCAGCATCACGCTGGACGCCAACATCACGGGCGATGACGTGATCAATGCGGCTGAAGCGGGCCAGACCATTGCGGTCACTGGCACGGTGGGCGGCGATGTCCACGTCGGCGACACGGTGACGCTGACGGTGAATGGCAAGACCTTCACCGGCACGGTTCAAACCGGCAACACCTTCAGCATTGGCGTGCCGGGGGCGGACCTGGTGGCCGATGCGGGCCACAGCATCTCGGCCAGCGTCACCACGACCGATGCTGCCGGCAACACCGCGACGGCCACGGACACCGAAGGCTACAGCGTCGATACGACCATCAGCGCGACGATCACGCTGGACGCCAACATCACGGCCGACGACGTGATCAATGCCAGCGAAGCGGGCCAGACCATTGCCGTCACCGGCACGGTGGGCGGCGATGTTCACGTCGGTGACACGGTGACCTTGACGGTGAACGGCAAGACCTTCACCGGCACGGTGCAGGCGGGTAATACCTTCAGCATTGGTGTGCCGGGGGCGGACCTGGTGGCCGATGCGGGTCATTCGATCAGCGCGTCGGTCACCACGACCGATGCCGCAGGCAACACCGCAACCGCAACGGATACCGAGGGTTACAGCGTCGATACGACCGTGACGGCCAGCATCACGCTGGATGCGAATATCACGGCCGACGACGTGATCAATGCCAGCGAAGCGGGCCAGACCATTGCGGTCACTGGCACGGTGGGCGGCGATGTCCACGTCGGTGACACGGTGACCTTGACGGTGAACGGCAAGACCTTCACCGGCACGGTTCAAGCCGGCAACACCTTCAGCATCGGGGTACCGGGTGCAGACCTGGTGGCCGATGCGGGTCATTCGATCAGTGCGTCGGTCACCACGACCGATGCCGCAGGCAATACCGCAACCGCGACGGATACCGAAGGCTACAGCGTCGATACGACCGTGGCGGCCAGCATCACGCTGGACGCCAACATCACGGGCGATGACGTGATCAATGCGGCTGAAGCGGGCCAGACCATTGCGGTCACTGGCACGGTGGGCGGCGATGTCCACGTCGGCGACACGGTGACGCTGACGGTGAATGGCAAGACCTTCACCGGCACGGTTCAAACCGGCAACACCTTCAGCATTGGCGTGCCGGGGGCGGACCTGGTGGCCGATGCGGGCCACAGCATCTCGGCCAGCGTCACCACGACCGATGCTGCCGGCAACACCGCGACGGCCACGGACACCGAAGGCTACAGCGTCGATACGACCATCAGCGCGACGATCACGCTGGACGCCAACATCACGGCCGACGACGTGATCAATGCCAGCGAAGCGGGCCAGACCATTGCCGTCACCGGCACGGTAGGCGGCGACGTCCACGTCGGCGACACGGTGACCTTGACGGTGAACGGCAAGACCTTCACGGGCACGGTGCAGGCGGGTAATACCTTCAGCATCGGTGTGCTGGGCGCGGACCTGGTAGCCGATGCCGGCCATTCGATCAGTGCGTCGGTCACCACGACCGATGCTGCCGGCAATACCGCCACGGCGACGGATACCGAAGGCTACAGCGTCGATACGACCATCAGCGCGACGATCACGCTGGATGCGAACATCACGGCCGACGACGTGATCAATGCCAGCGAAGCCGGCCAGACCATTGCGGTCACCGGCACGGTAGGCGGCGACGTCCACGTCGGCGACACGGTGACCTTGACGGTGAACGGCAAGACCTTCACCGGCACGGTTCAAGCCGGCAACACCTTCAGCATTGGCGTGCCGGGGGCGGACCTGGTGGCCGATGCCGGCCACAGCATCTCGGCCAGTGTGACCACGACCGATGCCGCAGGCAACACCGCCACCGCAACGGATACCGAGGGTTACAGCGTCGATACGACCATCAGCGCGACGATCACGCTGGATGCGAACATCACGGCCGACGACGTGATCAACGCCAGCGAAGCGGGCCAGACCATTGCGGTCACCGGCACGGTGGGTGGCGATGTCCAGGTCGGCGACACGGTGACCCTGACGGTGAACGGCAAGACCTTCACCGGCACGGTTCAAGCCGGCAACACCTTCAGCATCGGCGTACCGGGGGCGGATCTGGTGGCCGATGCCGGTCATTCGATCAGTGCGTCGGTCACCACGACCGATGCCGCGGGCAACACCGCCACCGCCACGGACACCGAAGGCTACAGCGTCGATACGACCATCAGCGCGACGATCACGCTGGATGCGAACATCACGGCCGACGACGTGATCAATGCCAGCGAAGCGGGCCAGACCATTGCGGTCACTGGCACGGTGGGCGGCGATGTCCACGTCGGTGACACGGTGACCTTGACGGTGAACGGCAAGACCTTCACCGGCATGGTGCAGGCGGGCAATACCTTCAGCATTGGCGTGCCGGGCGCGGAGCTGGCGGCGGATGCGGGCCACAGCATCTCGGCCAGCGTGACCACGACCGATGCCGCCGGCAACACCGCGACGGCCACGGACACCGAAGGCTACAGCGTCGACACGACCGTGACGGCCAGCATCACGTTGGATGCGAACATCACGGCCGACGACGTGATCAATGCCAGCGAAGCGGGCCAGACCATTGCGGTCACTGGCACGGTGGGCGGCGATGTCCACGTCGGTGACACGGTGACCTTGACGGTGAACGGCAAGACCTTCACGGGCCAGGTCGTGGCCGGCAACACCTTCAGCATCGGTGTGCCGGGGGCGGATCTGGTGGCCGATGCCGGCCATTCGATCAGCGCATCGGTCACCACGACCGATGCCGCAGGCAATACCGCCACGGCGACGGATACCGAAGGCTACAGCGTCGATACGACCGTGACGGCCAGCATCACGCTGGATTCGAATATCACGGCCGACGACGTGATCAACGCCAGCGAAGCCGGCCAGACCATTGCGATCACCGGCACGGTAGGCGGTGATGCCCACGTCGGCGACACAGTGACGCTGACGGTGAACGGCAAGACCTTCACCGGCACGGTTCAAGCCGGCAACACCTTCAGCATCGGCGTGCCGGGGCGGATCTGGTGGCTGATGCCGGCCATTCGATCAGCGCGTCGGTCACCACGACCGATGCTGCCGGCAATACCGCGACGGCGACGGATACCGAAGGCTACAGCGTCGATACGACGGTGACGGCCAGCATCACGCTGGATTCGAATATCACGGCCGACGACGTGATCAATGCCAGCGAAGCGGGCCAGACCATTGCGGTCACTGGCACGGTGGGCGGCGATGTCCACGTCGGTGACACGGTGACCTTGACGGTGAACGGCAAGACCTTCACCGGCATGGTGCAGGCGGGCAATACCTTCAGCATTGGCGTGCCGGGGGCGGACCTGGCAGCCGATGCCGGTCATTCGATCAGCGCGTCGGTCACCACGACCGATGCCGCGGGCAATACCGCGACGGCCACGGACGCCGAAGGCTACAGCGTCGATACGACCATCAGCGCGACGATCACGCTGAATGCGAACATCACGGCCGACGACGTGATCAACGCCAGCGAAGCGGGCCAGACCATTGCGATCACCGGCACGGTGGGCGGCGATGTCCAGGTTGGCGACACGGTGACCCTGACGGTGAACGGCAAGACCTTCACGGGCACGGTGCTGGCCGGCAACACCTTCAGCATCGGCGTGCCGGGGCAGATCTGGTGGCCGATGCCGGCCACAGCATCTCGGCCAGCGTGACCACGACTGATGCCGCAGGCAATACCGCAACCGCAACGGATACCGAGGGTTACAGCGTCGATACGACCATCAGCGCGACGATCACGCTGGATGCGAACATCACGGCCGACGACGTGATCAATGCCAGCGAAGCGGGCCAGACCATTGCGATCACTGGCACGGTGGGCGGCGATGTCCACGTCGGCGACACGGTGACGCTGACGGTGAACGGCAAGACCTTCACCGGCACGGTGCAGGCCGGGAACACCTTCAGCATCGGCGTGCCGGGCGCAGATCTGGTGGCCGATGCGGGCCACAGCATCTCGGCCAGCGTCACGACGACCGATGCCGCAGGCAACACCGCCACGGCCACGGACACCGAGGGCTACAGCGTCGATACGACCATCAGCGCGACGATCACGCTGGATGCGAACATCACGGCCGACGACGTGATCAATGCCAGCGAAGCGGGCCAGACCATTGCGGTCACTGGCACGGTGGGCGGCGATGTCCACGTCGGCGACACGGTGACCTTGACGGTGAACGGCAAGACCTTCACGGGCACGGTGCAGGCGGGTAATACCTTCAGCATCGGGGTGCCGGGTGCAGATCTGGTGGCCGATGTGGGTCATTCGATCAGCGCGTCGGTCACCACGACCGATGCCGCAGGCAACACCGCCACCGCGACGGATACCGAGGGTTACAGCGTCGATACGACCGTGACGGCCAGCATCACGCTGGACGCCAATATCACGGCCGACGACGTGATCAACGCCAGCGAAGCGGGCCAGACCATTGCGGTCACTGGCACGGTGGGCGGCGACGCCCACGTCGGCGACACGGTGACCCTGATGGTGAACGGCAAGACCTTCACCGGCATGGTGCAGGCGGGCAATACCTTCAGCATTGGCGTGCCGGGCGCGGACCTGGCGGCGGATGCGGGCCACAGCATCTCGGCCAGCGTGACCACGACCGATGCCGCCGGCAACACCGCGACGGCCACGGACACCGAAGGCTACAGCGTCGACACGACCGTGACGGCCAGCATCACGCTGGACGCCAACATCACGGCCGACGACGTGATCAACGCCAGTGAAGCGGGCCAGACCATTGCGGTCACTGGCACGGTGGGCGGCGATGTCCACGTCGGTGACACGGTGACCTTGACGGTGAATGGCAAGACCTTCACGGGCCAGGTCGTGGCCGGCAACACCTTCAGCATCGGGGTGCCGGGTGCAGACCTGGTGGCCGATGCCGGCCACAGCATCTCGGCCAGCGTGACCACGACCGATGCCGCAGGCAACACCGCAACCGCAACGGATACCGAGGGCTACAGCGTCGACACGACCGTGACGGCCAGCATCACGCTGGACGCCAACATCACGGCCGACGACGTGATCAACGCCAGCGAAGCGGGCCAGACCATTGCGGTCACCGGCACGGTGGGTGGTGATGTCCACGTCGGCGACACGGTGACGCTGACGGTGAACGGCAAGACCTTCACTGGCGCGGTTCAAGCCGGCAACACCTTCAGCATCGGCGTGCCGGGTGCAGACTTGGTGGCCGATGCCGGTCATGCGATCAGCGCGTCGGTCACCACGACCGATGCCGCAGGCAATACCGCAACCGCGACGGATACCGAAGGCTACAGCGTCGATACGACGGTGACGGCCAGCATCACGCTGGACGCCAATATCACGGCCGACGACGTGATCAACGCCAGCGAAGCGGGCCAGACCATTGCGGTCACCGGCACGGTGGGCGGCGACGTCCACGTCGGCGACACGGTGACCTTGACGGTGAACGGCAAGACCTTCACGGGCACGGTGCTGGTCGGCAACACCTTCAGCATTGGTGTTCCGGGCGCGGATCTGGTGGCCGATGCGGGCCACAGCATCTCGGCCAGCGTCACCACGACCGATGCGGCAGGCAACACCGCCACGGCGACGGACACTGAAGGCTATACCGTCGACACATCCCTCCCACAGCTCGATCTTGACGCCTCCGCCAGCGGTACCGGCTACACGGCGACCTTTACCGAGAACGGCACCGGCGTTTCGATCGCCGATAGCGACATTTCGATCACCGATGCCGATTCGACCTCGATGACCGGCGCCACCATCACGTTGACGAATGCGCAGGTCGGCGATGCACTGACCGTGGGCAGCCTGCCCGCGGGCATCACGTCGACCGTTTCCGGCAACGTCATTACGCTGTCCGGCAGTGCCAGCCTGGCCGATTACCAGGCGGCGATCCGCGCCATCACCTTCGCGAATGGCAGCGAGACACCTTCCAGCACGCCGAGGACCATCGAAGTCGTTGTAACCGATGGCAACAATGCTTCGAATACCGCGATCGCGACGATCAACGTCATTCCGGTCAACGACGCACCGGTCAACACCGTGCCGGTGGCGCAGGCCACCAGCGAAGACGTGGCCAAGGTGTTCTCGACGGCCAACGGCAATGCGATCACGGTCGCGGATGTCGATGGCGGCACGCTGACCACCACGGTTTCGATCGGCAACGGCACCCTGACGGCGATCGCCACGGCCGGCGTCACCATCACCGGCAATGGCACCGGCTCGGTCACGCTGAGCGGCACTGCCTCGGCGATCAACGCCGCGCTGAACGGCCTGAGCTACGCCCCGACCGCCGACTACAACGGCAATGCCACGCTGACCGTGGTGACCAGCGACGGCACCGCCAGCGACACGGACACCGTGGCGATCACGGTGAACCCGGTGGCCGACATCGCCGCCGATACGGCGACGGTCAGTGAAGACGCTACTGTCACCATCGACGTGCTGGCCAATGACAGCTTCGAGAATGCTGGCCGGACGATCACTGCTGTGAACGGTACGGCAATCACTGCTGGTGGTTCGGCCGTTGCTGTGACTAACGGCACGGTTAGCCTCGCTGCTGACGGCAAACTGGTCTTCACGCCGACCGCCAACTACAACGGCGCCGCCAGCTTCAACTACACGGTGACCTCGGGCGGTGTAACCGAAACGGCGACGGTCAACGTCACCGTCAATCCGGTCAATGATGTGCCGGTCAACACCGTGCCGGTGGCGCAATCCACCAGCGAAGACGTGGCCAAGGTGTTCTCGACGGCCAACGGCAACGCGATCACGGTCGCGGATGTCGACGGCGGCACGCTGACCACCACGGTTTCGATCGGCAACGGCACCCTGACGGCGATCGCCACGGCCGGCGTCACCATCACCGGCAATGGCACCGGCTCGGTCACGCTGAGCGGCACCGCCTCGGCGATCAACGCCGCGCTGAACGGCCTGAGCTACGCCCGACCGCCGACTACAACGGCAATGCCACGCTGACCGTGGTGACCTCGGACGGCACCGCCAGCGACACCGACACCGTGGCGATCACGGTGAACCCGGTAGCCGACATCACTGCCGACACCGCGACCACCAACGAAGACAACGCCGTCACGATCGACGTATTGGCCAACGACAGCTTCGAGAATGCCGGCCGCGCGATCACCGCGATCAACGGCACGGCGGTCACGGCTGGCGGTTCGGCCGTCGCCGTGACCAACGGCACGGTCAGCCTGGGCGTCGACGGCAAGCTGGTGTTTACGCCGGCCGCCAACTACAACGGCGCCGCCAGCTTCAACTACACCGTGACCTCGGGCGGTGTAACCGAAACGGCGACGGTCAACGTCACCGTCAATCCGGTCAATGATGTGCCGGTCAACACCGTGCCGGTGGCGCAATCCACCAGCGAAGACGTGGCCAAGGTGTTTTCGACCGCCAACGGCAATGCGATCACGGTCGCCGACGTCGACGGCGGCACGTTGACCACCACGGTTTCGATCGGCAACGGCACGCTGACGGCGATCGCTACAGCCGGTGTCACCATCACCGGCAACGGCACGGGCTCGGTCACGCTGAGCGGCACCGCCTCGGCGATCAACGCCGCGCTGAACGGCTTGAGCTATGCCCCGACCGCCGACTACAACGGCAATGCCACGCTGACCGTGGTGACCAGCGACGGCACCGCCAGCGACACCGACACCGTGGCGATCACGGTGAACCCGGTGGCCGACATCACTGCCGACACCGCGACCACCAACGAAGACAACGCCGTCACGATCGACGTGCTGGCCAACGACAGCTTCGAGAACGCCGGCCGCGCGATCACCGCGATCAACGGCACGGCGATCACGGCTGGCGGTTCGGCCGTCGCCGTGACCAACGGCACGGTCAGCCTGGGCGTCGACGGCAAGCTGGTGTTCACGCCGGCCGCCAACTACAACGGCGCCGCCAGCTTCAACTACACGGTGACTTCGGGCGGCGTGACCGAGACGGCGACGGTCAACGTCACCGTCAATGCGGTCAACGACCCGCCGGTGCTCGATCTCGACGCCAACAACTCGAGCGGCGCGACCGGGGCCAACTACACCACCAGCTACACCGAGCAGGCCGCCGGCGTGGCGATCAGCGACAGCGACATCAGCATCACCGATGTCGACAGCAGCAACCTGACCGGCGCCACCATCACGCTGACCAACCGCCAGGGCAACGACATCCTCAATCTCGGCACGCTGCCGAGCGGCATCACCGGTACCGTCTCCACCACGGCCGGCCAGGTGGTGGTCACGCTGAGCGGCTCGGGCAGCCTCGCGGCCTACCAGAGCGCGATCAACGCGATCACCTTCTCCAGCCCCGACGACAACCCGGGCAGCACCGCGCGCAACGTGACCGTGACGGTGACCGACGGCAGCGCCACCAGCAACGTCGCCACCACCACCATCAACGTGACGCCGATCAACGACGCGCCGACCACCAACAATGTCAGCGCCAGCGGCAGCGAGGATCCGGCCACGCCGATCAGCGTGACGCTGACCGGCGCCGACGTCGACGGCACGGTCGCCAGCTTCAGCGTATCGGGCCTGCCGGCCAACGGCACGCTGTACCGCGACGCGGCGATGACGCAGGCGGTGACGGCCGGGACCGACCTGGCCGCCAGCGGCAATTCGCTGACGCTGTATTTCAAGCCCAGCCTCAACTGGAACGGCTCGACCAGCTTCCAGTACGCCGCCAAGGACAACCTCGGCCTGGTCGATGCCACGCCGGCCACCGCGACCATCACGGTCAGCGCGGTCAACGATGCGCCGACCGCCAGCCCGAGCGCGGTGACCGGTACCGAGGACACCGCCTACGTGTTCGGCTGGAACGAGTTCGGCGTCGCCGACGTGGACAGCAGCAGCGGCTTCTCGATCCGCATCACCGGCCTGCCGGCCGACGGCCGCCTGCAGTACAACGGCGGTTCGGGCTTCGTCGACGTGACGGCCAACCAGGTGATCAGCCAGGCCGACATCGCGGCCGGCAAGCTGCGCTTCGTGCCCGATACGCACGAGTCGGGCTACGGTGGCTTCGCCGGCACCGGTACCGGCAACCTCAAGCAGGACTACGCCTCGTTCACCTTCCAGCCGAGCGACGGCAGCGCCACCGGCAGCACGGCGACCATGCGCATCGACATCAACCCGGTGGCCGACAAGCCGAACCTGACGGTGACCAATGCCGCCTCGAGCGAAATCCTGGTCACCAGCTGGGAAACCGCAGCCAACAGCGATTCGACCTCGGAGGTTGTGGCCGGCCCGACGCTGGAGGGCTGGACGTTGATCACCAGTCCGGATGCCTTCTCGGGCGGCACCAATGCCTTCGAGATCTGGCATACCGGCGATAGCCAGCAGCGCCAGGACGGCGGCTACAACACCATCAGCCTGGCGCCGGGCAACGGCAGCAACGCGCTGGAGCTGAACAACTCCAGTACCAATCCGCAGACGCTGGGCATCGAGCGCAACGTCACCACCGAAGCCGGCAAGGTCTACGACCTGTCGTTCGATTACGCCGGCCGGCCGGGCTTCGATACCAGCTACACCCAGGTGGCGGTCTACGTCGATGGCGTCAAGATCGCGTCCTATGCCTCGACCAGCCCGCAGAACGGCTTCAACTGGGAGAACCTGCACTTCAGCTTCACCGGCAACGGCAGCAGCCAGAAGATCCAGATCGTCACCGACGCCAGTTCGTTCAACGCGGCCGGCCGCGGCGCGATGATCGACGACATCCACCTGACGTCCTACCAGGGGTGGTCGCCGGCAATGCCTCGAGTGGCACCAAGACCGAGGTGTCGCTGTCGTCCTACGTCAACGCCAGCCTGGTCGACACCGACGGCTCCGAGACGCTGACGCTGACCTTCAGCAATCTGCCGAGCGGCGCGACCATCATCACCAGCTCGCATCCGTCGGGCTACACGGTGGTGGGCAACGCGGTCACCATCCCGGCTAGCGAGCTGGCCGGCGCCAAGCTGCAGCTGCCGGCCAGCCTGCTCGGCGACGTCGGCATCGACGTGACGGCGACCGCCACCGAGCCGAACGGCAGCACAGCCACCAACGCCAGCCACGTCGATTTCCACGTGCTCAGCAATGCGGTGAGTTCGGCGCCGGCAGGGCTCAACCTGCAGCTCAGCTCGACCACCCAGTCGGTCAGCACCAGCGGCCTGCGCGGCGAGTACTACGGTTACAACGACACCACGGTGAGCGGCAACCAGGCGCACTCGGACGACCGCACGGTCGGCAACCTCGACGCGGTGCAGGATCTGTCCACGCTGATCAATGCCCGCGACACCCGGACCGCCGACATCGTCGGCACCAATACCGCGGCGCAGACCAGCGCGGTGGACGCCGCCTTCAACGCAGGCAAGCTCGACTACGGCCGCGATCCGGTGATCACCGGCAGCCTCGGCACCAACCCGGATATCACGTCGAACAACACCACCGTCACCAGCGGCGAGCTGTACAAGTTCCTCGGCAACGGTACGACCGGGGATTCGACCTCGATCGTGGCGCAGGCGAGCTTCGGCAAGACCACCGACGCGATGATGCGTTTCGTCGGCGCGGCCTACTTCAACGGCGGCAGCTACGACTTCCGCGTCACCGCCGACGACGGCTTCCGCCTGAGCATCGGCGGCGAGATCGCCGCCGTGTACGACGCCAACCAGTCGCCGACCACGCGCACCTACACCGGAGTGCAGATCGGCGAGGGCCTGTCGCCGGTCGAGCTGCTGTACTGGGAGCAGGGCGGCAATGCGCGGCTGCTGGTCGAATTCAAGCCGACCGGCAGCGCCGACAGCGCCTACCACACCCTGTCACTCGACGACCTCGGCCTGTTCGGTTCGGGTACCACGCCGACGCTGACCTCGCTGCAGGACATCGTCGAGAGCAGCACCAACGGCCAGTACCTGATCCGCACCGGCGAGGAGGTGTCCGGGACGGTCCAAGGCGACCAGATCACCGGCAGCGACGGCCGCGATGCGCTGCATGGCCTGGCCGGCAACGACACGCTGTCGGGCGGCGGCGGTGCCGACCTGATCGACGGCGGTGCGGGCCACGACATGCTGACCGGCGGCCTGGGCGGCGATACCTTCAAGTGGACGCTCAGCGATGCGGGCACCGCCGGCAACCCGGCGATCGACCACATCACCGACTTCGACAGCACGGCCAAGAGCGACGTCCTCGATCTGCGCGACCTGCTGCAGGGCGAGAACCACGCCAGCGGCATCGGCAACCTGGCCAACTACCTGCAGGTGGAACACGTCGGCAACAACACCGTGATCCATGTCAGCAGCTCGGGCGGCTTCACCAGCGGCTACAACGCGTCGGCCGAGAACCAGCAGATCATCCTCGACAACGTCGACCTGACCGGCAACGGCACGTTGAGCAATGCCGCGATCATCGACGACCTGATCAAGAAGGGGAAACTGTCGACCGACTGATGTCCGAACCGGCGCGCTGTCCCGGCGCAGCAA
This sequence comes from Chitinimonas koreensis, assembly GCF_014353015.1. Classification (NCBI taxonomy): domain Bacteria; kingdom Pseudomonadati; phylum Pseudomonadota; class Betaproteobacteria; order Neisseriales; family Chitinibacteraceae; genus Chitinimonas; species Chitinimonas koreensis. The sequence goes on from NZ_CP060704.1 coordinate 2,328,210, forward strand.
GCGAAACAGCCGCACGATCTGCATCGTGCGGCTGTTTTGTTTTGGATTGCGGAGGGGAATCAGGCTTTTACATGGGGGGTTTATCCCTTCAAGTTCCTAAGCGCCGAATCGCACGCGATCCTTCTCCCGCACGCGGGAGAAGGTGGCCCGGAGGGCTGGATGAGGGTTGGACATTTGGGTATTCGGCTGTGCCCTGAATTGCATCGCTGTCGGAATGAATTCCGGCCTACATATGGCTTGCTCATCGGATCCTCAACGCCAAACGCCAAACGCCGAGAGTCGAAGAGCGAAAGGTCGAAGTAGCTAGGCACGAGCGGAGCGAGGCTCCCTCGCGGCGGCGAGGGCGGGGGGAGTAGGAATGAATCAAGGTCGAGCCAAATGGTCGAGTCGTCACGAATGACAAAGCGCCCGGCTTTGCCGGGCGCCCGCACCGAACTTCAATACAGCACAGAAGCCGATTACATCAGGCTCGACTCAGGCTCGATAGAGCTGAGTGGCCAACGGCCCGGTGATGCCATGCACGCCGAGCTGCTTCAGGCACTGCCATTCGGCCTCGCCATGCACCGCCTCGGCCAGCACGCGCAGGCCGGCGCCGCCGGAGACGCCGATGATGGCCTTGACCAGTTGCTGGTTGCCCGGCTGGCTGTCGATGTCGCGGATGAAGCTGCCGTCGATCTTCAGGTAGTCGAGCCGCAGGTCGTATAACGCCGGGATGCGGCCGAACTGGCGGCCGAAGTGCTCGATGCCGATCTTGCAGCCGAAGCCGCGTGCAGCCGAGGCGAACTCGGCCAGCTTCTCGTAGTCGCCGCCCAGGCCGTATTCGTTGACCTCGAACCACAGCCGGCCGGCCACCGCGCGGTAGCGCTCGAGCAGTGAGCGCATCGAGGCGATGAAGCCGGCGTCGGCGATCGAGGCCGCCGACAGGTTGACCGCGATCTCGCCGGTCTCGCGCTGCAGCCGCTCGGCAGCCAGCTCGACCGCGATCAGGTCGAGCTGGGCCAGCAGGCCGAAGCGCGCCGCCATCGGCATGAACTTGCCCGCGGTGACCAGCTCGCCGTCGGGCCGGCGCAGCCGCAGCAGCACCTCATGGTGGAGCAGGGCGCTGTCCTGGTCGAGCACCGGGAAGCTGGCCATCTCGAAGGCGCGGCCGGCCAGCGCCTGCTCGAGCTCCTCGCGCCAGGCCGCCACGGTGTCGGCCGCGGCGCCTTCCTGCTCGGCCAGCGCCAGCGCGTTGCCGCTGTCGGCCTCGGCGCGCGCCAGCGCCTGGTCGGCGGCCGACAGGAGGCTGCCTTCGCCCATGCCGGCGCGGTAGAAGGCGGCGCCGGCGTGGGCGGCGGTGCCGTGCTGCTGGTCGGCCGCCACGCCGAGCTCGCCGAGCGCCTGCAGGCAGGCCCGGCCGATCGCCTCGGTTTCCTCGCGGCTGGCGCCGGGCAGCAGCAGCACGAAATCGGCGCCGTTCAGGCGGGCCAGCAGGCTGTCGCCCTGGCTCGCGCTGCAGCGAGCCAGGGCGGCGCCGACGCCGCGCAGGTATTCGTCGGTGCCGGCGCGGCCGCGGCTGCGATTGATGCCGGCCAGGTCGTGCAGCCGCACCAGCAGCACCGAGCCGTTCGGCGCAGCATTCTCGTCGGTGAGCGCCTGGCGCAGCCGGCCGAGGAAGTTGTCGCGGTTCGGCAGCCCGGTCAGGCCGTCGCGGTTGGCCGAGGCGCGCAGCTCGTCGATGCGGGCGGCCTGCTCGGCGAACATCGACTTCACCCGGTCGACCATCGCGTTCATGGTGCGCACCACCAGGCGCAGCTCGGTCACGTTCGGCTCGCGGATGGTGATGAAATGGCGTTCGCCGATCGCTTCGGCCTGCCGTACCAGCTCGCGCAGCGGCTGGCGCACCCAGCGGATCAGCGCGGTCACCGCGATGCCGGACAGCAGGCCGGTCAGCGCCATCACCGCCAGGAAGGTCAGCGCGCCGTCCCACAGCGATTGATAGGCGAAGCGCTCGTGCGCCACCACCTCGACCCGGCCGGCCTGGCTCCAGCCGTTCGACACCATGCCGGTACCGCGCTCGACGCGCAGCGGCACCAGCTTCATGAACCAGTCGGGCACCCGTTCGGGCCGCGAATCGTTGATCCGCTCGACCGCCACCTTGCCGTGGACGTCGAGGTAGCGGATCACCCGGAAGTGGCCCGAATCGAACAGCGCGCTGACCATCAGCTCGACCGTGGCCGGGTCCTTGCTCTGCTGCGACATCGAGAGCGCCAGCGAGGCCGCGTTGTCGGCGCTCTGCGCCATCAGTTGCTGCTCGAGGTACTGCCGCGCCGTGGTCAGGTTGACCACGAAGCCGCCGACGAAGGCGAGCAGGGTCGACAGCAGTACGATCAGCCAGAGCTGTCGGAGCAGGGACATGATCGGTTCTCCTTGTGTTGCCAAATCTTCGGATGGTGCCGTGCAGGCCGCGCGGGCATGCGGTTACTTTTCACGCTTGCGCCGCCGCGCGAGGCCGCGACGGCGCGCGCCTACAGTTCGAAGCCTTCGTCGCGCATGCGCGCGATCAGGTCCTTCCAGCGCGACAGCCGGTCGACCGAGGAATTGGGCTGGGCGCCGCCGGGCACCCAGATGCCGTCGCTGTTGAAACTGAACACCGGCTGCAGGTCGGGCCGGCGCGAGGCCGGCCGGATATCGCCGATCAGGTTGTCCAATACCAGCGGCTCGGCGTCGGGCTGGGCGTAGTAGGCCAGCACCATGTGGGCCTGCGACACGCTGCTGTCGGCGCCGCCGATCTTGGCCTTGACGTAGGTGAGCCGCAGCTTTTCGGGCGTCACGCCGAGGAACTTCAGGGTGAAGTACTTGGCGATGGTGAAGTCCTCGCAGTCGCCGGCGCCGCGGCCGATGGTCTCGAGCGGGGTGGCCCAGTAATCGGGCTGGTTCCAGATCACCGGATCGTCGCCGAAGGTGAGCTGGCGATTGAAGAAATCGTTCACGCGCTTGAGGCGATCGGCGTCGCTGCCTGCCGCGCCGTCGCGGATCAGGTCGCGCCAGCCCTGGAAACGGGCGACCGGCGTGGCGCCCCAGCGCTGGTTAAGCGTCTTCAGTAACCTGTCGTAGTTGGGTGCGGTATATGCCAATGCCATAAGCAGGCAAAGCATCAGCCAGCCGTTGCACATTGCCGGCCAGCGCAAGCAAGTCTTTGTTATTTCATTCGAATGGAGATCGGGACGGGTTTGCACTGGTGCGGGATGGAACGAAGGTCGGGTTCGATTAATCCACAAGCAAGATCAGTACAGGCTTAATTAGAACTCTTTGATTCATAGACGATTTTGATTGGCGCCTGGCTATAATCGCGGCCTCGGCACAAAATCAATGACAAATAGCTGGAACCGAGCAGGCGAATATTTATCTGTCGAATGCGACCTGCGCTTCTAAGAATACCTTACAGGGCCATACTGCAAGGGGATGTAAGCAGATGAAAAAGAAATACGGATGGATGCTGCTGGCCGGCCTGGTCGGTGCATCCCAGGCCTGGGCGGCCGAATCGCCGACTACGCTCAAGGCGGCGGTCGAACAGGCCATCATGCAGAACCCGGAAGTGCGCTTCCGTTATCACAATCTGCAGACCAGCAATGAAGAGCGCCGCGCTGCCCAGGGCAACTGGCTGCCGCGGGTCGATCTCGAAGCGGCCAGCGGCCGTCAGCGCAGCGAGAGCCCGATCACCCGCTCGCACAGCTACGCCAACGACACCGCCAGCATCCAGCTGCGCCAGATGCTGTTCGACGGCTTCGCCACCAGCAGCGACGTGCGCCGCCTGGGCCACGCGCGCCAGGCACGCTACTACGAACTCCTGAGCACCAGCGACGACGTCGCGCTCGAAGCGGCGCGCGCCTACCTCGACGTGCTGCGCTACCGCGAGCTGGTCGAGCTGGCGCGGCAGAACTACGCCACCCACTCCGAAATCCACGGCCAGCTCGCCCAGCGCGTCGGCGCCGGCGTCGGCCGCAAGGTCGACCTCGAGCAGGCCGCCGGCCGGCTGGCGCTGGCCGAATCGAACTGGCTGACCGAGGTCAGCAATCTGCACGACGTCTCGGCCCGCTACCAGCGCCTGATCGGCGAGCCGCCGGCCGCCAGCCTGGCCGAGCCGCCGGCGCTCGACGGCCAGTTGCCGGCGCGCGAGGGCTTCCTCGCCGACACCATCCGCCACAGCCCGGCCTTCCTCGCCGCGGTGTCCACCATCCGCGCCAACCGCGCCGACGTCGACGTGCGCAAGGCGGCGCGGCTGCCTTCGGTCGAGCTGCGCGCGGTGCAGTCCTACGAGAAGAACCGCGACGGCCTGCGCGGCGAGTACAAGGACGGCTCGGTCCAGCTGGTGCTCAACTACAACCTGTTCCGCGGCGGCGCCGACAGTGCGCGCATCCGCCAGTACTCGGAACAGGTGAACGCCGCCCAGGACCTGCGCGACAAGGCCTGCCGCGACATCCGCCAGCTGGCCCAGATCGCCTGGAACGACAACAACCGCATCCGCGAGCAGATCCGCCTCCTGAGCCAGCACGAGCTGTCTACGGCCAAGGCGCGCGACGCCTACCGCCAGCAGTTCGACATCGGCCAGCGCTCGCTGCTGGACCTCCTGGACACCGAGAACGAACTGTTCGAGGCGCGCCGGGCGCTCGCCTCGGCCGAGCGCGACCTCGAGCTGGCCAAGATCCGCGTGCTGGCGTCGTCGAGCCGTCTGTTGCCGGCGCTGCAGCTGCGGCCGGTGGTCGACGCCATCGACGAGGAGCAGGGCGGCGTGGCCGAGGACGACGGCCTGATGAATTGCAGCACCGAACTGCCGCCCGCGCCGGTGCTCGACAAGCAGAGCCTGCCGGTGCGCGATCCGCTGGCGGCGGCCGCGATGGCGCCGAAGCACGTCGAGGTGCCGCCGGCCGAGCCGGTCAAGCCCAAGCTCGACGGCGACCGCGCCGTGCTGGTCGACCTGGTGAGCCGCTGGGCGGCCGCCTGGAACCGCAAGGACTTCGCCGGCTACCTGGGCTTCTACGCCGACGACTTCAAGCCGGCCAAGGGTTTGACGCGCGAGCAGTGGGAAGCGCTGCGCAAGCAGCGGCTGGAGAAGTCCGGCGCGCTCAAGGTGACGCTGGAGCAGGTCGAGGTGGTCAGGCTGGAGCAGGACCGGGCCGAGGTGCGGCTGCACCAGCGCTACGGTTCGGAGGACTATGCCGACGAGGTCGACAAGACGCTGAACTTCCGCCGGGTCGGCAAGGACTGGCGCATCGTCGACGAGACGGTGACGCGCGGCCGGACGTTCTGACCGGCGGGCGATGCAGCAAGCGAACGGGCCGCGATTGCGGCCCGTTTATTGTTGTCGGCATGGTTTTGCAGGAGCGGCTTCAGCCGCGAATGGTCGGCCGTTGGGCACAGCCATTCGCGGCTGAAGCCGCTCCTGCAACACGTTCTCCGCGCATGGGCGGGGGCCGCCTACGGATACGGCGCGCTACATGCAGCATGCATTCGCGGCACGGGACTGGCCCGGTAGCGACCGTCGCAGGGCGCATCGTCATCCTGAAACCCAGTTGCCGATTCGCCCGCTGCTCAGCGGCCCTCGAGATAACGCCGGTCGTCGAAGCTCTCGACCCACTGCGGCCGGTAGATCACCAGCGCCGCCATCACCAGGCCGGTGGTGAAGGCCTCGGACCAGGAGAACAGCAGGTAGTAGGGCAGGGCCTCCTCGGCCAGGTAGGCGGCCGTGTAGCTGCCGGCCAGCGCGTGCAGCAGCAGCTTGCAGCAGGCCGCCAGCGCGAAGCTCAGCGCCGCGCCGAAGAAGCCGTTGGCGAAGAAATAGGCGAAGTAGTTGGCGGGCAGGTAGCGGCGGCTCAGCCGCAGCGCCATGTCGGCGCACAGCACGGCCGGCAGCGGGCCGCTGAGCCAGTCGAGACCGGCCGCCAGGAAGTCGGCATGGCCGTTGGCGCAGGTGGCCAGCACCACCGCGGCGAGGCCGATCAGCGCCTTGTCGCGGCCGGCGATCAGGGTCAGCGCCGAGGCGCCGAGCAGGTGGAAGCTCAGGCCGGGCTTGATGCCGGCCGACCACTGCCACAGCACCGCGATCAGGGTGGTGGCGCCGAGCCAGCCGGTCAGCCGGACCTGCGGCAGCAAGCTCCAGCACACCTGCCGCGCGCGCCAGGCCAGGACGAGCAGCGCCAGTACATGGCCGGCCAGCAGCAGGGCGATCGGGAAGGGCGCGGCGCGAAGGTCCATCGTCGTTCGATTGCGGCCGGCGGCGGCCGGTTCAGTGGCCCGCCGCTGCGCCGCCGGCCTGTCCGGTCGCCGCGCCGAACCAGCGGTTGACGACGTCGGCCAGCAGCGTGAGCTTGCCGTGGAAGAAATGGCCGGCGCCGGGCACCACCACCACCGGCAGGTTCAAGGGTCGCGCCCAGTCGAACACCGCGGCCAGCGGCGCGACCTCGTCCTGCTCGCCGTGCACGACCAGCGTGCTGGCCGGTACGGCCGGGAAGTCCCATTTGGCCGTGGCCGGGCCGACCAGGATCAGCCGCTCGACCGCGGCTTCGCCGAGCCGGGCCGCGAGCTGGGACTGGACGAAGGTGCCGAACGAGAAGCCGGCCAGCACCAGCGGCAGGCCGGGGTGGTCGGCCTGGGCCTGGGTCAGCACGGCGGCCATGTCGTCGACCTCGGCCTGGCCGTTGTCGTGCTCGCCTTCGCTCTGGCCGACGCCGCGCAGATTGGGGCAGTAGGCGACGTAGCCGCGGCGCGACAGCACCTTGGCCAGCGTGTGGACGATCTTGTTGGTGTTGGTGCCGCCCTGCAGCGGATTCGGATGGGCGACCAGCGCGATGCCGCGCGGCGAGCCGTCGAGCGCGCTGCCGAGGACCAGGGTGTCGAGCCGGCCGGCCGGGCCGGCGATGAAGCGCTGTTCGAATTGCGGTGATTTCATGGGCGGATCCGGGGGCGGCCATGGCGGCCAGGCGTGGAATGCCGGCGCCGTGCGCGCCGGCCTGGAGCGGGCGGCGAGGCGAACGGCGTCAGATCTTCAGCCGCTCGACCGTGCGGCCGTGCATCAGGTGCTCCTGGATGATCTCCTCGACGTCCTCGCGGTCGACATACTGGTACCAGACGTTGTCGGGATAGATCACCATCACCGGCCCCTCGGCGCAGCGGTCGAGGCAGCCGGCCTTGTTGGTGCGCACCTTGCCCTGGCCGGCCAGGCCCAGTTCCTTGACCCGGTCCTTGGCGTACTTGTGCATCTCGCTGGCGCCGAAATCGTTGCAGCACGATTCGCCGTTGGGACGCTGGTTGGTGCAGAAGAACACGTGGTGCTTGAAATAGCTCATGGCGAACCCTCAATGCAGGGCCGGCCGGGCCGGCAGCTCGGACGGCAGGGGGAAGTAGGGGAGGTCGTCCTTGATCGCGGGCAGTACTTCTTCCAGCACGCGGAAGGCGTCGTGATGGCACTCGCGCAGGAGGCCCACCATCATCTGCTGCAGCACCTCGACGCGATCGAGCGGGCCGAGCGGCCAGATGAAGCCGGCCCATTCCTCGCCGTTGCGCTCGGCGCCGAGCGTGACGCGCAGCTCGCCGCCCTCGTGGCTCGACAGCACCGCGACCGGCGTCTCGCCGCGTTCGCGCAGCTGGCGCAGGGTATTGCTGGCGAACACCTGGAAGCGGATCTCCTGCTGCGCCACCCGGCCGTCGTCGAGCGCGGCCAGCCAGGCCTGCGGCGCGCGCGGCAGCGGGAACAGCGTCAGCGCGTCGTGCTTGAGCTGCTCGCCCAAGAGCTTGGTCAGCGCCATCGCCCACTGCGCCGGCGGCGCGTTCAGGCGCACGGCCGGCTGGGCTTCGCCGTCCTGCATCGCGGTGCCGACCAGGTAGCGCAGGAACACGCCGTCGCCGTTGACCTCGATCGGGCGCTCTTCGAAATCGTGCGGCAGGCGGCCGGCGTATTGCAGCGTGTCGCGCCAGCGCGCCAGGCGGCTGGCCGGGATCGCAAGCAACTGCTCGCGGTCGATCAGCTGGGCGGACAGGTGGACGTCGGCGCCGGGGGCGAAGACGCCGTGCTCGACCAGCAGCTGCTTGACCGCGCCGACGTCGGGCAGCCGGGCCGGCAGCGTGTGCTGGCCGCGCACGCCGGCCACCAGCACGATGGGCAGGGCGAACAGCACGGCATGGCGGGCGGCGCCGGCGGCCGGCCGGGCGACGCGGATGCGCAGGCGCTCGATCAGCAGCGCCTGCACGGCAGCCGAGGGCGCATTGGCCTGGGCGGCGGCCAGTTCGGCGTCGAGGTCGCCGGCCAGCAGGCGGTCGAGTTCGGCATCGAGCGCGGCTTCGGCGGCCACCATGCGGCCGAGGTCGCGCTCGCCGAGCAGCGTCTGCGCCAGTGCATGCAGCGGGTGGGTCGGGGCGGCGGCGTAGCGGCGCGGATCGGGCAGGGCGGGCAGTGCTTCTTGCATGGCGCGGACGTCTTGTTCGGGCGGAAAGGCCCGATTATACGGGCTCCGGGCACGCTTCCACCCCGTTCCGGCGAACTGCCGCGCAAGGCACCGCCGCGGTGCCTGCGGCGGTGGATTTGACTTTTTACTCGACTATATAAGAAAATAATAAATGTCGAATGTTGTTCTGACCGCTTCGATACGTTTCTCCTTTATTCTCCTTTGTACCTATTCCAAGCCCGGTCGCCCGACCGGGCTGTTTTTTTGCCGGTCGATTCGAGCGCTTGCTATACACTGCCAAGTAGACCGCGACAGGCGGCAACTAAACGGAGACAGCCCCCATGTCCTTTGCGCAGACCCTTGGCAACGTCATCGACTGGTTCATTCCCGATGCGCTGCGCCAGAACCCGATCGATCTGAGCCGCGCCCGCAATATCGCGGGCGCCACGCTGTTGGCGGCCATCTTCGTGCCGATCTTCGCGATCAACTACTTCAAGCTGGGCCATGGCGCGATGGGCTGGGGCATCCTGATCTCCGGCGTCCTGATGCTGTCGGCGGCCTTCGTGATGAAGCTGAGCGGCCTGTTGCTGCTGACGCGCGAATACGCGATCGCGGTGTGCTTCGGCATGGTGACCTGGATGTGCTACGTCAACGGCGGCATCGAATCGTCGTCGGCGCCGTGGTTCCTGCTGATCCCGCTGACCGCGATGTTCATCGGCGGCCGCGTCAGCTCCATGTTCTGGAGCGCCTGCTCGCTGATCGCCATCGTGCTGTTCTTCCTGGCCAACAAGCACGGCTGGAGCCTGCCGCCGAGCCCGCTCGGGCCCGAGCTGCACCCGCAGCTGCAGTTCCGCTCGCTGATGGGCCTGACCATCGTGATCTTCTTCCTGGCGCTGGTGTTCGAGATCGGCAAGGACAAGAGCTTCTCCAAGACCGAGCAGGCGCGGCGCCAGGCCGAGCAGGGCAGCGCGGCGATGCAGCAGATGCTGGGCCAGGTGACCTCGGCGATCGGCACGGCCTCGACCGAGACCGCCCAGATCAGCGAGCGCACCGCTTCGATCAGCCAGACCATGCGCCACCAGGTGCGCGAGACCGACACGATGGGCCGCACCATCGACGAGATCGCCGCGGTGACGCAGCAGAGCGCCGAGCAGTCGGGCCAGGCCGCGCGCGAGGCGGTCGAGGCCGGCCGGCTGGCGCAGGAGAGCGGTAAGGCGATGGGCTTGACGCTGACCAATCTGGAGAAGGCCTCGGCGGTGGTGGCCCGCTCGGCCCAGCGCATCGAGGAGCTCGGCCGCCGCAGCGACGAGATCGGCGGCATCGTGCAGGCGATCCGCGAGATCGCCGACCAGACCAACCTGCTGGCGCTGAACGCCGCGATCGAAGCGGCGCGCGCCGGCGAGCAGGGCCGCGGCTTCGCGGTGGTGGCGGACGAAGTGCGCAAGCTGGCCGAACGCACCGCCAGCGCCACCCGCGAGATCGAGGAGAAGATCGGCGCCATCCTGACCGGCACCGGCGAGGCGATGGACGCGATGCGCGACGGCACCGAGCGCATGCGCGAGATCAACGCCAGCGCGGCCGAGGCCGGCACCAAGCTGGACGAGATCATCGCCGGCGCCGGCCGCGTCGCCGGCCTGATCGGCGCGGTGGCCAAGCACGAGGAACGCCAGGCCGGCCAGTTCCAGGCGATCGCGACCGACATCGCCGAACTGCGCGCCGACATGTCGGCCGCCAGCAGCTCGACCGACGCGATCGCGCAGGCGGTCGGCACCTTGGACGCGACCATGCAGCAACTGGGGCAATTCATCGCTCGCTCCGAGGGACGGTCCGAGTAAGCTCGATGGATCGATCGGGCGCCCGGCATAGCCGGGCGCTTGCATTTGGCGAGGGCTGGAACGGTGGTCGCCCCCTGATCCATTCCGACTCCTCCCGCCCACGCCGCCACCGGGCTCCCCGCGAAGTCGAGGACTTCGTGGGGTGGTCCAGAGGGAGCCTCGCTGCGCTCGTTCGCGCTTCGTCGAGCCAGCACTCATGCCGGAATAGTGTGTAGGAGCGGCTTCAGCCGCGAATGGCAGGCGGGGACATGCAACGCTCCGCCAGGCTACGAGGCGGCCGCCCTGGCCTGCGGCCCCAGCCGCCGCCGCCAGAACGGCGCATCGGGCCAGCGCCGCTCGCGGCCGTAGTAGTCGGCGTAGGCGGCCTGGTAGTCGGCGAATTCGACTTCGAGCACGGTACGGTAACGCTGCAGACCCTGGCCGTCGTTGCGCAGCAGCCGGTCGGCGATCGCGTAGGCGGCGAAGATGCCGCCGCGCAGCGCCTTGGAGATGCCCTGCGACGACAGCGGGTCGAAGCTGATCGCGGCGTCGCCGACCGCCAGCCAGTCGTCGCCGCATACCTGCGCGGCACGCGCCGTGCCGGCCGGGCGCACCCAGATGCCGGCCGGCGGGGCCAGCCAGCCGGCGCCGGCATCCTTGCCCATGGCCGGGCCGATCCAGTCGGTGGCGGCCAGCGCGTCGAGCCAGTTCTCCACCTTCTGCAAGCCGGCCTGGCGGCCCAGGTCGGCGTCGGTCTGATAACCGACCACGCGCCGGCCGCCCGGCAGCGGCGCGGTATACCACCAGCCGTCGGGCCGCGCCTCGATCAGCGTGCGCGGATCGCCGTCGCGGCCGTTGGGCAGGTAGGCGATGTACGCCGCCAGTTTGTCGGCACGCTGCCGCTCGAGGCCGAGCAGGCGCGCCAGCACCGCCTGGCGGCCGCTGGCGTCGACCACGAAGCGCGCCGCGATGCGCGTGTCGTCGTCCAGCGTCGCCAGCCAGCCGCCCGGCGCACGCTCGATGGCGCGCAGCCGCTGGCCGGCCAGCAGCTCGCCGCCGGCGGCGGCGGTGCGTGCCTGCAGCAGCGCGTCGAAGCGCGCGCGATCCAGGTGCCAGCCGTGGCCGCGCGCCGAGTGGATGAAATGGTTCTCGACCACCTCGCGCCGGCCCCAGGCCGCGGCCGAGGCATGGGCCGGCAGGAAGGCGGCGTTGACGAAGTCGGGCCACAGGCCGAGATGGCCGAGCAGCGGCCGCGCCAGCGCCGGCAGCACTTCGCCGACCGCCTGCGGCACCATGCCGCCGCCGAGCAGCACGACCCGCAGCGCCGGCGCATGGGCGCGCAGCGACAGCGCAGTGGCGCAGCCGGCCGGGCCGGCGCCGAGGATCAGGACGTCGCAATCGAGCTTGGGCATGGATGATGGGATTCGAGCGGGCACAGGAGGTTCGGGCTGCCGGTCGGTAGGTCGGGCTTCATGCCCGACTGCGAGCTTGATCGACGGCGACTTTCTTGATCGACGGCGATTCAGGCCGATGGCGCTGTCGGGCGCAAAGCCCGACCTACGTCTGCGGATGCCCGTAGGAGCGGCTTCAGCCGCGAATGGTCGGCGTGGATACGAACAGCCGATTCGCGGCTGAAGCCACGCCTACAGACCGCTCCTACGGGGCGTGCAGGCCGTTCAGTCCACCTTCACGGCGTAGAACGACGCCACCACGCCGGCCGGCGACACGCCGCCGCCCGAGGCCGGGTGCGGGATGGTGCGCACCACCGAGCCGACGATGGCCGGGCGCTGCAGCGTGGCGGTGCTGTTGGGCCATACCGGCACCAGCCAGCCGATGTAGTCGTAGATCCACTCGGCGCCGCCGACCAGGCCCTTGCCCTGGAAGCGCACCTGGGCCGGCGAGCCGTAGCCGCGCGAGCCGTGCAGCGCCAGCGACCAGCCGGGGCCGCCGATGGTGCCGGTCAGGAGCTCGGGTGGGCCGTCCTCGATCACGATGGTGCCCTCGCCGAACTCGAGGTCGTTGAAGGCCTTGCTGCCGTCGGGGTCGTTGAGCAGGCTGCGGTAGGTCCAGCTGCCGACGAAGGGATTGCGGTCGTGGTGGCTCATGGGGCTTCCTTTCCGTTGCGTTCTACGCTGATGTACTTGAGGTCGGGGGAGGGCTGGTCGAGTTGGTCGGCCGGCAGGTAAGGGTTGCGCACCACGAAGCCGAGCCGCGACCACTCGGTGACCATCTTCAGGTCGCCGGCCAGCGTCTGCGGCACGCCGCGCGCCCATTCGATGAACTGGTAGTTGGGCGAGCCGCTGGCGCTGAAGCCCATCACCTCGTAGGTCTGCAGCGGCCGGTGCGCCGGCCACCACAGCGTCTCCCAGCTCTGCTGGCCGAGCTTCATGCGCACGTCGTCCTGCGCCGCCGGGTCGATGCTGTTCCACAGCGGGTAGGTGACATCGATCAGCTGGGTGGTGCACTCGTTGAAGTCGGCCTGCCACGGCAGCGCCATCGACTTGGTCAGGTCGCCGGGCTGCAGGCCGGTGGCGTAGTCGCTGTCCTGGCTCAGGTCCGAGCTGCCGACCGACAGGTAGCTGTCCTCGGGCAACTGGCGCTGGTTGGCCTCGGCGGCGGTCTGCTGGAAGTTGCAGAAGCCCGGATCGGCCTTGATCCGGTAGGGCTTCAGGTAGATCGACGGATTGCGCATGATCCAGCCGACTTCGCCGCCGGGGCAGAAGGCGCCGCCGAGCAGATTGCTGAGCACGCCCTGGTCGAGTTCCTGGCCGGTCTTGTTTTGCCAGCCCTGGTAGGGCTGCCACGGGTCGACGCTGTCCTTGGGCACCCAACCGCGCTCGACCTCGTTGTAGAACTTGCCGTGCGCCCACTGCCGCAGGATGAACAGCTGGTAGTCGGTCAGGCGCAGGAATTTGGACGGCGTCAGGTTGTTGATCGGGTTGTCGCCGGCCAGGAGCGGCATCAGCGGCAGGTTGTAGACCCGGCTGTTGGGCCGCGCGTCGAGGCGGAACTCGTTCTCCTCGCCCGGCTGGCGCAGCAGGTCGAACAGGAAGGTGCGGTTCGGCCCGAACGGATCGTGGCTGCGGTCGGCGACGATCTTGGCGAAGCGCGCGGCCAGCAGCTTGCCGGTGAAGTATTCCTTCAGCACGCGCTCGACGGCGTCCTCGATGCTCTGGTCCTCGGGCGTGCCGTCGGGCGCGATCTCGCTGCCGCGGCGCCGCGCCAGCAGCCGCGGCGCCGGCACCGGTTCGGCGGCGGCCTTGAGCTTGGCCAGCAGCTTGGCGATCACCTTGTCGAAGACGTCGCGCGCGGCCTGGTAGTGGTCGCCGGCCGATTCGGGCTGGCAGGAGGCGGCATAGGCGGCCTTCCAGCGCGCCAGGTAGGTGGCCGGCGATTCGCCGGCGCCGGCCTCGGGCGGGCAGACCGCGGCGCCGAAGCGGGCGGCGGCCGCCCTGATCACCTCGGCGGCGCTGCCCTTGGCGCCGGGCAGCGGCTTGTCGAGCACGTCGACCAGCGAGTGGCCGCCGCGCTCCAGCCGGGTCAGCGCCGGCTCGAGCGCGTCGAGCAGCAGGTCGCCCGCGGCATTGCGCTCCACCGCCGCGGCCTGGTCGCGGTCGACCGCGCGCTGGTTCACCCGCGGCGGCTGCGACAGCTTGTCGGGGTCGAAATTGCCGCGCGGCGTCTGGTTGTGCGGGTAGTTCGACTGCTCCAGCACATTGTTCAGGTGGGTCATCTCGTCGGCGCGGAACAGGATCGGCCAGACGTCGCGGTAGAACCACGGGTAGTAGTCGCGGTTCCACTCGCGCTTGCCGGCCTGCCAGTGCGCCAGCGCGGCCACGTCGTCGGCGGGATCTGCACCGGCCGGTCGTAGCCGCCGGGCTGGCCGTAGAGGTCGGTACGGGTGGCGAACTGGCGGATGCCCATGTCGTAGACCACGTCGTCCATGGTGATCATGTCGAGGACCTGGGGCACGTAGGCCGGGTAGCCGACGATCACCCAGGCCGGGCCCTCGACGTCGACGTAGCGCAGCCGGCCGACGTTCTCGCAGTACATCACCAGCCGAGCCATCACCGGGCCGTCCGAGGTGTCGTCGAACCAGCCGTCGTTGTTGGCGTAGGTGTCGATGCGCGGCTGGCCGAAGCCGGTCTTGAAGCTGCCCGAGTGGCCGTGGCCGCCGAGCACCAGCAGCCGGCCCTCGCCGTCGGTGCGCAGCTCGCCCAGCGTGTCGATCGAGCGCGGCTGCAGCGGCGGCGGGAAGGTCGGCGCGTACTGGTCGGGCCGCTCGCGGTCGAAGCGGGCCCGGCGCCGGGTGGTGGCGTTCACGATCTGCGCGCCGGGGTCGATGATCAGCCGCTGGCGCGCGCCGGCGTCGGTGATGTCGGCGTTGCGGCGCGGCTGGTTGGGGTCGTTCTCCTGGTAGCCGTGTTCGCCCTGCAGGCTGTTGAACTCGTACCAGACCGATTTCTTGTTGGCCAGGTAGACGCGCCACTGGATGTCGACCAGGGTGCCCTCGTTGCCGCCGCCCTTGACCCGGTCGCCGATCTTCAGCGGCCGGCCCTCGGGGCTCGCCTCGTCGTAGACGTAGAGGTGGAAGCGCGCGGCCTGGCGCTTGATGCGGCCCTGCGGGTCCTTGAACTGGGTGACGGTGCGTTCGCTCATGCCGTCGGGCGACAGCAGCGGGTTGCCCATCTCGTCGCAGTCGAGCGGCAGCGCGGCCGGCTTTTCGGGCGAGATGCAGAAGGCGTCGGGGCTGTCGCCCAGCCGGGCGATGCCGATGCCGGGGTGGATGCGGTAGTAGGCGGGGTGTCGTTGTGCATGTTCTTTCCTCGTCCGGTGTCCGGTTCAGTCCAGGAAGGCCAGCGATACGCCTTCGAGCCGCAGCAGTTCCTTCTCCTCGCGGTAGTCGGCGCCGATCACCACCAGGGTGATCTGCAGCGACTCGGCGCCGCCGTCGAGCAGCCGCCGCGCCGCGGCGCTGACGTCGACGCGGTGGTTGCGCGGCGTGTTGTGGCTGCGCGGGCGCAGGTCGTATTCCTTGCGGGCGGCCGGGATGTCGCAATGGCCGGGGCCGCCGTAGCACGGGCCGTGGCCGAAGATGGCGAGGTAGCCGGCGTAGTTGGGATGGTCGAGCGGCGTCTCGGCGTTGGCGTCCGGCAGGTTGAGGAACACCCGCACGAAGCAGGAGCGCGGCAGCTGCGGCACCCGGTGCAGCCGCACCTCGGCCTGGCCGAAGGCCGCGCGCACCGGCTCGGCCACCGCGATCGGCTGCGAGACGAAGCGGCCGACCGCCGAGGCGAGGCCGACCGGCACCAGGTAGGAGCCGCGCACGTATTCGTAGCCGAAGCGGCTGGCGTCGAGCGTGTCGCGCGCGGTGTAGCTCCACGGCGTCAGCACCGCGTCGAGATCGGCCGGGGCGGCGTCCGGGTGGTCCTGCTGCCATTCCCACCAGGTGCGGTCGATATTGGCGTGGATCGGCCAGAACACCGGGTCGTAGGAGGCGGTCAGGTTGCTGAACATGTCGCCGAACTGCGGCTGGCTGTACAGGTCGCTGCGCTTGTGGAAGCGCCGGCCGGCCACCTGCACGCCCTTGTTGCGGTCGTCCGGCACGGCCGGCTGGGCGCCGTACTGCGGGTTCATGCCGCCGGTCCAGATGTGCATGGTGTTGTGCGGGTTCTGGTCGAGGAAGCCGAACGCGTCGTTGTAGTCGCCGCCGCCGCCGAAGTCGCGGAAGGTGCGCAGCGACAAGATCTGCCGCATGTCGTCGGCGGTCGGGTAGTGGTAATGGATGACGGTGTTCATCGTCCCGCTGCCGAACTCGGCCGGGTAGCGCAGCGGGTACCACAGCGGGTTGGCGTCGAGCAGCGCGTCGATGAAGCGCTCGCGGTATTCGCCCACGGTGTAGCGCGCGCCGATCGCCTGGCCGACCGCATTGAAGAAGCGCTGCTGGCTGGCGTAGTGCAGGCCGACCAGGGGCGCGAGCCCGGCGACCGGGATGCCGTGGCGGGCCAGCACCGGCAGCGAGTCCTCGGTCAGGAAGCACTGCAGCGCGCGCGGGATGATCCAGCCGGTCTCGGGCTTGCCCGGGTGGTAGTGCGCCATGGTCCAGTCCCAGTAGGGCATGGTCACCTCGGGCGCGTGCTCCTGCATCGCCAGCTCGAATTCGTACAGGTAGACGCGGTGCCAGGTGAGGAAGCGCTCCCAGCCGTGCTGGCAGTGGTTCTGGTGGATCAGCGCCAGGTTGTTGTAGCTGCGCGCGTCCTCGGGCCACTTGTTGAGCGCGTACATCTCGCGGAAGGCGTAGCGCAGCCGCTCGAGCTGGGCCGGGTTCAGGCAGTCGATGTTCATGCGCTGCTTGAGGCCGCCGCCGGCCTGGCGCCAGGTATTGACGTCGCCGCCGTAGACCTCGAACACCTGGGCCTGCACCGAGGGCGACGCGGTGGTCTCCTGCTGCTCGATCTGGACGGGGCCCGGCTCGCCGGCCTCGGGCGGCAGCGCATAGTCGGCCAGCATGCGGTCGTCCGGGCAGCCGTCGTCGATCCAGCCGGCGATGAACTGGATGTCGGCCTCGGCCACCGGCTGACCGCCCCAGGGCAGGCGCGGGAAGCGCGTGCCGTCGAACGGCGCCTGGCCGCGCAGGCCGCGCACCAGGCCCGATTCGTCGCCGCGGCCGGGGCCGGCCGCGGCCTTGTGGCAGCAGCTGCCGCCGGCCGGCCTGGGCGGCGCGATCAGCCGCACGCCGTAGAGGCTGTGCTCCAGCAGCGCCGCCAGCGGCAGCCGCCAGAAGCGTTCCTCGTCGCGGTAGGCGGTGTCGGCCACCGCCCGGTCCAGGATCTGCCTGACCCGGTCCAGCCGCGATCCCGCCGCCGGCTTCCCGCCCTGCTTGTCGTCGTGTCCCATGTGTCCTCCTTTGCGGGCCCGGCCTGTTACCCGGGCCGGTGAATATCAGATGGCCGCCACCATTCCCGTCGGTCGGGCTTCACGCCCGACAGCGCCGCCGATCGCCATTGCCGCCGGGCGTAAAGCCCGACCTCCCTCGACCTCGGCGCAGGTCTTCCGTGGGAGCGGCTTCGGCCGCGAATCGCCGTACGTCCCGAATCGCCATCCGCTGCCGAAGCCGCTCCTGCGGGGCGCCGAATGCCGTTCAGTGATGGCCGGTGGTCACGCCGTTGGCCGCGTCGACCACCTCGACCACTTCCATCATTCCCAGGTCCTCGTGGTCGAGGATGTGGCAGTGCATGACGAACTTGCCGATGTAGTCGAGGTAGCGCGTGTAGAGGTCGACCACGTTGCCGGCCGGGATCAGCACGGTGTCCTTCCACACCAGCGCGTTCTTGCCGTCGGGCCGCGCCTGCTGGACCTGGAACGGGTTGACGTGGATGTGGAACACGTGGGGCGCCGGCGGGATGCCGTTCGGCACGCCGGGCGGATCGCCGACGGTGCTGACCGACCACAGGTCGGTGTCGTTGAGCTGCACCTGGCGCACATGGGTGTGGCTGAAGGCCTGGTAGTTGACCTGGAAATAGTTCTTCTGGCCCTGCACGTCCTGGCCGAGCTTGAACGCCACCTGCTGCACCTGGTCGGCGCTGGTGGTCAGGTCGACGCCGGGGAAGGGCGCCAGCGGCGCCATCTCGGCCTGGGTCGGCAGCTTCATGTCGATCGGGTCGCCCTCGACGATCACTTCGGCCAGCACGTTGCGCGGCTCGGCGACGTTGGAGATCGCGCGGCCCAGCGGGGTGCCGAGGTCGAGCAGCTTGTAGGTGCCGCGCTTGGCGCTGGCCTTGACCAGCACGTCGCTGCGGTAGCCCGGCTGCAGCTCGATGCCGGTGGTGGTGTCGGCCGGCCAGGTATCGATGCGGCCGAGGTAGATGCCGTCGAGCGCGATCTCGTGCAGCGCATGGCCTTCGAGCGCGATGTTGAACGACTCGCGGAAGGCGGTATCGATCATGCGCCAGCGCTGCACCTCGCCCGGCCGCATGCGGATGCGCGGCACGATCTGGCCGTTGATGGTCACGCGGCGCAGCGAGCAGTTCCAGGTCTTGCGGTTGGCCGGCTGCAGGCACTGGGCCGCCTTGCTCGGCGAGGGGAACAGCGCGGTGATGTCGTCGAGCCGGCCGTCGGTGTCGTACAGGATGGTCTGGAACACCATCACCTTCTCGCGCTTGTTGGCCTCGCGCAGCGCGGCCGGGATCTTGGCCTCGTCGTCCTCGACGATCAGCGCGCCGGCCATGCCGCTGCCGACCTGGATCGAGGTCGAACCGTGGGTATGGGCGTGGTACCAGTAGCTGCCGCGGGTGTGGTTGGCCGGCAGCTTGATCTCGTAGGGGAAGCTGCTGCCCGGGGCGATGGCCAGCAGCACGTTGTCGCTGTTGCCGGTCGGCGAGACGTGCAGGCCGTGGGTATGCAGGTTGGTGGTGTTGAACGAGGCCGGCTGGGTGGCCAGGAAGGCGTTCTGCGCCTCCTGCTGGAACTGCGCCGCGACCTGGTTCGGCGTTTCCAGCGGCAGCTGGTTCTGCAGCTGGATATCCATCACGTCGCCGGGTTTGACCCGCAGCGTCGGGCCGACCAGCTGGCCGTTGTAGGTGCGCAGCGTGACCGGGCAGCCGGCGATGCGGGTCGTGGCCGGGTCGGTGTAGCGCGTCGCCAGCACGGTCTCGAGCGCGCCGTTGCGCGAGCTGATGCTGGGCGGGTTGACCAGGTCCTGGTGGCCGTACTTGTCGACGTCGATGCGCTGGTAGGCGCAGCCCGCGGTGGCGGCCAGCGCCTCGGGCGACAGCACGGCGCACAGGCCGGCCAGCGCCAGCAGCCGGGCGAGATGGGCCGATCGTCCGACTCGGCGGGGCGCACTGCCGCTCGGGGCGGCCGGGGTGGGAGTCATGCTGGTTTCTCCTGGTCGTTGATCGGATCGGGGCGGGGCGCGGCTCAGGCGCCGGACGGGTACAGCACCTTGCGGATGGTCTCGGCCATGCCGGGGATGCTGCATTGGCGGTCGCTGCCGGGCTGGTAGACCGGCGGCCGCGCCACCGACGGATCGCCCGAATCGAAGCGCGTATGCGGCTGGTACTGCACCGACAGCTGGACCTTCTCGGCCACTTCGTCGTTGGCCAGCAGGGCGATCACCTCGAGCGCCTCGTCGAGGCCGGACGAGATGCCGCCGCCGGTGATGCGGTCGCGGTCGATCACCACGCGCGGATAGCCGTCGGCGACGCGGATGTCGGGGAACAGCCCGAGACAGGCGATGAAGGCCCAGTGGGTGGTGGCGCGGTAACCGTCGAGCAGGCCGGCGGCGGCCAGCAGCATGGCGCCCTCGCAGACCGAGGCGACGTGGCCCGCGTGCACGCTCTGGCGGCGCAGGAAGTCGATGAAGCGGGCGTCGAGCATCAGCTGCTGCAGCCGGGTCGGATCGCCGCCTGGCACCCACAGCAGGTCGAGCTGGCCGCACTTGTCCAGCAGCAGGTCGGCGCCGAAGCGCAGGCCGTCGCGGGTGGTCACCTCGCGGCCGTCGACCGACACCAGCTGCACCAGCCGCGTCGGCGCATCGGGCAGGAATTCGCGCTCGCACTGCGCCATCCAGTTGAACAGCTCGTAGGGCACGGCGACGTCGAGCAGGTCGACGCCGTCGTAGATCGGGATGCCGATCACGAACGGCGCGGCCGGCGCCGATGCGGCTTGTTCCGATGGGGCCGGCTCGGCGTCGGGGCGGGCGTGTTGGTCCAAGATGGACTCCGTGGGCGATGGGCGCGCAAGCAGGCGCGACGGCGCGGCGGGGCCGCGACGCAGCGGGCGACTGCGCGGCAGGTCAGTGGACGGGCGTGAGCGGGAACGCGGTGGACCGGTGCATGAAATCCTCCTTGGCTGCCTGTTGTCGGCTGCCGCTCATGGCGGCGGCAGCTCGTTTGCTTCTTCGCTAGTGATAGCGTCCCGGCGTGCTTTCAGCGCGCCGGCTTACGAACGGTCGGGCGGCGATGCGCGGCCGGGACCAGGCCATGGCTGGCCAGCATGCCGGCGGCCATGCCGGCCAGCAGCGCGCCGGCCGTCAGCGGCAGACCCAGCCTGGGCGCCAGCCAGGCCGCGGCGGCCATGCCGAGCAGCATCGCCGGCAGCATGGCCAGCGCGCCGAGCCAGGCTGCGAGCCGGCCGCGCCGCTGCGGGTCGGCCGCCAGCCAGGCCAGCTGCGCCAGCAGCATCGCCGCCAGTGCACAGGGCAGGCCGTCGAGGTGCAGCCGCAGCATCAGGCCGAGATCGGCGCCGCCAGGCGGCGTGCACAGCGCGACCAGTGCGTCGGGCGGCAGGCGGCGGAAATCGAGGCCGGCGCCGAGCGCCAGGGCCAGCAGCCCGGCCAGGCCTGCCCGCCGTTCGGCGGCCGGCTGCGCCGCCCAGGCCAGCAACGGCAGCAGCGCAAGCGCATCCCAGCCCGGATGCCAGCGTGCGCCGACGGCCAGCGCCGGCAGGCTCAGGCACAGCCAGCCGGCCAATACCCAGCCGGCGCGCCGCACTGCGCCGGTTGCAAACCGAAGCGGAGCGGCGAACGCGGCGGGCGATTCGGCCAGGGTGGCGCCGGGCAGATCCATGCGGCGGGGTTCCGATCGTGCGGCCGGCCGGGTGCCGGTCCTCTGCGATTCAATCTAGGCGATACGCGCGGCATGCCAAGTTGGGTGACGTGACACGAGGTAACAGCCTTGGGGCGGGGAGGCAGGAAGGAGAGGATGGTTTGGTAGGAGCGGCTTCAGCCGCGAATGGCGGAAGGCACGCTATCGGCCATTCGCGGCTGAAGCCGCTCCTACATGCGGTGCATTCCATCGCCGGGAGTGGAGCCGGGCAGGTTTTGAATTCCGACCCGGTAGGAGCACGGCCGTCGACAAAGGGGCTTATGCCTTTAAATCCCTGACTGTCGAATCGCACGCGACCCTTCTCCCGCGTGCGGGCGGGAGTCCAAGTTGCCCGGTCTTGGAAGAAGGTGGCCCGGAGGGCCGGGTGAGGGCTGCTTTTCATAGAACCGGCCCTCACCCTCTCCGTGCACGGGAGAGAGGCTTAAAAGCCGATCCAGTCCGACATCAGCGCCGATAGCGGCATGAGCGCAGCGACACGCCTAACTGCCGCACCAACGGAGCGCGAACGAGCGTCAGCGCGGCGCCCTCGCGGCGGCGAGGGCGGGGGCGTAGGGGTGGATCAGGAAACGCCGCCTCGTTCCGCACCCACGAAACGCAAGCGCCCGGCTTTGCCGGGCGCTCATCTGCAGGTTGCGATGTCTCAACAAGCCATCAAAGCTTAGCGGCGTGCTCTCGCGTGGCGTGGAAGCGCACCTTGGGCCAGCGTTCCTCGGTCAGTTGCAGGTTCACCCGGTTCGGCGCCAGGTAGGTCAGGTTGTCGGCCGCATCGCGCGCCAGGTTCAGCACCAGGTTCTTCTCGAAGTCGGCCAGCATGCGCACGTCCTCGCAGCTCACCCAGCGCGCGGTGTGGATCGAGCAGCTCTCGAACACCGCGTCGACGCCGTACTCGTTCTCCAGCCGGCTCTTCACCACCTCGAACTGCAGCACGCCGACCGCGCCGAGGATCATGTCGGCGCCCGACAGCGGCTTGAACACCTGCACCGCGCCTTCCTCGCCGAGCTGCTGCAGGCCCTTCTGCAGCTGCTTGAGCTTGAGCGGATTCTTGATCCGCACCGAGCGGAACAGCTCGGGCGCGAAGTAGGGGATGCCGGTGAACGCCAGCTTCTCGCCTTCGCTGAAGCTGTCGCCGATCTGGATGTTGCCGTGGTTGGGCACGCCGATGATGTCGCCGGCGTAGGCCTCCTCGACCTGCTCGCGGCTCGAGGCCATGAACGTCACGACGGAATTCGCCGCCACCTCGCGCTCGAGCCGCAGGTGCTTCATCTTCATGCCGCGCTCGAACTTGCCCGAGCAGACGCGCAGGAAGGCGATCCGGTCGCGGTGCTTGGGATCCATATTGGCCTGGATCTTGAACACGAAGCCGGAGAACTTCTCCTCGTCCGGCTGCACGTCGCGCGCGGTGGCGTCGCGGTGCTGCGGCGCCGGCGCCCAGTCGATCAGCGCGTTGAGGATCTCGCGCACGCCGAAGTTGTTGATGGCCGAGCCGAAGAACACCGGCGTCTGGGTGCCGGCCAGGAAGGCTTCGAGCTCGAACGGATGCGAGGCGCCGCGCACCAGCTCGAGTTCGGCGCGGGTGTGCTCGATCTCGAGCGGGAACAGCTCGTCCAGCCGCGGGTTGTCGATGCCCTTGATGACCTCGGCCACTTCCTGGCCGGCCTTGTCCTCGCCCGGCGAGAACAGCAGGATCTCGTCGTTGAGCAGGTGGTAGACGCCGCGGAAGGTCTTGCCCATGCCGATCGGCCAGGTGATCGGCGCGCACTGGATCTTCAGGATGGACTCGACCTCGTCGAGCAGCTCGAGCGAATCGCGCACCTCGCGGTCGTACTTGTTCATGAAGGTGACGATCGGCGTGTCGCGCAGGCGGCAGACGTTCAAGAGCTTGATGGTCTGCTCTTCCACGCCCTTGGCCGCGTCGATCACCATCAGCGCGCTGTCGACCGCGGTCAGCACGCGGTAGGTGTCTTCCGAGAAATCCTGGTGGCCGGGGGTGTCGAGCAGGTTGATCACGTGCTCGCGGTAGTCGAACTGCATGACCGAGGAGGCGACCGAGATGCCGCGCTGCTTTTCGATCTCCATCCAGTCGGAGGTGGCGAACTTGCCGGTCTTCTTGCCCTTCACCGTACCGGCGAGCTGGATTGCGCCCGAGAACAGCAGCAGCTTCTCGGTCAGCGTGGTCTTGCCCGCATCGGGGTGGGAGATGATGCCGAAGGTGCGCCGGCGGGCGACTTCCTGAGCGATGGGGACATGGCGGTTCCAACGGGCGGGCAAAACGCGCGATTCTACGTCAAAGCGGCGGCGGCAAGGATGTTGCGGGCGCGGCCCTAGCCGCGAAAGCGTCGGTGGATTTACAGCCATTCGCGGCTAAAGCCGCTCCTACAGGCTACTTCCAACGGCAGTGTCGGCTCTGCGCGCAGGCCGTGAGATTAGGCATTGAAGGTGCATAGGCTCAGTGACGAGCGAAGCGAGGCTCCCCCGCGGCGGCGAGGGCGGGGGGAGTAGGGATGAATCAGGAAAGGCCGCCGCTCGAGCCCTCTGCAATCTTAAGCGCCCGGCTTTGCCGGGCGCCCGCACTGTCGGTGGACAACCCTCAGGCGTGCGAAATGACCGCGGCCTGCCCCAGATCGCCTCCATGTTCACGTAGGTCGAGAACTGCTTGGGATCGACCGTTTCCTTGATCGCGTAATGCTCCTGCGAGGTGTCGCGCCGCAGCGCCAGCGTCAGCCGGTCGCCCTGCGGGCCGATCACGCTGGCGACCACCGGCTGGCTGGTCTTCTCGCCCGGTTCGGCCACCACCGCGATCTCGCCGTTGGCGAGCTTGACCAGCATGCCGGGCGGGAACACCCCGAGCGCGCGGATGAAGTAGGCCGCCACCTCGGGGTCGACGCTCTTGCCGCGGTCGAGCAGGATGCCGCGCAGCGCGGCGTTGGAGGCCACCGCCGGGCGGTAGGCGCGCGGCGTGATGCGGGCGCAGAACAGGTCCGCCAGCCCCAACAACTGCGCCTCGCGCGAGACCGCGGTGCCGCTGAGCTTGGCCGGGTAACCGGTGCCGTCGATGAATTCATGATGCTGGCGCACCGCGGTCAGCCAGACCGGATCGGTCACGCCGATCGAGGCCAGCAGCGAGGCGCCTTCCTCGGGATGGCGCTCGAGCGCCTCGCGCTGCGACTGGCTCAGCGGCGCGAGCTGCTCGTTGAGCATCTCCTGCAGCTCGACCATGCCGAAGTTCATGGTCAGCGCGGCCGCCACCGCCGAGCGTTCCGATGCCGCCGGCAGCCGCATCGCGCGCGCCACCAGCCGCACCACCACGGCGGTGTTGACCATGTGGCGGATCGGGAAGCGGCTGTCCTGGCGCAGCAGGATCATCGCCTGGGCCACGTGCGGATTGAGGTCGCAGGCCTTGCTGACCACGCCGGCGATCTCGTCGATGCGGTTGACGAACTGGCCGCTGTGGCCGAGTTCGACGATGCGCTGATAGGTCTGGTCGAGCCGCTTGCGGCACAGGCTGATCAGTTGGGCGGTCGACGGCGGCGGCGCGCTGACCGCCTCGCCGCCGCCGCTGTTGGCGCGCGTGCGGGCCAGGTCGCGGGCATCGGCGAAGACGCCGTCCTGCAGCAGCCGGCCGGCCTGGTTGTCGCTGGAGACGACGTAGCCCTTGCCCAGCAGCAGCTTGCCCTGCGTGTTGTAAACATCCCAGGGCAATGCCTTGCCAACCTGGATGTCGTTCGGTCGGATACGCGCGAACTCCATGTTGATACTGCTCCCCGCTTGTCTTATTTTCTCGTCTGCCTACCAGCTTGTAACCGGTATTAACCGAGTCCTGTCTTGACCAGCTTAGTCAATTCGAGCAGGCCATGACAGCGAATATTAGCTTTTGTTTGCATGCACTTGCTGCGATCCGTCCGTCAGCGGAGGCATTGCGGCCGCAGAATGCGACCAGCGGTAGTCCGGCAGGGCCGGCTGCCGGTTACCGAAGCGGTTTGCATGGCGTGGTGCCCGATTTCTTTCCCCTCAGGCTTTCCCGGTGACGGCGGCCGGATGTCCTAAAGTGAGCATCATGATTCGCCGATATTCCCCCTTCCCGCGCGGCGTCGGCCGCTGGCTGGCGCTGGCCGGCCTGCTGCTCGGCGCCATCGGCCTGCCGCTGCCCGCGGCGGCCGAGACGCTGACGCTGATCACCACCGACTACCCGCCGTACTGCGCGACCGAGCTGCCCGAGCAGGGCGCCTTCACCGCGCTGGCGCGGGCGGCCTTCAAGGCGGGCGGCTACGACACCCAGGTGGTGTTCCAGCCCTGGGCGCGGGTGATGGCGGCATCGCGGGCCGGCCAGTACGACGCGGTGCTGGCGGTGTGGCACCAGAAGGAACGCGAGCAGTTCCTCGCCTTCGCCGACCCCTTGTGGACCAACCAGATCGGCTTCTACGGCCGGGTCGACAAGCCGATCGACGTGAGCAACCTGAACGCGCTCAAGCCCTATAGCGTCGGCGTGGTGCGCGGCTACGCCTACCCGCCGGCGTTCGATGCGGCCGGCCTGCGCATCGAGGAGGCGGTCGACGACCTGACCAATGTGCGCAAGCTCCTGGCCGGCCGGGTCGACCTGATCCTGATCGACCACGCGCTGACCGAATACCTGCTGGAGACCCGCCTGCCGGGCCAGGGCGACCGCATCGCCTGGCTGTCGCCCGCGGTGGCGACCGTGCCGCTGTACGTCACGCTGGTGAAGGGCCGGCCGGGCTGGGAGAAGCGGCTGGCCGACTTCAACCGCGGCCTGGCCGAGATCCGCCGCAGCGGCGAATACGACCGCATCGTCAAGCGGCTGGGCCTGGTGCGCTGAGCGCAACACGCCGTTGCGCCGATCCCCGGGTGCGATTGTCGGCGGGATCCGGAAAATCGAATTCGATCAAGGGCTTGCTTGTGGTTCGCGAGCGGGTCTGGCGAGGACGGGCTATATATTTTGTCGCCGCCGGCCCGGCCGGGATTCGCCGCGGCGCGCTGCGCTACATTGAGGTCTGTTCCGTCCGCCCGCCGCGCCGCGACCGTCGATGAAGCGCCTGTTCCTGTCTCTGCTGCTGTGCTGCCTGGCCGCGCCCGCCGCGGCGGCCGAGCGCGTCACCCTGGTATCGACCGACTACCCGCCGTATTTCTCGCCCAACCTGGCCGAGGACGGCAGCGTGGCGGCGATCGCGCGGGCGGCGTTCCGGGCGGCCGGCTACGAGGTCGAGCTGGTGTTCCGGCCGTGGGCGCGGTTGATGGCCGAGGTCGAGTCGGGCCAGTACGACGGCGTGGTGGCGGTCTGGTACAAGGCCGAGCGCGAGCGCTTCCTGGCCTATTCCGATCCGCTGGTGAAGACCGAGATCGGCTTCTACGGCCGGCGCGACATGCCGATCGAGGTGCAGAACCTCGGCGCGCTGACCGCCTACCGCGTCGGCACGGTACGCGGTTATGCCAATCCGCCGGTGTTCGATGCGGCCGGCCTGCAGGTCGAGGACGCGGTCGACGACCTGACCAATCTGCGCAAGCTGGCGGCCGGCCGGCTCGACCTGGTGCTGATCGACAAGGCGCTGGCCGCCCACCTGCTGCGCAGCGAGCTGCCGGCCGCGGCCGAGAAGGTGGCCTGGCGCGATCCGCCGATCGAGACCATGCCGCTCTACCTCGGCATCGCCAAGCGCAAGCCCGACTACCCGCGCAAGCTGGCCGACTTCAACCGCGGCCTGGCCGAGATCCGCCGCAACGGCGAATTCGCCCGCATCCTGCGCCGGTTGCCGCTGGCGCAGTAGACGCCTTCGGCCTTACTGCTCGCCGCGCTGCTTCTTCTCCAGCGTTTCCCACCGTTCCAGCTTGTCCAGCAGCGCCAGCTCGATCTCGCCGATGCGCGCCTGCCAGGCGGCGGCGTCCTTCGGCGCGTCGCGGTAGACGGCCGGGTCGAGCAGTTTCTCCTGCAGGCCGGCCTGCTCGGCTTCGAGCGCCTCGATCTCGCCCGGCAGCCGTTCGAGCTCGCGCGTCTCGTTGTAGCTGAGCTTGACGGCGCGCGGGTTGGCGCGGGCCGGCGCCGCGGCGGCCGGCCTGGCTTCGGCGGCGCTCGCGCCGGCCTTGGCCTCGCCCGAGCCCATCCGCGCGCGGGCGGCCTGCCAGTCGTCGAAGCCGCCGGGGTTCTCCAGCAGCTTGCCGTCGCCCTCGAAGGCGATCACCTGGGTCACCACGTTGTCGAGGAAGGTCCGGTCGTGGCTGACCAGGAACACCGTGCCGTGGTAGTTGGCCAGCAGCTCTTCCAGCAGTTCCAGCGTCTCGATGTCGAGGTCGTTGGTCGGTTCGTCGAGCACCAGGATATTGGCCGGCTGGGTGAACAGCCGCGCCAGCAAGAGGCGGGCGCGCTCGCCGCCGCTGAGGCTCTTCACCGGGCTGCGCGCGCGTTCCGGCGCGAACAGGAAGTCTTCCAGGTAGCTGATGACGTGCTTCTTCTCGCTGCCGATGGTGACGTAGTCCGAGCCGGGGCTGATCACGTCGCAGATCGGCGTCTCTTCGGGCAGCGCGGCGCGGAACTGGTCGAAGTAGGCGATCTCCTGCTTGCTGCCCTGGCGCACCGTGCCGCTGTCGGGCGCGATCTCGCCGAGGATCAGC
Source organism: Chitinimonas koreensis (assembly GCF_014353015.1). Classification (NCBI taxonomy): domain Bacteria; kingdom Pseudomonadati; phylum Pseudomonadota; class Betaproteobacteria; order Neisseriales; family Chitinibacteraceae; genus Chitinimonas; species Chitinimonas koreensis. The sequence continues at coordinate 2,355,666 of NZ_CP060704.1, forward strand.
TTGAGCAGGGTGGTCTTGCCGGCGCCGTTGGGGCCGATCAGGCCGATCTTGTCGCCGCGCAGGATGCGGGTGGTGAAGTCGCGGATCAGCGTACGGCCGCCGTAGGCCTTGCAGACGTGTTCGAGCTCGGCCACCAGCTTGCCGCTCTTCTCGCCCGAATCGAGCTGGAAGTTGACGTTGCCGACCCGCTCGCGCCGCGCCGCGCGGTCGCGCCGCAGCTGCTCGAGCCGGCGCACGCGGCCTTCGTTGCGGGTGCGGCGCGCTTCCACGCCCTTGCGGATCCACACCTCTTCCTGCGCCAGGAACTTGTCGAACTTGCGGCTGGCGGCGGCTTCGCTCTCCAGCATCTCGGCCTTGCGGCCCTGGTAGGTGCTGAAGTTGCCGGGGAAGCTGGCCAGGAGGCCGCGATCGAGCTCGATGATGCGGGTGGCGACGTTGTCGAGGAAGCGGCGGTCGTGGGTGATCAGCAGCACGGCGCCGGGGAAGCTGCGGATCAGCCCTTCGAGCCATTCGATCGCGCTGAGGTCGAGATGGTTGGTCGGCTCGTCCAGCAGCAGCACCTCGGGCTCGGCCACCAGCGCGCGGGCCAGCGCCACGCGCTTCTTCCAGCCGCCCGACAGCTCCTCGATGCGGCGATCGGCCGGCAGGCCGAGCGAGGACAGCGTGCCGGCGATCAGCGAATCGAGCCGCCAGCCGTCCTGCGCCTCGAGCGCGTGCTGCAGCGCGGTCATCCGCTCGATCGCGCCGGCGTCGCCCTCGGCGGCGGCGGCTGCGGCGGCGTGGTAGTCGGTCAGCAGCCGGCGCACCTCGCCCAGGCCCTCGGCGACCGCTTCGAACACCGTCATGCCGGGCTCGAACGGCGGTTCCTGCGGCACGTAGGCGATGCGGGCGGAACCGGCGACGCGGACCGCGCCGTCGTCGAGCCGGATGGTGCCGGCGATGGCCTTGAGCAGGGAGGATTTGCCGGCGCCGTTGCGGCCGATCAGGCCGACGCGCTCGCCCGCTTCGAGCGAGAAGTTGGCGTGGTCGAGCAGGGCGACGTGCCCGAAGGCGAGGCAGGCGTTTTCGACGGTAAGGACGGCCATTCGGATCAATCGGACTGGGGTAAAGCGGCGATTATACCGGCTGGCCGGCCGCGCTTTGCCGCAATGCATCAACAAGCGCGGCTAAGTGTTTGAGGCGCTTGGCGAATCGTTGGCATATCATGAAACGACGATCCAGCCTGAAGCAGGCTTGGGCGCCGGAATCGACCATTACGAAAAAGCGGGAAACGCATGATGGGGACAAACGAGAAAAACCTGTCGCTCGCGCTCGACGCGGCGACGCAGCAATTGAGGATCCGTTACGAACCGGCCGACGAGGCCACGCCGCCGGCCAAGGGGAGCGTCGACGAGTTGCTGGGGCAGGAGGGCTATGCCGGCTATGCGCTCGACGACGCGGCGATCGCGGCCTTCGTCGAGCAGTGCCGCGAGGCGACCGAGCCGGTCGAGGCGGTGATCGGCGAAGCGCGCGACGGCAGCTTCGACATCGTGGTGTCCGACAGCCGCATGGAAGCCTGGCTCACCCTGGTCGCGCCGCGCGGCGGCCGCGCGGTGAGCCTGGAGCAGATCGAGGAAGCGATCCGGGTGCGCCAGATCGTCCATGGCGTCAAGCGCGCCGAGCTCGAGGCCGCGCTGGCGGCCGGCGCCTGCGAGCACTTGCTGATCGCCGAAGGCGAGGAGCCCGAGCCGGGCACGCCGGCCTATTTCGACAGCCTGCTCGAATCGCTGAAGGCGAGCGGCCACGAGCGCGGCGACGACGAGCTGGTCGACTACCGCGACCTCGGCAACCTGGTGGTGGTCGACCCGGGCACGCCGCTGATGCGGCGCCACCCGGCGGTGCAGGGCCGCAACGGCGTGGACGTGTTCAACCGGGCCGTGCCGGCGCGGCCGGTGGCCGACACCCCGTTCGCCCGCCTCAACGGCGCCGAGCCCGATGCCAACGATGCCAACCTGCTGCTCTCCACCATCGCCGGCGCGCCCTCGCTGCAGGCCAACGGGGTGGTGGTCAACCCGCTGGTCGACGTGCAGGACGTCAACCTCGAGACCGGCAACATCGACTTCGACGGCACCGTGCAGGTCAAGGGCGACATCAAGGCCGGCATGACGGTGCGGGTGGCCGGCGACGTGGTGGTGGCCGGCACGCTGGAGGCGGCCGAGGTGGTGGCCGGCGGCAACGTGGTGGTCAAGGGCGGCATCATCGGCAAGGCCGACAGCGCGCCCGGGGCGGCGCGCTGGAGACCGCGCGCATCCGCTGCAACGGCTCGGTGCAGGCCAAGTTCATCGAGCATGCGGTGATCGAGGCGGCCGGCTCGATCCAGGCCGACGGCGGCATCCGCCAGAGCGAGCTGACCGCCGGCGACTGCGTGGTGGTCGGCAAGCCGGGCAGCAACCAGGGCAGCCTGATCGGCGGCCGCACCCGCGCGCTCAAGCTGGTGCGCGCGCCGGTGCTCGGCGCGCCGTCGGGCGTGCCGACGCTGGTGCAGGTCGGTTTCAATCCCTTCATCAACGCCGAACGCGCTGCGCTCGAGCAGACCCGCAAGCGCAAGCTCGACGAGGCGCTCAAGCTGCGCCAACTGCTGGCTTTCCTCGACAAGAACCCGGCCAAGGGCGGCGGCGGCGTGCGCGCCAAGGCCGAGAACACGCTGGGCCTGCTGGAGAACGAGGCGACTTCGCTCGAGGACAAGCTGCGCGAGCTGGAGGGCTTCCTCGAGGTGGCCGAGGGGGCCTGCGTCGAGGTGCCCAAGCGCATCTACGGCGGCGTGCGGCTGCAGATCGGCCAGAAGCTGGTGCAGGTCGACGACGAGAAGCCCGGCGCGCGCTTCCGCATGGTCGACGGGCAGATCGCGGTGGGCTAGCTGCCGCTTCGTCGCAATTCCTACAAATGGGGGCGGCAAACGGAATGCGGCCGGAGCCGTCGCCACCTATCACGTTAGAGCCACGCCAATCGGCGTGGCTCGGCAGGGGGAACGGCGATGCGGCGATCCGTGGGACAACGGGCAGGTGCCGAGGCTGGATGCGAAGGTGCGGAGAGGGCGGACAACGCCACGTCCGCCCGCTCCGGCAGCGATACGGGCCTGGTCTTGCTGCTTGCGTTGCGATGCGCCGGTCGGAAATACATGGCGCATGCGGATAAACCAGTGCGATTGAACATTGCGGCGGTCATCGAGACCGCCGCAATTTTTTTCGGCGGGTTTGTTCGCCTGCGCAGCGTCGTTCCCTGGTCGACTAATCGAGGTCGCTCTTCGGAAAAGGCAGGGAATGGACATGGGTAACTTGACGCGACGCAATTTCGTCATCGGTACGGCTGCGGCTGCTTTTGCGATGCGGTTTCAATCGGGTCTTGCAGCGCCCCGGTTGTCCCTGGATACCGCGTCGGAGGCCGAGCGGGCGGAGAAGAGCAATGCCTGGCTCGAGATTTCCACCAAGGTCTTCAAGGCCAATATCGTGATGTTGCGTACCTATCTGAACGAAGTCGCGGCAGATGGGAAAAAGGTGAAGATCTGCGTGGTCATGAAGGCCGATGCATACGGCCACGGCATCGCGATGCTGCTTCCCGTGATCTACGAACTCAATCAGGGTTATATCAAGGCCGGGATCGAGCCCCGCTCTGCATCGGCTTCACCGGGAACGAAGAGGCGAGGGTGATCCGGGAGTATGAAGCCCTGAGGAGCGCCGACGATCGGAAATCGATGGGGATGCCGATCAGATTGGTCCGGCTTCGCACCGCGACCTTGGACGAAATAAAGGAAGGGCGGAGGGTCGCGGCCGACCCAAAGAAGGAAAATTACGATATCGAGGAATTGATCGGGAATCAGGCGCTTGCCGTCGAGGTCAACAAGCTGGGTAGCGAAGCGAACCCGATCAGAATCCATATCGGCCTGAATGCTGGCGGGATGAGCCGGAATGGCTTCGAGCTGACCACCAGGTCTGGCGTGGTGGTCGAGGAGGTCAAGAAGGAATTGCAGGGCATTGCCGGCGATTTGAAGAATCTCAAGGTCGTCGGGCTGATGACTCATTTCCCGGTCGAGTCCAGGACGGACGACAAGGCGGGACTCAATCTCTTCAAGACCCAGGTGAAGATCATCGATGACGATCCCGCCTTCAGCGCGTGGAAGCAGGCGGATCGCCACGTCGCCAATTCCTTCGCGACCATGAACGTGAAGGAAACCCATCTGAACATGGTGCGCGTGGGCGGGGCGCTGTATGGAGACGTCGACGACGTCGATTATGTCAGAACCGCCGGCGGAACCGCGACGGCGCATTTCGAGCGTGCGATGACTTTCAAGTCGAAAGTCGCTTCGATCAATTTCTATAGGCAAGGCAGTACCGTGAGCTATGGCCGGACCAGATTGCTGACGCGCGATAGCCGCCTGGCGAATATCCCGGTCGGCTATTCGGACGGCTACCGGCGTGATTTCACCAATCTGGCCTATGTCCTGATCAAGGGGCATCGGGTACCCGTCATGGGCCGTGTCACCATGAATACGATCATGGTCGATGTCACCGACTTCATCGGTGGGGCGGACGGCATTGTCCGGGACAGCGAAGTGGTGCTGTTCGGTAGGCAGGGCGATGAAGAAATCACCCAGGACTCGCTCGAAGATGCCAGCGATACCTCCGGCGCGGAATTCACCACGGTCTGGGGCCAGCTCAATCCTCGCAAACTGGCGGCGGATTCCATTGGAACGGCGAGGCGGAAATAGCCTGCGCCGTCCGTTCCCACCGTGGACGGCGTGTATTCAGGACAGGCACTGATCGGAGGCCGTCGCCGCGTTTGTATTCGGCAGCGGCCTCGTCTATGAAGACGTGCCGTGCAAGGTGTGCGGCCCGAATCGACTGACCAGGGGGAACAAGATGCAGCGGCCACGCATTCTCAGAAGCGACCTGCAGAGCAAGAAGTTCGAGCTCGACCTGAAGCGGCAGAAGACCGCGCTGAAGCCGGTGGGCCGCGCCTCGCTCGGCCCGCTCGACGTGAGCGGGACCTCGATCCGGCGTTCCGGCAACGACACCGCCCATGGTTTCACCGACATGATCGCGGCGACCCGGCGCGGCATCACCTCGCTGCGCGGCGACCTGAACGCCAGTGGCGGCGTATCGGGCGGACCGGCCAACTATGCGCGCAAGTCGATGGACCAGTGGGCGTACCGGACCCACAACGTGGTTTCCAGCCTGCAGTCGGCCCAGATGCAGAGCCGCTATACCGGCGATGTCACCCGCGCGCTCTACGACAACTGGCGCGCCGATCATCCGCAGTCGCAGGAACATGCCGAGCGGACCTTCGACCGGCTCGATCGCCTGCACCAGGCCCAGGGCATCAGCAAGGTGAAGGTCTACGAGCAGGGCAGCAAGCTGTCGCCGAGCGAGATGCGGCGCCAGCGCGGATCGGACGCGGCAATGCATGCCTTCGCCTATCGCATGAATCCGGAGAACGAGCCGAGGAAGCACCGCAGCGGCGCTTCCTCGCGGCTCAGTCTCAACATCGATGTGAACGAGGCGCCGGAGATGGCCCTCAACATGGTCAACGTGGTTCGCCAGCGTCCCGACCTGGTGCGGCAGAGCAAGATCATGGGCCCGTCCAATATCGGCAAGCGGGTCGATGACGCGGTGGTCTACCTCGGCGTGAAGCGGCCGGACGTCAACGATGGACGCATCGTCGACCAGGCGCTGCGCAAGGATATCCAGGGGCCGACGCTGCGGGCGACGCCGCCGGGCATGGAGCCGCTGAGCAAGGTCTCGGGCTACGCCGAATACCTGCCCAAGAGCTCGAGCAGCCACGGCAACAACCGCGGCGAATTCGTGGAGAAAGCGGTCCGGGCCAAGTTGGGCGGCGACAAGCGCGGCATGTCGGCATTGATGGGCGAGGCGCTCGACCGCGGTGGCTACGATCCCTACCAGCCCAGCCGCATCAGGACGTCGGCCCATGCGCGCCTCAAGAACGCGATGGCGGCGCGGCGCGAAGCGATGGGTTACGACGACGATTGAACGGCGATCATCGCTGGCGGCCTGGACGGCCGGGTTTTGCGGCGCGCCGGTCGGACGGAGGAATTTCCTTCGTTCGGCCGGCGCGTGGCTTTTGGGGAACAGGCGCGTTCCGCCGTGTCTCGCCGGATGGTCTCAGTCTCGGTCTCGGCCGCGGCCGCGGCCGAGGGGATGCCTGCCCATATGCGGGACCGCGGCACGGCGGATCGCTCCGAGCGCCGTCGCGTCGAGCGATGCGCGGCCGACAGGCAGGTCATCGATGCCATCGGGGCGCATGTCGGCCATCTCGAGGGCGTCACCGGATCGATGGAAGAAGGCTCGCTCAATTTGAAACTCATGTTTCAAGTTTGGGAAATTCGTTTTGAATCATGGTTATTTAATGATTTTCTGTGAGAGGCATCTTCCGATGCAGGGCTGAAAGGGCGGCCGTGTACTGCAGGACTCGGCGGGCTTGCTCTCGCATGTGGGCTGCTGGATGTCGCGGCGGAATTTCCTGGCTTGGCGCGTTGCTTGGTGGAAGATCGCGACGATCTACCTGTTGAAACGCGTGTTTCAATAATGATATTTTCAATGCATATCAATAGGTTAACTAATTTTCTGCTAAGGGGCGGGGTAGTGTTTCGAATTGGCGGTGCTCCCTCATCCCGACGCTTCCCACGGTGGGCGAGGGGCTTCGCATGGATACGGGGGGCGTGCGGCGCTTACAGAAGCGGCTTCGGCCGCGAATGGCCGGATGTGCCGCCGGCATCATTCGCGGCCGAAGCCGCTCGTGTGGTCGTGCCTGATGGTTCAGGCCGGCGCAGATGCCGGCACCGCCGCTTCCGCGCTCACGCCGCCGGCTCCGCCGCGCCGTCGCGCACCACGCGATTGCGGCCGGCCTGCTTGGCGGCATAGAGGTTGGCGTCGGCCCGGTGCAGCAGCGCGGCCGCGGCTTCTTCCGCCTCGTCGACCGTGGCGGTCACGGCGCCGACGCTGATGGTCACGCAGGGGGCCACCTTGGACGACAGGTGTTCCAGCCCAGCGCCTGCACCTCGCCGCGCAGCGCCTCGAGCAGCGCGCCGAAGTCGGGCTGGCCGGGCAGCAGCAGCACGAATTCCTCGCCGCCGTAGCGCGCCGCCACGTCGTCGGGCCGCCGCGCATGGCGCTGCACCAGGCGAGCGACCTGGCGCAGCGCCTCGTCGCCGGCCGGGTGGCCGTAGCGGTCGTTGTATTGCTTGAAGTAGTCGACGTCGATCATCGCCAGGTTCAGCGGCTCGCCACGCCGGGCCGCCTGCCGGCAGGCCAGCGCCAGCGCCTCGTCGAAATAGCGCCGGTTCACCAGGCCGGTCAGCCCGTCGTGGCTGGCCAGCCGCTGCAGCTCGCGGCGCTGGGCCACCAGCTTGAGGTAGTTGCGGATGCGTGCGCGCACCGTGACCGGCCGGATCGGCTTGAACACGTAGTCGAGCGCGCCGAGCTGCAGGCCTTGCTCCTCGTTCTCCTCCTCGGTGAAGCCGCTGATGAACACCACCGCCAGGTCGGCCGTCAGCGGGTTGCCGCGCAGCTTGATCAGCACCTCGTAGCCGCTCATCTCGGGCATCGAGACGTCGAGCAGCACCAGGCAGATGTCGGGGTCTTCCTCGATGCGCTGCAGCGCGGAGGCGCCGTCCTTGGCCAGCACCACGCGGCATTCGTCCTTCAGCAGCTCGGCCAGCATGGTGCGGCTGATGCGGTCGTCGTCGACGATCAGCACCGTCTGTTGCGGGGTCTCGGTCATTGTTGTCCCTCCTCCTGGTCGATCCGTGCGATGGCGGTCCGCAGCCGCTGCAGCGCGGTGCTGGCCGCTACCAGTTCCACTTCGTCGAAGCGCGCGCAGACCGTCTCGAGCAGCGCTGCCGGCGCGCTGCCGGCCAGCCGCGCACCGAGCTCGTCGAGCAGCGCCTGCGCCGCATAGTCGCCCTGCGCCACCAGCGGCGCGGCCAGGTCGATGCGCTGCAGCAGCAGGGTGCGGTCGAGCGGCAGCGCAGCCTGGGCCGTGTCGGCGCTAGCGCGCGCGAGCAGCCCGGACAGTTGCGCGAGGACGTGCTCCAGCTCGGCCTGGAAGTCGGCCAGCGCCGCGTCGGCCGGCGCCTCCGCCATGGCTGCGCCGTCGCCCTTGCGCAGCAGCGCCTCGAGCCGCGCGGCAGTGGCCGACAGCGCATAGGCGCCGAGGTAGTCGGCGGCCGACTTGACGGTATGGGCAGTCAGCTCGATCAGGTCGAGCCGGTCGGCCAGGCGGTCGGCGCGCGATTGCGCCGGCACCGCGGCGAAGTCGCGCACGAAGCCCTGCAGCAGCCGCAGCAGGCGGTCGCGTCGGCCGCCGAGCCGCGCCAGCGCCGCCGGCAGGTCGAGGCCGGGCAGTTCCGGCAGATCGGGGCCGAGCGGTTCGGCCTCGGCCGGCGGCGGGGCGAACGAGGCCGCCGCCGGCGGCAGCGACGGCAGGTGCTGCAGCAACGTGCGGTACAGCACCGTCTCGTCGATCGGCTTGGTCAGGTGGGCATTCATGCCGGCGGCGAGGCAGGCCTGGCGGTCGGCGGCCTGCGCCTGGGCGGTCAGCGCGATGATCGGCAGCGCCGCCCAGCGCGCCTCGCGGCGGATCGCGCGGGCCGCGGTCGGGCCGTCCATGCGCGGCATCTGCACATCCATCAGCACGATGTCGTAATCGTCCTGCTCCAGCCGCGCCAGCGCCTCGATGCCGTGGGCGGCGGTGTCGACGCGCATGCCGGCGGCGAGCAGGAAATCGGTCACTACCTCGCGGTTGAGCGCGTTGTCGTCGACCACCAGCGCATGGCGGCCGGCCAGCGCGGCGAGGCCGGCATGGCGCGGCAGCCGCTGCAGCAGCGCGTCGTATAGAAGACCGATGTCGGCCGCCGCGGCACCGGCCGTCGCGGCATCGGCCGCCGGATCGCCCGCTTCCGGGCTCGGCGCGCCGGACACGGCCCGACCGAGCGCGGCCCGACCGAACGCGGCCCGACCGAACGCCGGATCGGCCAGGTCGTCCCAGGCCGATTCGCCAGGGCCGTCCAGCCCCAGCACCGGCAGCGCGGCGAGGTGCGGATCGCGCCGCAGCGCGCGCACTGCGGCCGGTCCGTCGAGGTCGGCCAGACGGGCGCCGAGCAGCGCCGCGTCGTAGCCGCCGAGCCGCGCCCGCGCCATCAGCTCGGCGGCGTTGCCGACCTGCTCGACCTGGACGCCGACCCGTTCGAGGCCGGCGACCAGCGCCTCGCGCCGCGCCGCATCGTCGTCGGCCAGCAGCACGCGGCGGCCCTGCAGCCGCATGAGCTCGCGCGAGCGCCGCGGCGGCGCGCCGGCCGCGGCTTCGGCGCCGTCGAGCGCGTCGGAAATGGTGTTGAACACCACCGATTCGGTCACCGGCTTGATCAGCACGCCGTTGAGGCCGAGCGAGTTGGCGCGCTTGAGCAGGTCGTCGCGCGCGTAGGCGGTGACCATCAGCACCGCCGGCACGTAGGGCAGCACGCCGTCGCCGCGGATCAGCCGGGCCGCTTCGAGGCCGTCCATGCCCGGCATGCGCCAGTCCATCAGCACCAGTTCGAACGGCCGGCCGCGCGTGGCGGCCTGGCGCACCGCTTCGAGCGCGGCCGGCCCCGAGGCGGCGGCCGCCGCGTCCATGCCGAAGTCGCGCACCATCAGCAGCAGGATGTCGCGCGCGCTGGCATTGTCGTCGACCACCAGCACGCGGCGGCCGCCGACGCCGCGCAGCTCGCGCCGCGCCAGCGTGCCGGCCGGGCCGGCCGGCAGCCGCACCGGCAGCGTGAAGCTGAAGGTGCTGCCCAGGCCCGGCTCGCTGCTGGCCCAGGTGCGGCCGCCCATCAGGTCGACCAGCTGGCGGCAGATCGCCAGGCCCAGGCCGGTGCCGCCGTAGTGGCGGCTGGTCTGGCTGGTGGCCTGCGAGAACGGCTTGAACAGCCGGCTGAACTGGGCCGCGTCGAGGCCGATGCCGGTGTCGCGCACGTCGAAGCGCAGGATGGCGGTGCCCTCGTGCGCCGGCTGCTCGAGCGCGGCGCGCACCACGATCTCGCCGCGGTCGGTGAACTTGACCGCGTTGTTGACCAGGTTGATCAGCACCTGGCCCAGCCGCAGCGGATCGCCGAGCAACTGGGCCGGTACGTCGCGGCCGACGTCGTAGATGATCTCCAGGCCCTTTTCCTCGGCCTTCATCGCGGTCATCGCCGAGACCGACTCGAGCACGCCGTCGAGCGTGTAGTCGATCTGCTCGAATTCGAGCTTGCCGGCCTCGATCTTGGAAAAGTCGAGCAGGTCGTTGACCAGCGCCAAGAGCGACTTGGCCGACAGGTCGATCTTGTCGAGGTAGTTGCGCTGGCGCGGCGTCACCTCGGTCTGCAGCGCCAGCCGGGCCATGCCGAGCACGGTGTTCATCGGGGTGCGGATTTCGTGGCTCATCACCGCCAGGAATTCGCTCTTGATGCGCTCGGCCGCTTCGGCGGCCTCCTTGGCGGCCGTCAGCGCGGCGGCGGCCTGGCGCTCGGCGGTGACGTCCCAGTTGATGCCGAGCGCGCGCTGCGGCCGCCCGTCCGGGTAGCGGTGGACCTGGGCCTGGGCGCGGATGTGGCGCTGCACGCCCGAGGGCTGCAGGATGCGGAACTCGCTCTCGAACATCGAGGTGTCGGCGACCGTGATCCCCCAGTCGCTGAGCACGCGGCCGGCGTCGTCGGGATGGATCAGCGCCAGCCAGCCGTCCAGGCTGCCGTCGAAGCCGTCCTGCGGCTGGCCGTAGAGCAGGTGCATCTGCTCGTCCCAGATGAAGCGGCCGACGTCGAAATCGAGCTCCCATACGCCCAGGCCGCCGGCGCGCATCGCCAGTTGCAGCCGCTCGTGCAGGCGCTGGATGCGCTCCTCGGCCTCCTTGCGTTCGGTGACGTCGGTATGGGTGCCGATCATCCGACGCGGCTCGCCGTTCTCGCCGCCCTGGACCATCTTGCCCCGGCTCAGGATCCAGCGATAGCCGCCGTCGCGGGCGCGCATGCGGTGCTCGAGCAGGTAGACCGGCGCCTCGCCGTCGAAATAGCGCTGGATGATCGCCAGCGAGGGCGCCAGGTCGTCCGGATGCACCAGCCGCGCCCATTCCTCGACGCTGGTGCCGATCTCGTCGTCGGCGTAGCCGAGCATGGCCTTCCACTGGTGCGAGTAGAACACCGTGCCGGCTTCGATGTTCCAGTCCCACACGCCGTGGCCGGCGCCGTCGAGGGCGAACTGCCAGCGCGCCTCGCTCTCGCGCAGTGCCTGCTCGGCCGCCTTGCGCGCACTGATGTCGAGGATTGCGCCGGCCATGCGCACCGCCTTGCCCTGCCGGTCCCATTGCGCCTGGGCGCTGGTCTCGATCCAGAGGTAGTGGCCGTCGCGGTGGCGCAGCCGGTATTCCTCGCGGTACGGCCGGCGTTCCTCGCAGTGGGCGCGGTGCGTCTCGACGATGCGGTCGCGGTCGTCGGGGTGGATCTGCTGCGGCAGCCAGTGCGCGTGCATCTCGATCGAGGCGGTCAGCTCCTCGGGCCGGTAGCCGAGGATTTCCTTGAAACGGTCCGACCAGTAGGCCTCGCCGGCGACGTCGTTCAGGTCCCAGATGCCGGCGCGGCTGCCGCGCACGGCCAGGTCGAAGCGCTCCTCGCTGAGCTTGAGCGCGTGCTCGACCCGGCGCTGCGCGGTGACGTCGACGGCGACGCCGACCAGCCGCGTCAGAACGCCGTCGGCGTAGTGGAAGCGCCGGCTGGTGCCGGCCACCCAGCGCACCTCGCCGTCGGGCGGGATGATGCGGAAGTCGAACTGGAAGAAGTCCTCGCCGGCCTCGAGCGAGCGGCGCCGCTGCTCGGCCCAGCGTTCGCGGTCGGCCGGGTGCATCAGTTCCGCGATCGCTTCGAGCGAAGGGTGGAAGCGGGCCGGGTCGACGCCGTAGATCTCGTACCAGCGCGCATTGCAATGGATCTCGCCGGTGGCCGCGTCGTAGTCCCAGATGCCCTGGCGGCTGGCCTCGGTCGCCAGCGCCAGGTGCTCGCGCTCGCGCCGCAGCGTGTCTTCGGCGTCCTTCAGCGCGCTGATGTCGACCAGCACGCCGCGCCACAGCACGCCGCCGTCGGCCTGGCGCTGCGGCTCGGCGCTGCTGTCGACCCAGCGCAGGCGGCCGCCGCACAGCAGGCGGTATTGCGCGTGATAGGGCTGCAGGCTGCGCGAGCGCTCGACGAACTGGTGGTCGATCCGGTCGCGGTCGTCGGGATGGATCAGCTCGCGGAATTCGGCGGCCAGCTGGGGGCTGGCCGGGTCGAGGCCGAACTGGGCGGCGCCGCGCTCGCTGGCGTAGAGGATGGTGCGGCGGCCGCTGACCGGCTCGACCTGCAGCTCGTAGACCAGGTGGGGCAGGAAGGCCAGCAGGCGGTCGAAGCGGGTGTGGGCCAGCGTCTCCAGCGGCGGGCCGGCCGCCAGCGCCAGCTGCGATTCGATCAGCTCGCGCGATTGCGCCAGCAGCCGGCGCTGCAGCGCCGGTACGCTGCCGGGCCGTTCGCCCTGCAGCGACAGCGTGCCGAAGGTCTCGCCGCCGGGCAGCCTGATCGGCAGGCCGTAGTAGCAGGCGCGGCCGCGCCGGGCCTGCGGGCCGTCGCGCCAGGCCGGCTCGGCCAGGTCGACGACCTCGAGTTCGGCCAGGCCGGCGAGCAGCGCGCCATCGCAGCAGCCGGGCTGCTGCGGCGCGATCAGCTCGCCGAAGTGCCAGGGCGGATCGCCCGGCGCGGCGACCGCCGCGATGCGCAGCGCATCCTCGATCGGCCCGATCAGCAGTACCGCGGCGGCGCCGCTGAGCGCGGCCAGGTCCTCGACGATGGCCTGCCAGCGGGCCGGCCAGTCGTGCGGCAGCGGCGGCACGGCTTCGATCGGCGGTTCGGGCGTGCGGGAAGCGGGTCGTTCGGGCGCGGGGAGCGGCTTGTCTGCCACGGCTTTCCTCCTGGTCCGGGGTACGGTCGGCTGCGGGCCGCCGTGCTCTGGAGGAAGAATATATCGGGAATCCCGCTGCGAATCCCCCGGCTGGTGGATTCGCGGTCCGCGCCGTTGCGTCCGGCGCAGCGGCGATCGGCTTCAAGCCGGCCGGGGCGGCTGCCCTGGCAGGCGAAGCGAGGCTTCCTCGGGCGGCGAGGGGCGTGGGATGAAGTCAGGTGCAAGCGCGATCAGGCCGATGATCCACTTGCCGTCAGCCACCGGCTTCGCCGCAGGCGAGCTGCCGGTCGCAACCATGCCCTGCCGAATCGTGGCGAGCGCTTACCCCGGGAAGGCGCGCGGCTTGTCGATCTCGCCGAGGAAGATTTGGCGGAGCTTGCCCGAGGCCTTGAGCCTGGCCGTCTCCGCATCGAAGCGGGCCTTGAGCTTACGGCCCTTGTCGTTGTCGGCGAAGGCGAAATAAAGCGGCTTGCTGATGCCGCTGGGGCGGATTTCGATGCGGTCCGCCAGCTTGAGCCTGGCAGCGGCCTGGCGCATGTCCTCCTCGTAGTCGAGCACCGCGTCGACCCGGCTGGACACCAGCATCTGCAGCATGCCGTCGAGGCTGCTCTTTTCCTCGTAATGCATCTTCACCTCGGGCGCGTACTGGTCGAAGCCGTAGCCGATCTGGGCCACCGTGCGCTGGCCGGCCAGCGTCGGCAGGCCTTTCCAGCCGGGGAAGGCGCCCTTGCGGACCGCCACGTCGAAGGCGTCGAGGTCGGTGGCGAGCTGGCTGAACAGCACGCCCTTGCGGTCGGCGCTCACCCCCGGCGTGACGTCGGCGGCCCGGCTCTCCACCAGCTGCACGCTGCGCTCGAACGGCGCCCAGCGCAGCTGGATGTCGTAATCCGGCTTGGGGAACACCGTGCGCAGCAGCGCCAGGTAGTAGCCCTTGCCGTTGGGCTGGGCGTAGCCGACGTATTCCTGGGTGACGAAGCGGACGGTTTCGGCGGCGCCGGCCGGCAGGGCGAGGCAGAGCGCGAGCAGGGCGGGACGGAGGCGCATGGCGGGCTTTCGGACGGTGCGGCGTGGATCGGAGGCGGGGCGCCTGCCGCGGCGGCCTAGCGGCATTGCGGCGCGGGAGTACGTGGCGCGCCGTGCTCCTGCCTTTAAGGTGTAGCGAGGCGGGACGGGCTCGACAAGCTTATATTTTTGCCGCGGTTCGGCGCAGATCGCTGCGGCATCGCCGCGCTTGGCCGCGGCCGCCGCCCATGCGAAAGGCCGCCGGGCAAGCCCGGCGGCCTTGTTTGACCGGAGCCGGCGCGATGCCGGCATCCGTACTACGCGTCGTCCGATCAGCGGTTGGCCGCGCCGCGCGTCGGCACGCGGGTCGTGGCCGACCAGGCGCCGCCGTCCGGCACGCGCGCCCAGCTGCGGTCGTACTCGATCCGGCCGTAGCCGTACTGGTCGATCACCCGGCCCTGGGCGTCGAGCAGGCGGGCTTCGTCGCTGCCGTTGTTGAAGTAGTTGCTGCGCTCCAGCACCCAGTAGCCGCGGGCCGGGATCATCGTGCCCTTGGCGATGTAGTAGGGCGCGCCGCCGCCGTTCGCGATGTCGTCGATGCTGGCGCCGCCGAGGTCGATCGCATTGGCGGTCGGGTTGTACAGCTCGACCCACTCGCGGCCGTCGGTCGGCGCCGGCAAGACCTCGTTGATGCGCACGTCGCGCAGCGTGCCCAGCGGCGCGGCCGGCAGGTCGAGGCGGGCGACCTCGGGGTCGTGGTCGCTGATCTGGTCGGGGAACTCGGCGTTGATGTGCACCACCTCGTACTGCGGCGAGGCGGCGTTCCACAGCGCCGGGCTGACCAGGATATGGTCGATGGCCTGGCTGTTGCCCTCGTACACATAGGTGTAGCGCTCGGACTCGGGCAGCAGCTGGTCGAGCCCCTTCATGCCGGCGGCGGTCAGCTGGCCGAGCGCGGCCGAGTAGGCGAAGTCGTTGAAGTCGCCCAGCGCCACCACCCGCGCCTGCGGATCGAGCGCCAGCGCATCGCGCACGAAGCGGCTCACTTCGCCGGCGATCGCGCCGCGCTGGGTCTCGGAGGCGCGTGCCGGCGGCTGGTAGCGGCCCCACAGCGGCTGGTCGCCGAGCTTGGAATTCCAGTGATTGGCGATCACCAGCAGCGTATTGCCGTTGAAGCTGAATTCGCCCACCAGCGGCTTGCGCGAGCTGGCGAAGGCGGCCGAGGTCGGGTTGATGCGCACCGGGTTGTAGTTGAGCGCCAGCTTGCCGCCCTCGAGCCGCGCCACGGCCGCGGTGTCGAAGGCCGCGCCGGCGCGGTCGACGAAACCGACCCGGGCCGGGTTGAACAGGAAGGCCAGCCGGATGTTGCCGCCGGGCTGGCCGCCGTCCATGTTGTTGCTGGGATCGACCCAGCGCGCCTGGTAGGCCGGACCGCCGGCGGCGGTGATCGCGGCGGTCAGCTTGGCCAGCGTCTGGCCGGCGGCCACCGTGCCGTCGTCGGCCGGGCCGCTGTCGTCCTGGATCTCCATCAGCGCGACGATGTCGGGCGAGCGCAGGTTGTTCACCACTGCGGCGCCGAGCGCGTTGAACTTGGTGGCGGCATCCTTGGCCGACAGGTTCTCGACGTTGAACGAGGCGACCGCCAGCTGGTTCTTGATCGGCGCGGTGGCGACCGTGCGGCTGGTCGCGCCGGCCTGCACCGCCAGCGCCTCGGTGGCGACGATGCGGTAGCCGAGCTTGTCGTAGTCGAGCACGCCGGCGACGCGGCTCACGCGGTCGCCGACCTTGACGGTCGGGATGCTCACGGTGCCGGTGCCGCCGGCCACCACCACCCGCTCGGGGTTGAAGTCGTTCTGGCGGATGGTGATGCCGCCGCGGCTGTTCATCAGGCCGGCGCCGGCCGGCACCACGGTGAATTCGCTGTAGGCGGTCGGCGAGGTGACGCGCGCATCGGCGATCTCGACCCGCATGCCTTCGAGGCTTTCCCAGAAATCGAGGCCGTTGCCGGCGGCGTCGAAGGCGCTGCTGGCCTCGACGTCGACCGGGCCGTCGGCGCGGAACAGCTGGGCCGGCGGCACGCGGCCGCCGGGGCCGATGCGCACGGCGGCCGGCAGCGCATTGCCGACCGAGGTGCGGGTCACCGTCGGGTAGGTGATCTCGGTGATGGTCAGGCTGGCCGGTTCGGCATCGCCGTTGGGCGCGCGGGTGCGGTATTCGCTGACGGTGCCGGCCACGCTGACGCCGTCGCCGACCGCGACGGTCGGCTTGGCGTTGGTGTAGACGTAGATGCCTTCGGAAGTGGCCGGGTCGCCGTCGTCGGCCGGGTCCTGCATGTAGAAGCCCTTGGTCCGCAGCGCGGTGACCACGCCGGTGACTTGGCTGACGGCCTTGCCGTTGTAGGGCGAGACATGGGTCTTGCCCTGGATCTGGCGGATGGTCTCGGCGCCGGCCGGGAGGGCCAGCGCGGCGAGCAGGGCGAGGGTAAGGCGTGGGACGTGCATCTCGTAAGCTCCTTTGTATGTACAACTTTTATTAGGGAGCTGGATTGTGCCGATGTGGGCAACGGGATATATGACGTTGACGTGAAGTTTTCGAGATGCGTTGCGGGTGATGGTTGCCGTTGGCATCTGCACGCCGATAGTGCGGAGGGTGACCGGAGGCCGCCGTATCGCTCGAACGTTCGATGCGGCGTTCCGGCGGCGGTGCATCCCTTAGGTCGGAATTCATTCCGACAACGGCGTCGGTGCGGGCGCGGTCGGAATGAATTCCGACCTGCCGGGCGTTTGCGCGGCCATGTCGACCGGGCGAATGTCCGGCGGGGTCGCCCGGGCCGTTGCAAAGGCCGGCGCGCGGCCCCGCAGTCCGGCGCCGATGCCGCTCAGAGCCGCAGCGTCTCCAGCAGGTCGGCCTCCAGCCGCACCATCGATTTCGAATCGGCCAGCGCGGCGCCGGAGATGGTGAAGGTGTCCTCGGCCCGTTCGCCCAGCGTCATGATCTTGGCCGAGTGGATCGCGATCGCATGGGCCGACAGTACCCGCGCGATGCGCGACAAGAGGCCGGGCCGGTCGCCGGCGACCAGCGACAGGATGTGCAGCTTGTGCTTGTCGTCGGGCCGGATCAGCACCTGCGGCGGCAGCGGGAAGTGCTTGAGCACGCGGCTCAGCCGGCCGTTCAGCGGCGCCGGCAGCGGTTCGGCGCGCTCGATCATCTGCGCCAGCTCGTATTCGACGTAGCCGACCAGGTCGCGGTAGTCGATGTCGCGGCCGTCGGCGACGTGGACGTAGAAGCTGTCGAGCGCATAGCCCTTGAGGGTGGTGTAGATCTTGGCGTCGAAGATGCTGTAGCCGGCGCGCTCGAAGAAGGCGCAGATGCGGGCGAACAGGTCGGGCCGGTCGGCGCAGTAGACCAGCACCTGCAGCCCTTCGCCGCTCTCGGCCGGCCGCGCCCGCACCACCAGCTCGCCGCTGTCGAAGCGGCCCCACAGCACGCGGCCGTGCCAGGCGATCTCGGGTGCGTCGTGGCGCAGGAAGTAGACCGGGTCGAGCGTCTTCCAGAACGGCCGGTGGGCGTCGTCGCGCAGGCCGTGGCGGCGCAGCATGCTCTCGGCCTCGTGGCGGCGCTCGTCGAGCGCGTCGTTGGCGTTCAGCGTCTCGCCGGTCAGGTAGCGCCGGGTGGCGCGGAACAGGTCTTCCAGCAGCTTGGCCTTCCAGGCGTTCCACACCTTGGGGCTGGTGCCGCGGATGTCGGCCACGGTGAGCAGGTAGAGCGCGTTCAGGTGGCGCTCGTCGCGCACGATCTGGGCGAAGTCGGCCACCGTGTCGGGGTCGTAGACGTCCTGCTTCTGCGCCACGCTGGACATGGTCAGGTGGTGCTCGACCAGCCAGGCCACCATGTCGGTGTCCTCCTTGGCCAGGCCGTGCGAGACGCAGAACTCGCGCGCGTCGACCTTGCCGAGCTGCGAATGGTCGCCGCCGCGGCCCTTGCCGATGTCGTGGAACAGGCCGGCCAGGTAGAGCACCTCGGGCCGTTCGAACGCCTCGATCAGCTGCGAGCACAGCGGGTATTCGTGGTTGAAGGCCGGGGTGGCGAAGCGGCGCAGGTTGCGCAGCACCATCAGGATGTGTTCGTCGACGGTGTAGACGTGGAACAGGTCGTGCTGCATGCGGCCGACGATCTTGCCGAAGGCCGGGATGTAGCGGCCCAGCACGCCGTACTGGTTCATCCGCCGCATCACCCGGGTGGTGCCCTGCGGCTGGCGCATGATCTGCATGAACAGCGCCTTGTTGACCGGGTCGCGCCGGAACGCCGCGTTGATGCGCGGCCGGGCGTGCCACAGCGCGCGCAGCGTGTCGGCGCCGATGGCGGTCAGCTCGGGGTGCTGCTGCAGCACCAGGAAGGTCTCGAGGATGGCCGAGGGGTTGTCCTCGTAGACCTCCGGGTGGGCGATCTCGAGCAGGGGGCCGCGCGCGACGAAGCGGTCGTTGATCGGCGTGATCTCGAGCTGTTTCTTGCCGTACAGCCGGCGGCGGAAGGCCTGGATTAACAGCGGCTGCAGCTGGGCGACGATGCGGGCCGACAGGTAGTAGACCGCCATCAGCTGCTCGCTGGCGCGGTTGGCGTCGGTGTCGGCGTAGCCGAAACGCTTGGCCAGCGCGTTCTGGTAGTCGAACAGGATGCGGTCCTCGCGCCGGCCGGCGGTCAGGTGCAGCGCGATGCGGAAGGAGAACAGCATCTGCTCGGCGCGCTTGAGCTTGCGCATCTCCTGGCCGGTCAGCAGGCCGGCCTTGTGCAGGCCGTTCCAGTCGCCCGGCAGGCCGCAGGCGCGCGCCAGCCACAGGATCAGGTGCAGGTCGCGCAGGCCGCCCGGCGCCTCCTTCACGTTCGGCTCGAGCTTGTTGACCGAGCCCTGGTGGCGCTCGTGGCGCTGCTGCTGCTCCAGCAGCTTGGCCTCGAAGAAGGCGCGCGGATCGAGCCGGCGCGTCATCGCGGCCTCGAGCTCGGCATAGGCGGCGCCGCTGCCGGCCAGCAGGCGTGTCTCGAGCAGGGTGGTCTGCACCGTGATGTCGTGGGCGGCTTCGTCGATGCACTGCTGCACCGTGCGCACGCTGTGGCCGACGTCGAGGCCGAGATCCCACAAGAGGCCGATCAGCGATTCGACCTTGTCGAGCGTGGCCTGGCCGGTTTCGTCGGGCAGCAGGATCAGGAGGTCGATGTCGGAGCAGGGGAACAACTGGCCGCGGCCATAGCCGCCGACCGCCACCAGCGCCGCGTGCGGGTCGATGCCGAGCGCCTGCCAGCGTTCGGCCAGGAAGCGGTCGACCAGCTTGGCGCCGGCATCGAGCAGCGCGCCGGCCTGTTCCGGGTCGTGGTAGTCGTCGTACAGCGCCGCCCGCGCGCCTTGCAGCTCGCGGCGGAGATCGGGAATGGAAGCGGGAGCGTTCATGGCGGCGGCGGGAGCGAGGGAAGCGCCTATCTTCGCCGCTTGCGGGGGAGAGGGAAGGGCGGTGTGCGGCAGTGCGGAACGAGGCCGCCCGCCGTTGCGCGCCGTTTACCGTGGGCCGGCGTTCGTTCCGGCGGCGATAGGGTCGAGCGGCGCCGTCGGAACGAATGCCGGCCTACCGGGGCGGCCGCGCCAGGCTCACCAGCGCCAGCCCGTCGGCGGTGGCGAATTCGCGCGTCACGGCGAAACCGAGCGTGCGATAGAGCGCCAGCGCCGGTGCATTGGCCGCCGCGGTCGACACGCCGACCGGCCGGCCGCCGGCCGCATCGATGGCGGCCTGGACCAGCTGGCGCGCGATGCCGCGCCGCTGCGCCGCCGGCGCGACCACCAGGCGGCAGACGTCGAGCGCATCGCCTTCCGTCACGTAGCCCAGCGCGCCGAGCAGCTCGCCGTCCTCGCGCCAGCCGATCACCGTCTCGCCGCAATCCATCAGCTCGGGCAGCGATTCCAGCAGCGGCGGCAGCCTGGGATAGCCGATCAGCTCGGCCTCCTGCCGGTAGGCGAGGCGCTGCAGCGCAAGCAGCTCGGCGGCGGCTAGCGCATCGGCGAGTTCGAGGTCGATCAGCATGGCGGGGTGTCCGTGGGGTGATGCCGCAGCATAGTCCTGCATGCGGCGGTGTAGTGCGGCAGGAATGCCGTGCCTAGCGAAGACTCGCCGCGTCGAATGGCGCGCGTAGGAGCGGCTTCGGCCGCGCATGCGTGCAGTGGCTCGGCGGCCATTCGCGGCTTCGGCCGCGCATGCGTGCAGTGGCTCGGTGGCCATTCGCGGCTGAAGCCGCTCCTGCGAGGCGTTGTTCCGCAGGCGCTTGAGAATATGTGCGAATGGATGAGCGATACGCTGACGAGCGCCAGCGAGGCTGCCTCTGGACCACCCACGAAGTCTTCGACTTCGCGAGGGACCGCCATCGGGGGCCCGGTGGCGGAGAGGGCGGGTAGGAACGGATCAGGGGAGCGACCCGCGTTTCAGCCCGCACAAAACGCAAACGCCCGGCTGTGCCGGGCGCTTGAATACAGCATGCAGGAACCTTATGCGGCGACGGGAGAAGCCAGCAACGCCGGCTTGGCGGGCGTGCCGGCCGACTGGGTCATGATCTCGTAGCCCGTTTCCGTGACCAGCACCGTGTGCTCCCATTGCGCCGACAGCTTGCGGTCCTTGGTCACCACGGTCCAGCCGTCCGGCATCACGTGGATATGGCGCTTGCCCAGGTTGATCATCGGCTCGATGGTGAAGATCATGCCTGCGCGCAGCTCGACGCCGGTGCCCGGCGTGCCGTAGTGCAGCACCTGCGGTTCCTCGTGGAAGCGCTTGCCGACGCCGTGGCCGCAGAATTCCTGCACCACCGAGTAGCCGGCGCGCTCGGCGTGGCGCTGGATCGCCGCGCCGATGTCGCCGAGCCGGCGGCCCGGCTTGACCAGGTCGATGCCGATCCACATGCATTCGTAGGTGACCTGCGCCAGCCGCGACACGTAGGGCGCCACTTCGCCGACCATGAACATGCGGCTGTTGTCGCCGTGGTAGCCGTCCTTGATCACGGTCACGTCGATATTGATGCAGTCGCCGTTCTTCAGGGGCTTGTCGTTCGGGATGCCGTGGCAGATCACGTGGTTGACCGAGGTGCAGATCGACTTCGGGTAGGGCGTGTAGCCGGGCGGGCAGTAGTTGAGCGGCGCCGGGATGGTGCCCTGCACGTTCACCATGTAGTCGTGGCACAGCCGGTCGAGTTCGGCGGTGGTCACGCCGGGCTTGACGTAGGGCGTGATGAAATCGAGCACCTCCGCGCCGAGACGGCCGGCGATGCGCATCTTTTCGATGTCTTCCTGATTCTTGATGACGATGGACATGGGCTGGCGTCCGATAAATTCGGGCAAAACGCTAGGATACTGCGCCGTCTTGCCGGCCGGCAAATCGAATATAAATAAGCCCATGTTTATAAAAGATTTAATCGGGAGCGATCCGGTCGGGATGAGCCGGATGGTCGCAAGGCGTGGCGTTTCGCGATTCTTATGATCTTGCGCAATATTGCATCGCAGCAAGGTGGCTAGAGTTCGCCGCATGCCGGCCAAGGGAGGCCGGCCATTCCCGGAGAACCCATCATGCAACGCACACTGTCCGCCCTCGCCGTCGCCCTGCTGCTCGCCGCCCCGGCCTACGCCGCCCAGGGCGACCTGCTGGTCCGCGTCCGCGCGATCGAGGTCGCGCCCGACGTCTCGACCAGCGGCACGCTGGCCACGCTCGACGTGGACGTCGACGACAAGGCCGTGCCCGAGCTGGATTTCACCTACATGCTGACCGACCACATCGGCGCCGAGCTGATCCTCGGCACCGCGCGCCACAACGTGACCGCCGGCGGCGCCAGCCTGGGCAAGGTCAGCCACCTGCCGCCGACCGTCACGCTGCAATACCACTTCGCGCCCCAGGCGACCTTCCGCCCCTACGTCGGCGCCGGCCTCAACTACACCCGCTTCTACAACGCCGACCTCAAGGCCGGCGCGGCCGAGCTCGAGGTCGACAAGAACAGCTTCGGCGGCGCGCTGCAGCTCGGCGCCGACATCGCCGTGAACAAGGACTGGTTCGTCAACCTCGACGTCAAGAAGCTGTTCATCAAGACCGACGTGAAGGTGAAGAACGGCCCCGGCCTCGGCTCGCTCAAGGTTGATCCGCTGGTGTGGGGCATCGGCGTCGGCACGCACTTCTGACCCGCGCTGTCCGCAGGCATGAAAAAGGGCGCCGGTGGCGCCCTTTTTCATCTGCACTTGCCGCGGAAGCCCGCTCAGAACATGTGCTGGCCGCCGTTGATGGCGATGTTGGAACCGGTGATGAAGCCGGCCGCGTCGCCGGCGAGATAGGCCACCAGCGTCGCCACTTCCTCCGGCGTGCCGAGCCGGTTGACCGGGATGCCCGAAATGATGGCGTGACGGATCTCTTCCTTGACCGCCATGACCATCTCGGTGGCGATGTAGCCCGGGCTCACGGTATTCACCGTCACGCCCTTCTTCGCCACCTCCTGCGCCAGCGCCTTGGTGAAGCCGTGCATGCCGGCCTTGGCGGCCGAGTAGTTGGTCTGGCCGAACTGGCCCTTCTGGCCGTTGATCGATGAGATGTTGATGACGCGGCCGAAACCGCGGTCGGTCATGCCGTCGATGAAGGGCTTGGTGACGTTGAAGACCGAATCGAGGTCGGTGCGCATCACCACGTCCCAGTCCACCTTGTTCATGCGGCGGAAGGTGGTGTCCTTGGTGATGCCGGCGTTGTTGACCAGCACGTCGACCGGGCCGACCTCGGCCAGGATGCGTGCGGCCATCGCCTGGCTGGCCTCGTAGTCGGCCACGTCGCACTGATAGGCGTGGAAGACGTAGCCCTTTTCCTTCTGGTCGGCCAGCCACTGGGTTTCCTTGCCCGGGCGGCTGTAGGTGGTGACGACCGTGTGCCCCGCGTCGGCGAGTTTCTGACAGATGGCGGTACCAATGCCGCCCATGCCGCCGGTAACGAGTGCGATTCTGCTCATGATGCTTGGCTCCTGGGTTTGCGTGCTTGAGACAGGGTATTGCTGATGACGACGATTGGGGAAAGGTTCCCCGGTTGGCATGGCCACCGGCAAGGCCCGGGCCGTTTTGTGAATGATTGGTTTCGGTACGGCCGTTTTCAAATATATACGAGTGTTTGCGACTGGTCTTGCCCGTGATTGCTACAGTTGCGGCCGATCGCGGCTTTATAATCCGCGGCGATTACCCGCCTGTTTCCGGATATGTCCCAGCACGCCTTCACAGCCCACATCCAGCCCGGCACGCCGCCGCGGCAATGGTACGAGACCGCGGCCGAACAGCCCGGTTTCCAGCGCGATCCGGCCCAGGAGGCGGCGATCGGCCACCTGCAGCGGCTCTACGACGACCTGATCGAGTTCAAGCGCAAGCGCGACCGGCTGTTCGGCCGCAGCCTCTTGCCGATGCCCGATATTCCCAAGGGCCTGTATTTCTGGGGCGGCGTGGGCCGCGGCAAGAGCTTCCTGATGGATGGCTTCTTCGCCTGCGTGCCTTACCAGCGCAAGCGCCGGCTGCATTTCCACCATTTCATCCAGGAAATCCACGATCGCCTGCGCGCGCTCAAGAACGCGGCCGATCCGCTCGCCATCGTCGCCGACGGCATCGCCGAATCGACGCGGCTATTGTGCTTCGACGAATTCCACGTCTCCGACATCGCCGACGCGATGATCCTGGGCCGGCTGTTCACCCACCTGTTCGAGCGCGGCCTGGTGCTGGTGGCGACCTCCAACTACGCGCCCGACGACCTGTATCCGAACGGCCTGCAGCGGCAGAACTTCCTGCCCACCATCGAGCTGATCAAGCGCAACGTGGTGGTGGTCAACGTCGACGGCGGCCACGACTACCGCATGCGCACGCTGGAGCAGGCGCGCACCTACCTGGTGCCCGATTCGGCCGAGACCGACGCCGAGCTCGACGCGATCTTCTCGCGCCTCGCCACCGCGGCCGACCTGCCGCCGGAGCTGACCATCGAAGGCCGGCAGGTCGTCGCGCGCCGCCACGCGCCCGGCGTGGTCTGGTTCAGCTTCAAGGAACTGTGCGAAGGCCCGCGCGCGCAGACCGACTACCTGTGGCTGGCGCGCCAGTACCACACGGTGATCGTGTCGGGCGTGCCCAAGCTCGCCGCGCGCGAGTCGTCGGCGGCGCGGCGCTTCACCTGGCTGGTCGACGTGTTCTACGACTACCGCGTCAAGCTGATCCTGTCGGCCGCGGTGCCGGCCGAGCAGATCTACACCGAGGGCAGCTTCGCCAACGAATTCTTCCGTACCGCCAGCCGGCTCACCGAGATGCAGTCGCGCGAGTACCTGGCGCTGCCGCACGAGGCCGGCAAGACCCAGGACGCCACGCTCAGCGTGGCGCTGACCTGATGCAGCCGCCGGCCCGCATGCGCGCCGTGCTGCAGGACGGCCCCGGCGACGCCGCCACGCTGCGGCTGGGCGAGACCGCCACGCCGCGGCCCGGACCGAACGAGCTGCTGGTGCGGGTGCACGCCGCCGGCGTCAACCGGGCCGACCTGGTGCAGCGCGAGGGCCGCTACCCGCCGCCGCCGGGCGCCTCGCCGCTGCTCGGGCTCGAGGTGTCGGGCGAGGTCGCCGCGCTGGGCGATGACGTGGCCGGCTTCCTGGTGGGCGAGCCGGTGTTCGGCCTGGTGGCCGGCGGCGGCTATGCCGACTACGCGCTGCTCGATGCCGGCTGCGCGATCCGCAAGCCGGCCGGCCTGAGCCATGCCGAAGCGGCCAGCCTGCCCGAGGCGTGGATGACGGCCTGGCTCAACCTGGTCGAGCTGGCCGCGCTGGCGCCGGGCGAGACGGCGCTGGTGCATGCCGGCGCCAGCGGCGTCGGCGCCGCGGCGATCCAGCTTGCCGGCCTGTGCGGCGCGCGCGCGATCGCCACCGCCGGCGGCGAGGCCAAGGCGGCGTTCTGCCGCGCGCTCGGCGCCGTCGCGGCGGTCGACTACCGCACGCAGGATTTCGCCGAGGCGGTGCGTGCCGAAGGCGGCGCCGACGTGATCCTCGATCCGGTCGGCGGCGACTATCTCGAACGCAACGTCGCCAGCCTCAAGCCCGACGGCCGGCTGGTGCTGATCGGCCTGATGGGCGGCGCGGCCGGCCGGCTCGACCTGGGCCGGCTGCTGGTCAAGCGGCTGAGCCTGCGCGGCTCGACGCTGCGGCCGCAGCCGGCGGCGGTGAAGGCCCGGCTGAGCGACGCGCTGCGCGAACAGGTGCTGCCGGCCTTGCTGCGCGGCGAGATCCGGACCACGCTCGACCGCTGTTTCCCGTTCGAGCAGGTCGCCGATGCGCACCGCCATCTCGAAGCCAATCTCAACCTCGGCAAGGTCGTGCTGACGCTCGACCCGGCCGCCATGGAGCAGCCATGAACATCCGCTTGCATCTTCTCGCCCTGCCGCTGGCCTGCCTCGCCGCGAGCGGCTGCGCCGTGGTCACGGTGGCCGGCGCGGCGGTCGGCATGGCTTCCACCGCGGTCAGCGTCGCCACCACCGCGGTCGGCGTCACCGCCGACGTCGCCGTGGCCACCGGCAAGGGCGTGGTCAAGGCCGGCAGCTGGGCGGTCGACGCTGCCACCCGCGATGCGCCGGCCAAGGCGGCCAAGCCGGTGGTGGTGCACGAGACGGTGGTCCCTGCCGCGCCGGCGGCGCCGGTCGAAGGGGTGCCGGCGTCCGACGTCGAGGTGAGGCCGCTGCTCCAGCCGGCCGCGGAGTGAACCCGGCCTGGGCAGGGCAGCCCATTCGGCCGGCTGGTCTACTGCTGCCGTGCAATCACTTCGAGCCCTGCGCGGGCGGCCTCTTCGAGTACGACATCGTCCTGCCGCCGGATTTCCTCGACCGGGCGCTGGGCGCCGCTGCTCGCCCCGCCTAGCCGGCGTGCCGGACGGCGAATAAAAAAACACCCCGCCGAGGCGGGGTGTTTCCATTCCAGCGACCGCGGCGGAACCGCGGGCTTGAACGACGGCTTAGAACAGGTGGATCAGGCCGGTCGTCCAGGCGCTGTTGCTGCGGTGACCCGCGGCTTGGCCAGCGCTGGTTTCCAGCACGCTGCCGGTGGCAGCCAGGTTGTCGTCGTTGCTGGCGCGGGTGAATTCGGTGTAGACGATGGTGCGCTTGGACAGCGCGTAGTCGCCACCGATGGCCCAGTAGGAGCCGCCCGAGTTGCTGATGGTGCCGGCGTTGGAATCGACATCGCCCAGCGTGGTGTAGCCGAAGCGGACGTTGCCGTTGCCGATCGGCTGGGTGACCACGCCGATCCAGGTGTCGCGGTCGGCCTTCACGGCGCCGTTCTTGAAGTTGGACTGACGGTAGGCCAGCTTGAAGTTGGTACCGGCGTTCGGGATGGTGTAGCCGGCGCCCAGCAGGTAGTTGTTGATCTTGTTGCCCTTGACCGTGGCCTTGGTGCCGTCGGCAACCGCCAGGGCCAGGTCCTTCTGGCTTTCGAAGGCGCCAACGATCTGGAACGGACCGTTGTTGTACTCGGCCGAGCCGATGATGGCGCTCGGCGAAACGCCGGTGGTGTCGTTCTTGGCTTCCATGTCGCCGTACTGCAGCTTGGCCACGAAACCGTTCATGTCGGGCGTTTCGTAGGCGATGTTGTTGCTGGCGCGGTAGTAGGCACCATCGATCAACAGGCTGTTGATCATGGTCGAGTTGCCGTTGAAGCCGTCGAAGTTTTCCTGGGCCAGGTCGAAGTAGGTCTTGCCGCGGCCGAGCTTGACGGTACCGAAGTCGCCTTGCAGGCCGACCCAGCCTTCACGGTTGGCGAAGCCGGCGGAAGCGCCGGTGTCCAGGGCGACCTTGCTTTCGATCTTGAAGAACGCGTTCAGGCCGTTGCCCAGCGCTTCGTTGCCCTTGAAGCCGATGCGCGAACCGGTGTCTTCGACGATAGTCTTGCGGGTCACGCCGTCATCGACGACCGACACGGCGGCCTGGGCGATGCCGTAGACGGTGACGTTGGTGGTGTCGGCATGTGCGAAGCCGGTGGTTGCGAACAGGCCGGCCAGAGCGGCAGCGAGCGGTGCGTATTTCATTGATTCGTCCTTTTCTGCATGGATGTACTTATTGGGCAGGGTTCGGGAGCCGGTAGGCTCTCCCATGACTTGCGCATAAATTGTCGGGCGCCGGCGGCTCGAATGCATTGGGGAAAACCTGAGCCAGCGCTGAGCAACTTTTACAACGCCCGGCGGTCTTGCTGCGGCGCAGTATCGCCGATGTGCGATTAATTGTTTGAATATGAATGGAAATTAAGAAAAATTTAGTCCTGTCTTGTCGCTGTGCAGCATGGCAATTCCGGCGAGACAAGCGGAAATTGTGCCTGTTGCAGTGTTGTGACAAAAACACAGAAATCGGTCGTTTGTGAGGTAGTTCACGAATATCGGCTTACAAAAAGCGATCGCCAGCCGCTGGGCTGGCGATCGTGGTATGGCCCGGCGTTGCGCGGATGCCTAGGTGTTGAGGCCCTTGGGCAGCGAAAACACCACACCCTCGACGGTGCCTTCCATCTCCCGCACCGATTGCGCGCCGAACGACTGGATGCGCTCGATCACCTCGCGCACCAGCACCTCGGGCGCCGAGGCGCCGGCGCTGACGCCGACGTTGGACTTGCCGGCGAACCAGGCCGGGTCGAGCTCGGAGGCGTTGTCGACCAGGTAAGCGTCGAGCCCGGCATTGGCCGCCACTTCGCGCAGGCGGTTGGAATTGGAGCTGTTGACCGAGCCGACCACCACCACGATGTCGGTCTGGCCCGACAGCTTCTTGACCGCGTCCTGGCGGTTCTGGGTGGCGTAGCAGATGTCGTCCTTCTTGGGGCCGACGATGCCCGGGAAGCGCGCCTTGAGCGCGGCCACCACCACGGCGGCGTCGTCCATGCTCAGCGTGGTCTGGGTCACGTAGGCGAGCTTGCTGCTGTCGCGCACTTCGAGCCTGGCCACGTCTTCGGCATCCTCGACCAGGTACATGCCGCCGTTCGACTGGCCCATGGTGCCCTCGACCTCGGGAT
The DNA here is from genome assembly GCF_014353015.1 of Chitinimonas koreensis. Taxonomy (NCBI): domain Bacteria; kingdom Pseudomonadati; phylum Pseudomonadota; class Betaproteobacteria; order Neisseriales; family Chitinibacteraceae; genus Chitinimonas; species Chitinimonas koreensis. The sequence continues at coordinate 2,383,706 of NZ_CP060704.1, forward strand.
GGCCGCGGTGGCCGATCATCACGATCTCGAACGCCTGTTCGCGCAGCCGCTTCACCTCGAGGTGGACCTTGGTGACCAGCGGACAGGTGGCGTCGAACACCTTGAGGCCGCGCGCCTCGGCTTCGCGCCGCACCGACTGCGGCACGCCGTGGGCCGAGAAGATCAGCGTCGCGCCGGCCGGCACGTCGTCAAGCTCCTCGATGAAGATCGCGCCCTTCTGCTTGAGATCCTCGACCACGAACTTGTTGTGGACGACCTCGTGCCGCACGTAGATGGGGGCGCCGAACTGGGCCAGCGCGCGCTCGACGATGGCGATGGCGCGGTCGACGCCGGCGCAGAAGCCGCGGGGATTGGCGAGAATGACCTGCATGTGCATGGGGTTCTACCGGGTATGACTGGGATTGGGCGCCATTTTAACCCATGGGCCGGATCGGTCTGCCGCAAAGTGGCGTGCGCCCGTTGATATCGCTCGCCCCTCTGGCTTGGCCATCCTCCCCAATGGAGTGGCAACCGTTGCGCAAGTCACGGTGGGCCAAAGTCCCACTGACGAGCGTAGCGAGGCCCCTCTGGTCCACCCCACGAAGTCTCCGACTTCGCGGGGCCCCGGGCGGCGAGGGCGGGGGGATTGACTCAGAGCAAGCCGCTGATTGTCCGGTCACTGAACGCAAACGCCCGGCATTGCCGGGCGCTGTACCGAAAGTTGCTGACCACCATTGCGATTCAAGTGCGCTTAGGCTTGCCGCTGGCGAAGCTGTCGATGACCATCAGCGCCGCGCCGAGGCAGATCGCCGAATCGGCGATATTGAACGCCGGCCAGTGCGACACCCCCAGTAGGCGTCGAGGAAGTCGATCACGTGGCCGTACAGCACGCGGTCGATCACGTTGCCCAGCGCGCCGCCGAGGATCAGCGCCAGCGCCGCGGCGAAGCGCGTCTCGGCGTGATGGCGGCGCAGCAGGTGCACCAGCACCACGGCGACCACCAGGCCCAGCACGGTGAAGAAATGCCGCTGCCAGCCGCCGGCCGAGGCCAGGAAGCTGAAGGCGGCGCCGGGGTTGTAGGTGAGCACCAGGTTGAAGCCCGGGAACAGCGGAATCACGTCGCCGTAGTTCAGCGCCGCCTCGACGGCGAGCTTGCTCGCCTGGTCGAGCACGATCACCACGGCCGCCAGCACCAGCCAGCGGGCAAGGCCGGCCTTAAGCATGCGTGCGCACCTCGCCCGAGCCGAACAGGTTGCTGATGCAGCGGCCGCACAGCGTCGGATGCTCGGCGTGGCGGCCGACCTCGGCGCGGTAGTGCCAGCAGCGTTCGCACTTGGCGTCGCCCGACGCGGCGACCTCGATCCGCGTCTCGGTACCGGCCTGCAGCGTCAGCTTCGACACGATCAGCACGAACTTCAGGTCGTCGCCGAGCGCCTCCAGCAGCGGGTACAGCGCGGCATCGGCCGTGATGGTCAGCTCGGCCTGCAGGCTCGAGCCGATCCGGCCGGCCTCGCGCAGCACCTCCATGTCCTTCTTGGCCTGCGCCACCAGCTCGCGCACGCGCGCCCAGTCGCCGGCCAGCGCGGCGGCATCGGCCGGCAGCGGCAGCTGGTGCCAGGTGTGCAGCAGCGTGTTGTCGGCGTCGTTGCCGTTCAGCGTAGACCACACCTCGTCGGCAGTGAAGCTCAGCACCGGCGCCAGCAGCAGCGCCAGGCTGCGGGTGATGTGGTGCAGCGCGGTCTGGGCCGAGCGGCGCGCCGGGCTGCCGGCCGCGGTGGTGTAGAGCCGGTCCTTCAGAATGTCGAGATAGAAGCCGCCCAGGTCCTCGGCGCAGAAGCGCTGCACCGTCTGCATCGCGGTGTGGAAGCTGTAGCGCTCGTAGTCGGCCAGCACTTCCTGCTGGAAGGCCTGCGCCATGGTCAGCGCGTAGCGGTCGATGGTCAGCAGCCGGTCGACCGGCAGCGCGTCGCGCGCGGCGTCGAAATCGCTGAGGTTGGCCAGGAGGAAGCGCAGCGTGTTGCGGATGCGGCGGTAGGTATCGGTGACGCGCTTGAGGATCTCGTCCGAGATGCTCATCTCGCCCGAGTAGTCGGTGCAGGCCACCCACAGCCGCAGCACGTCGGCGCCGAGCTGGTCGATCACCTTCTGCGGCACCACCACGTTGCCCTTGGACTTGGACATCTTCTCGCCCTTGCCGTCCACGGTGAAGCCGTGCGTCAGCAGCTGCTTGTAGGGCGCGCGGCCGGCGGTGGCGCAGCCGGTCAGCAGCGAGGACTGGAACCAGCCGCGGTGCTGGTCCGAGCCCTCGAGGTAGAGGTCGGCGGGAGGACTGTTTTCATCGCCGCTGTCACGGCGCAGTTCCGGCCGCTGCCGCAGCACGGCGAAGTGGGTCGAGCCCGAGTCGAACCAGACGTCGAGCGTGTCGTTGAGCTTGACGTAGTCGCGCGCTTCCTCGCCCAAGAGTTCGGCGGCGTCGAGCGAGAACCAGGCGTTGATGCCGGCCGTCTCGATCCGCTTGGCCACGGCTTCGAGCAGCTCGAGCGAGCGCGGATGCAGCTCGCCCGAATCCTTGTGCACGAAGAAGGTCATCGGCACGCCCCAGTTGCGCTGGCGCGAGACGCACCAGTCGGGGCGGTTGTTGATCATCGCCTCCAGCCGCGGCCGGCCCCAGTCGGGGAAGAACTCGGTGGCGTCGACCGCCGCCTGCGCGCGCCGGCGCAGCGTCTCGCCGGCGATGCCGGGCTTGTCCATGCCGATGAACCACTGCGCGGTGGCGCGGAAGATGATCGGCGTCTTGTGGCGCCAGCAGTGCGGGTAGCTGTGGTTGAGCTTGACGTTGGCCAGCAGCGCCTCGCGCTCGGCCAGGATCTCGATGATCTTCGGCACCGCCTCCCACACCGTCTGGCCCTCGACCAGCGCCACGCCGGCCTTGAAGCGGCCGTCGTTGCCGACCGGGTTCTCGTCGCTCAGGCCGTAGTGCTGGCCGACCAGCCAGTCGTCCAGGCCGTGCGCCGGCGCGGTGTGGACCAGGCCGGTACCGGCGTCGGTGGTGACATGGTTGCCCAGGATGATCGGCGATTCGCGGTCGTAGAACGGGTGCAGCAGGGCCAGGTGCTCCAGCTTGCTGCCGTGCGCCTGCGCCACCACCTCGGCCGAATCGAAGCCGTAGCGGGCGATCGCGGCGGCGGCCAGCTCGCGCACCAGGATCAGGAGGCCGCGCGGCGTCTCGACCAGGTCGTAGGTCAGCTCGGGGTGCACGCAGACCGCGCGGTTGGCCGGCAGCGTCCACGGCGTGGTGGTCCAGATCACGGCGTAGGCCGGGGTGTCGGCGATGCGGGCGGCGTCGAGGCCGAAGGCGGCGGCCAGCGCGGCGCGGTCCTTCACGGCGAAGGCGACGTCGATGGCCGGGCTGACCTTGTCTTCGTACTCGACCTCGGCCTCGGCCAGCGAGGAGCCACAGTCGACGCACCAGTGCACCGGCTTCTGGCCGCGCACCATGAAGCCGTTGCGGTGCACTTCGCCGAGCGTGCGGACGATGTCGGCCTCGGTCTTGAAGGCCATGGTCTTGTACGGGTCGTCCCAGTCGCCGATCACGCCGAGGCGGACGAAATCCTTCTTCTGCCGCTCGATCTGGATCTCAGCGTATTCGCGGCACAGCGTGCGCACGAAGTCGGCCGGCAGGTGGATGGCGCGGGCGTCGAGGCCGTGCTCCTGGCGGTAGGCGACGATCTTGGCGTGGATCGAGGGGTGGCCTCGATGGCCTTCTTGTCGCCCTTCACCAGCTTCTCGATCTGGTGCTCGATCGGCAGGCCATGGCAGTCCCAGCCCGGCACGTAGGGCGCGTCGAAGCCGGCCAGCGTCTTGGTCTTGACGATGATGTCCTTGAGCACCTTGTTGACCGCGTGGCCGATGTGGATGTCGCCGTTGGCGTAGGGCGGGCCGTCGTGCAGGATGAACTTGGGCCGGCCGGCCGAGGCGGCGCGGACGCGCTGGTACAGCTTCTGTTCCTGCCAGCGGGCCAGGAAGCCGGGCTCGCGGCGGGCCAGGTCACCGCGCATCGGGAACGGCGTGTCGAGCAGGTTGACGGGGTATTTGTTCTGTTCAGCCATGGCTGGAGATCTCGGGAAAGCTGCGGAATGCGGACGAGGCGGGCAGGGCGGCCGGGGCGGCGCGGCCCGCTTCGCGTGGAAGTCGGTGCGGATTCCCCCGTCCGCTCACGGACGGGGGCGGCTAATTCGTTCGCTGTGCTGGCGCTCGCGGTAGAAGGCGCGGGCGTGGTCGACGTCGAGCCGGATCTGCGCGATCAGCGCGTCGAGGCCGTCGTACTTCTCCTCGTCGCGCAGCTTGTGCAGGAAATCGACCTGCAGGTGGCGGCCGTACAGGTCGCCGCTGAAGTCGAGCAGGAACACCTCGAGCGCGTAGCGGCCCGAATCGTCGACCGTGGGCCGCTTGCCGAGGCTGGCGGCGCCGAGCAGCGGCGTAGCGCCGGCGCCGTGCACTTCGGTGACGAAGATGCCGGCCAGCGGCGGGCGGTTGTGCTTGATCTGGATGTTGGCGGTCGGGAAGCCGATCTCGCGGCCGAGCTTGTTGCCGTGCACCACCCGGCCGCTGATGCGGTAGGGCCGGCCCAGCAGCTTGCCGGCGAGCGCCAGGTGGCCGGTGGCCAGCGCCTCGCGCACCGCGGTGCTGGAGGCGCGCTGGCCGTCGACCGCGATCTCGGGCATCGCCTCGGCCAGGAAGCCGGCGCGGTGGCCGAGCTCGGCCAGCAGCGCCTGGTCGCCGGCGCGGCCGCGGCCGAAGCGGAAATCGTCGCCGACCAGCACGTAGCGCGCACCGATCTGGCGCGCCACCACGTCCTCGGCGAAGGCTTCGGCCGTGAGGCCGGCGAAGCCGTGGTTGAAGTGGGCCAGGTAGACGCGCTCGACGCCGGCCTCGCGCAGCAGCTCGAGCTTCTCGCGCAGGCTGGACAGCCGCGCCGGCGCCGCGGCCGGCGCGAACAGCTCGCGCGGGTGCGGCTCGAAGGTGAGCACGGCGGCCGGCAGGCCGAGCCGGCGCGCTTCGCCGACCAGGCGGTCGAGCATGGCGCGGTGGCCGCGGTGCAGACCGTCGAAATTGCCGATGGTGAGGGCACAGGGGCCGGCTGAGCGGAAGGGGCGCCGCGGAAAACCTGCATGGGGCGTTGTCGAAAAACCGGCGGGAAGAAGCGCTCGATTCTACTTGGCGGGGGAGACAGGGTCTAGGCGATGCGGCATTGCATCAATCGGCGCCCTGTGGATCGCCGGGTTCGATGATTTTACCGCGGAGGACGCAGAGGACGCGGAGGTCGGGCAAGGTGGCATGGCTTCTTCCGCGTCCTCCGCGGTGAATTGCATTTCATGCGGACCACGCCGCGTGGGCAGGCAGTTGCCCCACCGTGCTCCGGATCTCAGTAACGGATCTCGACCGTGCCGCCGGAGCGCGCGATGCCCTGCACGGTGGCGCCCGAATTCATCTTGACGCTGACCGGCTGGCCTTCGTTGGCATTGTTCATCGCCCGGCCCTCGCTGGCGACCTCGAAGCCGTTGCCCTGGGCGATCACCTTGACGAATTCGTTGGCCTTGACCGCGAACGGCGCGCGCAGCTGGTCGCTGCGCAAGGGGCGCCGGCCGGGGTGCCGCCGATCAGCGTGCGGCCGATGGCCTGGGTGTGGTCGACGATGACGGTGGCGGGCAACTGGGCCAGGTCGCCGCTGCGCCGCTCGATATCGTTCTCGTTGATCTCGTGGCCCGAGGGCAGCGCGCGGCTGGCGATCCAGTAGTCGGCCTGGATCGAGACCGCGGCCGGCAGGTTGACGCTCCAGCGGGCGCCCTTGACGCAGGCGATGCGCAGGCTGGTGTTGCCGGCCAGCCGGGCGCCCTGCGGCAGTTGCACGTCGAGTTGCTGGCAGGGGCGAGGCGGAGCCGGTTGTCGAGCTTGCCGAGCTGGAAGCTGGCGCGGTCGCCGTGGGCGGCGAGCTGGCCGGTGAGGAAGCGCGCCGCCGCCTCGTGGATCGCGGCAAGGCTCTGCTGCGCCTCGGCAGCGAAGCCGGCGGTCGAAAGCACGAGTGCAAGGATGAGGCTGCGGAGCATTGCGAAGCGCGCTATGACGTCGGGCTTTCCAGTGTGGAACCGGATGCCGTGAAACGCAAGCTCGGCGCCGCTTTCCGGCTGCCCGTCAGCGCGATCGACCGGCGCGGCGGCGGCCGGTGTTCAGGCTGCCCGCCGGCATAGCGCGTCGAGCAGCGCGCGGCCCTCGGGCCAGGCGCCGAAGCCGGCCGCCGCGTTGATGTGGCCGGCGCCGGCCAGCGTGACCAGCCGTGCGCCCCAGGCCGCGGCGAAAGCCCGGCTGCGCGCCGGCTCGCAGAACGGATCGTCGTCGCTGGCGACCACGGTAGCCGGGAAGGGCAGCGGGTCGAACGGGATCGGTGCGAAGCCGACGATCTCGGCCGGCGCGTCGCCGCGCCCCACGTCGGCCGGCGCGACCAGCAGGGCGGCGGCGACCCGGCCGTGGCGGTTGGCGGTGCGCGCGCTCCAGTGCGCCAGCGTGATGCAGCCGAGGCTGTGGCAGACCAGCACGGCGGGGCCGTCCAGCGCGGCCAGGTGGCGGTCGAGCGCGGCGACCCAGTCGTCCAGCTGCGGACGATCCCAGTCCGCCTGCGCCACGCGGCTGCTGCGGGGGAGCGCGGCCTGCCAGATCGATTGCCAGTGGTCGGGGCCGGAATCCTGCCAGCCGGGGTGGATGACGATGTTCATGGTGGGAAATGGTGATGGGGCTGCGGCAGATTGCATGGGATCACGCGAGCATGGCAAGGCTTGGTTAATACCGCGGTGACGCCGGCCAGGAATCGCGCACGAGCGAAGCGAGGCGCCCTCGCGGCGGCGAGGGCGGGGGCGTATGAATGAATCAGGGCGCGCCGTTGATCGAGCGTGAGCTGGCCTCGAGCGCCCGGCTTTGCCGGGCGTTTATGCGCAAACCGGATTGCCGCTGACGCCGGTCAGGGCGTCAGGCGCGCTCAGAGCTTGGCGATCGAGACCTCGGTCGACTTGACGAAGGCGATCACCTCGGAGCCGACCTGCAGCTCGAGTTCCTTGACCGAGCGGGTGGTGATCACCGAGGTGACCACCCCGGCCGGAGTGGCGACGTCGACTTCGGACACCACCGGGCCTTCGATGATCTCCTTGATGGTGCCCTTGAACTGGTTGCGGACGTTGATGGACTTGATGGTCATGGCACGGCTCCTGGCTGGAAGGTGAGGGGTGTAGGAGCGGATTCAGCCGCGCATGGCGGTCGTGCCGTCGATGCTTCCGCGGCTGAAGCCGCTCCTGCGGGGGCGATTGCGCGGGGGCATGGCGCCCATTGCAACTGGGTCGGCAAGCGCGCCGGCAGCGGCACGGCCGGCGCTTCGGTACTGGCCTGGCCCGGCACGCGGTCGAGGATGGCGGCCTCGTAGGCGGCGAGCCCGGCCGCGCCGCGGCTGGTGCCGAGGTAGCGGCTGTCGCCGTGGGGCGGGAAGGACCAGAAGACCTTCATGGTGCGATCGCTTTCAATTCGATTCGGTGGCGGCCTGCGGCACGGATCCACCGCCGCCCGCTCCCGGCCAGGAGTCAGGCCGGGAGCGGGACAGCCCGCGCTCCCCAACGCGGGTGGAGGTGGAATCGTCGCTGCTGCGTGTCCGCTGCGCCGTTGTGGTGGCCGGCGCGGAGCCTTGGTAGGTCGGGCTTCATGCCCGACGACGGCCCTGGCCGGCGGCGCTGTCGGGCCTAAAGCCCGGCCTAGGGATTGGCAGGCGCCCGCGCAAGTTGGCAGCCCGCCGCGCCTGCTTGATGTCGATCGGCTTCGGGATCAATTTGAGACCGTGGAACACGTCGGCGGTCATCTGCTGCCCGGCGCCGACCTGGGCGGTCACCGGCTTGACGCCGCAGCTGGAGCGCGCCAGCGCCGGCTCCTCGAGCGCGCCGCTGTAGGCGGCCTTGTAGACCGGCGCGGCCACCGCCAGGCCGTCGGTCCGTGCCACCTGGCGGAGGAAAGCTGGCCACCTCGGTCGAATGCTTCCAATCGCACAGCAGCGCCTGCGGCGGGAAATCGGCGACGCCGACCGGCTGGCTGTCCACCGCGTGGCTGGCCGGTACGGCGGTGGCGCGTTGCAGCAGGGCGGCGGATCGCGAGAGACTGTTGGGACTGCCGGCGAGGGGCACGACGCGGGTCATTTACTTATTCCTTGGCTGGATTGTTTTTGTTCGTCTTATGCTTGGGATGAATAATTGATCGAGCCAATAATTCGATCAAGGAATAACAAATTGTTTTTTTATTCCATTGTGGAATTATGTGCGTGCCGTGCGGCCGACCCGTCCGTAGGTCGGCGCCGGCCTTCGGCGTATCATCCGCGGCTGCATGTCATGCTTTTGGAATATTTCCCATGATCGAAGTCTTGTTCGGCATCGTCGCGCTGGTGGTCTTGCTGGCGGCCGGCCTGGTGGTGGTGCGGCTCGGTGTGCTGGCCGAATCGCAGCGCAGCACGCTGGATCTGCTCACCGCGCAGATGGAAGAGAAGCACCGCGCCATGCTGAACGACCTGCATGCCGGCCTGCAGCGCCAGTCTGACGCGCTGAGCCAGGGCTTCAGCCAGCAGTCCGAGCGGCTGCGCGGCAGCGTGCAGGAGTCGGGCGACCGGCTGCGCGACAGCATCGGCCAGTCGTTCGACCGGCTGCGGGAGAGCGTCGGCGGCGAGCTCAAGGACACCCGGGTCGGCCTGGACCACCTGCGCTCGACCCAGACCGAGGCGCTGCAGGCCAGCCAGATCGCCCAGACCCAGGCGCTGCAATCGATGCAGCTGACCCAGACCCAGGCGCTGGCCGACAGCCGCGAGGCGATCGCCAAGCAGCTGGCCGAGATCTCGCAGGCGGTGCAGCAGAAGCAGGACAAGCTGCGCGCCGAGGTGCTGGAGACGGTGGGCAAGCTGGTGGTCGACCAGAGCCGCACCCAGCAGGCGCTGCTGCTGGACACCCTGCGCCGCACCACCGAGCAGCTGACCCAGACCATCGGCCAGCTGAGCAAGACGGTCGACGGCCGGCTCGAGCAGATCTCTGGCAAGGTCACCGAGCGGCTCGACGAGGGCTTCAAGAAGACCAACGAGACCTTCGCCAGCGTGATGGCGCGGCTGGCCACCATCGACGAGGCGCAGAAGAAGATCGACGGCCTGACCACCAACGTGGTCAGCCTGCAGGAACTGCTCGGCGACAAGCGCTCGCGCGGCGCCTTCGGCGAGGTGCAGCTGGAGCACCTGGTCAGCAACGTGCTGCCGGCCGACTGCTATGCGCTGCAGGCCACGCTGTCCAACGGCACGCGGGCCGACTGCATCCTGCGGCTGCCCGAGCCGACCGGCACGGTGGCGGTCGATTCCAAGTTCCCACTGGAGAACTACCACCGCATGTTCGGCGCCGCCGACGGCGAGCGGCTGGCCGCCCAGCGCCAGTTCAAGGCCGACGTGAAGAAGCACATCGACGCGATCGGCGACAAGTACATCGTGCCGGGCGAGACCGCCGACGGTGCGGTGATGTTCGTGCCGGCCGAGGCGGTGTTCGCCGAGATCCACGCCTATCACCCCGAGCTGGTGCAGTACGCGATGCAGAAGCGGGTGTGGATCGTCTCGCCGACCACCATGATGGCGGTGCTCAACACCGCCCGCGCGGTGATCAAGGACGTCGAGACGCGCCAGCAGGTGCACATCATCAAGGCGGCGCTGTCCAAGCTGTCGGACGACTTCCGCCGCTTCGACCAGCGCATGAAGAACCTCGCCACCCATATCCGCCAGGCCCACGAGGACGCGCAGCAGGTGCAGATCAGCAGCGAGAAGATCAGCAAACGCTTCGTCGAGATCGAGCACGTGCGCTTCGAGGGCGAGACCGGCGCGGTCGGTGCCGCGGCGGCCGGCGCGGCCTCCGGCATCGCGCTGGCGGCGTCCGATTCGATCAATTGAATCCGCTAGGAAACGACACCATGAAATACGCTTCCCTGTCCGTCCTGCTGCCGCTGGCCGCCTTGCTGGCGCTGGCGCCGCCGGCCGCCGCCCAGGTCTACAAATGGGTCGACGCCAACGGCAAGGTCCAGTTCAGCGACCAGCCGCCGCCCGATGCCAAGGCGCAGGCCGTCAAGATCCCGAAGACCAGCGGCAGCGCGCCGGCGGCCGCGCCCGCTCCTGCGGCGCCGGCCGCGCCGGCTGCCGGTGCGGCGACGCCGTCCGGCGCCAAGCCCAAGGTGGTCGAGGCCGGCCGCGCCGAGCAGGAAGCCGAGAACAAGCAGACGGCGATCAAGAACTGCGCGATCGCGCGCGACAACCAGCGCCAGATGCAGAAGATCCGCCAGGCCGACCGGGTGACGATGAACAACCCCGACGGCACCAGGCGCACGCTGAACGGCGCCGAGCGCCAGGCTGAGCTGGACAAGGTGAAGGGCGAGGTCGACAAGTGGTGCGGGCTGGCGGGCGAGTGAGGCCGTCGCGTCGGGCGTGATGGCCGAGCGCTTGCGGGCGTGGCAGGCGCGCCCGTAGGAGCGGCTTCAGCCGCGAATGGCGGCCGTATCGCATGGCCCGGCCGGGCGCATCGCCCGATCCGGCGGATTTACCTAGCCTGACGCATTCGCGGCTGAAGCCGCTCCTGCAGGGGCCGTCGGCATGGGCGTACCGGCGGGGGCGTACCGGCGTGAGGATGCCGGCGGGAACGGCTCGGTAGGGCGCTCGCGCCTAGCCGCCGCGCTTCATGGTCTTGCCGGCCGCCACGCGGCGATGGCGCGCATCCTTGGGGTCGGCGATCAGCGGCCGGTAGATCTCCACCCGGTCGTGCTCGCGCAGCACGGCATCGGCCGCGCAGGCGCGGCCATGGATGCCGAGCCTGAGGTGCTGCGCGTCGATCTCGGGGAATTCGGCCAGCAGCTTCGAGGCGGCGACCGCATCCATGGCGGTGCTGCCGGCCGGCAACTGCAGCGCGACCAGGCGCTGCCGCTCGGGCCGCGCATAGGCGACCTCGACGTGCAGCAGGGGAGTGGATAGCGTGCTCATCCGTGCCGCCGCTCCGCTTCCTTGACGAAGGCATCGACGAAGGTGCCGGCGATCTTGCCGAACACCGGGCCGATCAGGCCTTCGAGCGCGCGATTGGAAAATTCGTAGTCGAGCTCGAATTCGACCTTGCAGGCTTCTTCGTTCAAGGGCGTGAAGCGCCAGGCGCCGCTGAGGTTGCGGAACGGGCCGTCCTTCAACTCCATCGCGATCAGGCCGGGCTGCTTGCGGTTCTCGGTGGTGAAGCCCGAGCGCAGGCCGAGGTAGTCGATGCCGACGGTGGCCACGGTCCAGTCATCGTCGCGCAGGTGCACCTCGGCATGGCCGCACCAGGGCAGGAAGCGCGGGTAGTCCTCGACGCGGTCGACCAGCTCGAACATCAGCGAAGCGGGGAAGAGGACGAGGACGGACTTGCGGACTTGCGGCATGAGACTCGGACGCGGCTGGTAGAATGGGCAGCTTCCGCGGGAAGCCGCGCGCATCCTACCCGCCGCAACGCCCTCCGGGCAATCGAACAGAATCAGCATGCCATTGGACCAAGACTTCGACGATTTCGATCGCGCGCCGGCCGAGCCCGACGCACAGATCGCCGCCATCCGTACCCCGCCGCATTCGGTCGAGGGCGAGCAGTCGGTGCTCGGCGGCCTGCTGATCGACAATTCGGCCTGGGACCGCATCGCCGACATCGTCACCGAGGCCGATTTCTACCGCGACGACCACCGCGTCATCTTCCGCCACGTCGCCAAGCTGGTGGAGACCGGCCGCCCGGCCGACGCGGTGACGGTGGCCGAGTCGCTCGACAACGCCAACCAGCTGTCCTACGTCGGCGGCATCACCTACCTGGCCAGCCTCGCGCAGAACGTGCCGAGCTCGGCCAACATCAAGCGCTACGGCGAGATCGTGCGCGAGCGCTCGATCATGCGCCAGCTGGCTGCCATCGGCACCGAGATCGCCGACGCCGCCTACAACCCCTCGGGCCGCGAGGCGGCCCAGCTGCTCGACGAGGCCGAAGGCAAGGTGTTCGAGATCGCCGAGCAGTCGGCGCGCGGCAAGCAGGGCTTCCTCGGCATGCCCGAGCTCTTGAAGGAAGTCGTCACCCGCATCGATACGCTGTACAGCCGCGACAACCCCGACGAGGTCACCGGCGTGCCGACCGGCTTCACCGATCTCGACAGCAAGACCTCGGGCCTGCAGCCGGGCGACCTGATCATCGTGGCCGGCCGGCCGTCGATGGGTAAGACGGCTTTTTCGGTGAACATCGCCGAGAACGTGGCGATCGACGCCGGCAAGCCGGTGGCGATCTTCTCGATGGAAATGGGCGGCGCCCAGCTGGCGATGCGGATGATCGGCTCGGTCGGCCGGCTCGACCAGCACAAGATCAAGACCGGCCGGCTCGAGGACGACGACTGGCAGAAGCTGACCTACGCCGCCGGCAAGCTCAGCGAGGCCAATATCTTCATCGACGAGACGCCGGGCCTGACCGCGCTCGAACTGCGCGCGCGGGCCCGGCGGCTGGCACGCCAGTTCGACGGCAAGCTCGGCCTGATCGTGATCGATTACATCCAGCTGATGTCGGGCTCGGGCAAGGATCAGAACCGGGCCACCGAAGTGGGCGAAATCTCGCGTTCGCTCAAGGGCCTGGCCAAGGAGTTGCGGGTGCCGGTGATCGCGCTGTCGCAGCTGTCGCGCTCGGTCGAGCAGCGGCCCAACAAGCGGCCGATGATGTCCGACCTGCGCGAATCGGGCGCCATCGAGCAGGATGCCGACTTGATCATGTTCCTGTACCGCGACGAGTACTACAACCGCGATTCGCCCGACAAGGGCCTGGCCGAGGTGATCGTCGGCAAGCACCGGAACGGTCCGACCGGCATCGTCAAGCTGACCTTCCTGGGCCACTGGTCTCGCTTCGAGAATGCGGCGCATGGCGGGTGGTCGGATGGCGAATAGCGGTAAGGGGTGAGGTGTTAGGGGTGAGGTGTTGACCCCATCCCCACCCAGCCTCCCCCTTGAAGGGGGAGGAGCCGTGCAGCGACGGCTCCATCGCCTGTGACCGTTCAGGCAGCCGCCATCTACTCCCTCCCCTTCAAGGGGAGGGCCGGGGTAGGGATGGGGTCAACACCTCACCCCTGACACCTCACCCCTCACTGCGCGAGCTGCCGCATCCGGTTGAGCCGCGCCGGCTCGTTCTTCACCAGCCACTCGTCGCGCGACAGCAGTTCGAGCGCGCGGGCGAAATAGCCGCGCGCTTCCTGGCTGCGGCCCTGCGCCAGCAGGTTCTCGGCGATCTCCTCGTCGACGTAGCCGTCTTCCTCGCCCAACTGCTTCCAGGCCCGCAACAGGTCGATCAGGATGGTCAGCGCGCGGTCGTTCTCGCCGATCGCGCGCAGTGCCTTGGCCACGCTCCAGCGCGCGATCAGCAGCGGCCGGCCGGCGCCGTGACCCTCGTGCCAGGCCTGCGCCTGGCGCAGGTAGTCGAGCGCCTTCGGGTAGTCCTTCAGGTCGTAGTAGGCCCAGCCCAGGTTGTTGTAGAGCGAGCCGAGCCAGTCGGCGGTGCGCGGATCCTGGCTGCGGGCGACGGCGGCCAGCGCCTTGAGGTTCCAGTCGATCGAGCCGCGGCCGCCCTCGGAGATCGCCAGCATGTGCATCGCGTCGATGGCCAGGAAATCGAGCTCGTGCCGCTGCGCCTGCGCCAGCGCATTGCGGAACCAACGCCAGGCCTTCTTCGGCTCGCCCGACGAATTGAGCAGCCGGCCGCGCTCGAGCAGGTAGCGCACGCTGACTTCGGGCGGCAGTGCCGGCAGCTCGGCCTGCAGCAGGTCCAGCGTGCGCCCGCCCGCCTCGATGCGGCCCTGCAGGCCCTGGGCGCGGGCGATCTGGGTGATCAGCTCGCCGGCCTCGGCCGCGTCGCCGCGCTGCTGCGCCTCGGCCAGCCGGCCGCGGAAGCGCGCCTCCGATTCGGCCGGCCGGTCGTAGTCCCACAGGGCATCGATGTCCGCCGCCGATGCCGCCACGCCCGCCAGGCCGAGCAGCAGCCCGGCCAGCAGCGCACGGATCATGCGGCCACCTTGAGGAAGCCGGTCTCGATCAGCTCGTCGAGCAGGTAGCTGAAGTCCTCGGCGCCTTCCGAATCGGGCGCGTAGCTGAACACGTCCTGGTTCTGGCCGATGCCCTCGAGCACGCTCTGGCTCTCGAACACCCGGGTGCGGCAGAACTCCTTGCCGTAGCGCCGGGTCAGCTCGGCGGCGACCTTCTCCGAGGTCGGGTGGCCGCGCTGGTAGCGGTTGATGAACACCTTGCGCGGCCGGTACTGGCCCATGCTGGTCATGCCCTTGAGCGTCTGGTCGAGCTGCAGCGCGCCGTTCATGGCCAGGTATTCGGCGGTCACCGGCACCAGCACCGCGTTGCAGGCCATCAGCGCCGACAGCGACAGCACGCCCAGCATCGGGCAGCAGTCGATCAGCACGGTGGCGCCCTCGGCCAGCATCTCCTCGGCCATGGCCTTCTTCAGCCGGCGCAGGTCGTGGCGGGTCTGGGTCAGCGTCATGTCGACGCGCGACAGCTCCATGTGCGAGGGAATCAGGTTCACGCCGTTGGACAGCTGCACCACCAGCTCGGACAGCGGCGTGCCGTGCTGGAAGAAGGCGTAGACGCTGCGCTTGGCGCTCGGGTTGAGGCCCGACAGCGCGGTGAGGTGGGCTTGCGGATCGAGGTCGATCACCAGCGGGGCCATGCCGTTGCGCGCCATGGCGGCGGCGAGGTTGGCGGTCGTGGTGGTCTTGCCGACGCCACCCTTCTGGTTGAATACGGCGAGAACGGTCATGTTGTTGGAGGTCGTCCGTGCGGGGTCGTGCTTCAGTTTAGCCGGCCGAGGCCGGTTTGGAGAAACTCGCCGGCTCCAACGCGCGCGACCCGCCACGCGGGCGGGTCGCGAAGGCGGGCCGCGCGGTCCGCCGCCGGCCGTGGGGCCGGCCTGCGCTTACTTGTACTTGGCGCCGATCTTGTCGGCGCTGCCGTCCTTCTTCACCGCCTGCACCGCGTCGTTGAGCTTCTTCACCACGTCGTCCGGCACGCCCGGGTTGCAGGCCAGGTACATCTGGCTGTCCTTCGGGTCGCCCAGCGCCAGCAGCGGCTTGATGGCGCCCTTCATGCCCTCGCGCGAGGCCTTGTAGGGGCCGCTCTGGGCGCCGGCCACCCACAGGTCGATGCGGCCGGCGGCCAGCTTGGGCAGGTTCTGCACGTCGGTGGTGACGCGCTCGAGCTTGATGCCCTGCTTCTCGACGAAATCGCCGTAGGCGTCGCCGTTGTAGCCGCCGACCTTGTACTTCTTGGCGTCGTTCACGCCGCCGAGCTTGATGGCGCTGTCGGCCTTGGCGAACAGCGTGATCTCGTCGGCCACCAGCGGGCCGACCCACTTGAACAGCTTCTCGCGCTCGGGCGTGCGCACCGCCGAATAGACGCAGACGTCGGCCTGGGTCTTGGCCATGTCGAGCGCGCGCTCCCACGGCAACAGCTTGAATTCGGCGCTGACGCCGGCGCGCTTGATCGCGTCCTGCAGGATGTCGGTCGAGATGCCGGCGACCTTCTTGTCGACCGCCATGTTGAACGGCGGGTAGTCCTCGGTGGTGAAGGTCAGCGCCTGCGCCTCGAGCCCGGCGGCGAACAGGGCGGTGACGGCGATGCCTTGCAGCAGGATGCGGCGATTCATGCGGGTTCCTTTCGAGGAGCTGGGTTGATGCGCCGCACGCCGGCGCAGCGTCGGGCCGGCCTGGCGGGCCGGCCCAGCGGATCGTCCGCCTAACTGCCCAGATGCTTGGCCATGATGGCCTTCACATCGATCTTCTTGAGCCCGTCGTTGAAGATCTTGGCCCACTTCTGGCCCTCGGCGTTCTTCTTGAAGCAGACGTAGAGCTTCTTGTCCTCCATGATCTTCGGGTTCATCGCCAGCTTGCCGGCGAAGGGCTTGAGCTGCGGGTCGGTCTTCATCAGGTAGGCGAACACGTTGCTGTCGACCACCGCCAGGTCGTTGCGGCCCGAGCCGAGCTTGAGCAGGTTGCGGCTGTCGTCGGGGGCGACGTCGACCTTCTGCTGCTTGGCCGCCACGCGCGCGTCGAATTCGGCGGTGTTGACGTAGTCCTGCACCACGCCGACCTTCTTGCTGGCCAGGTCGGCGATGCTGCTCCAGCTGACCGGCGCGTCGACGCGCTGGGCGAGGCCGAGCGGGCCGCTGCCCATCGGCTCGGACAGCGTGAACTCCTTGCGCACGTCGGCCGAGTCGTACTCGGGGAAGTAGCCGGCGAAGGCCGGGTCGGACTTGCCGCTGTCGACCGCGCGGCTCCAGGGATAGAACTCGATGACCAGGTCGTAGCCCATGGCCTTGAAGGCGGCCTTGGCGACGGCGGCGCTGGCGCCCTGGTCGGGCAGCTTGGCGCCGGTGTAGGGCGGCCAGTCGAGCGAGGCGAGCTTGACGGTCTGGGCTTGAGCGACGGCCATCAGGCCGGCGGCGCAGAAGAGGGCGAGGAGATGTTTCAGCATCGGTAGCTCCGGGAGTTGCGTTTGCATCTGGCGCCGGCTGTCGGGACCGGCGCGCGGGGTGAATCTGCTGCTGCCTTAAAGCTTGAACTGCTCGACCGAGACCTGCAGCTGGGCGGCCAGCTTGGCCACTTCCTCGCTGGCGATCGCGGTCTGTTGGGCACTGTTGGCGGCTTCGCCGACGATGTTGCGGATCTGCCGGATGTTCTCGGTCATGCCGTCGACCATCTTGTCCTGGCGCGAGGTGACCAGCGCGATCTCGTCGTCGAGGTGGGCGATCTGGCGCGCCGATTCGGCCAGCCGCTCGATCGCGGCACCGGCTTCGTGGGCGCGCTTGAGGCCGAGGTCGGCCTTGTCGCGGCTGGTGTCCATCGCCATCACCGCCTCGTTGGTGCCCTGCTGCAATTCGAGGATCACGTTCTGGATCTCGGTGGTCGACTCGTGGGTGCGGTTGGCCAGCACCCGCACCTCGTCGGCCACCACCGCGAAGCCGCGGCCGGCCTCGCCGGCGCGGGCCGCCTCGATCGCGGCGTTGAGCGCCAGCAGGTTGGTCTGCTTGGCGATGTCGTTGATGACCGACAGCACCTTGCCGATCTTCTCGCTGTTGCGCGCCAGCTGCTCGATCACCCCGGCGGCGTTCTGCACCTCGCTGGTCGCCTCGCCGATGGTGCGCACCGCTTCGGCCACCACCACGCGGCCCTTCTCGGCCTCGTTGTCGGCGAAGGCGGCCGCCTCGGAGGCCTTGGCAGTGCTGTCGGACACCTCGTGGATCTGGGCGCCGAGCTCGGACACCACGCTGACCACCTCGTCGGTCTGCTGCTGCTGCTGCTGGATGCCGGCGTTGGCGTGCTCGGTGATGCGGGTGGTCTGCTCGGCCGCGGCGGCGAGCTGGATGGCGGTCTCGGACACCTTGCGCATCACGCCCTGCAGCCGCTCGACGAACAGGTTGAAGGCGCGCGACACCTCGGCGAATTCGTCGTTGCGCTGGATGGCGAGCCGGCGGGTCAGGTCGGCGTCGCCCGAGGCGATGTCCTTGAGCGCGTCGCGCAGCCGCAGGAGCGGCTTGAGCACCACCGCCTTGAGGCTCAGCGACAGCGCCACCACCAGCACCACGTCGAGCACCACGATCTGGATCAAGAGGCTGAGCCAGTTGCTGCGCACCGCGTCCTCGACCTCGGCGCGCGAGACGTAGATATGGGCGGTGGCGACCTTCTTCTTGCTGCCGTTGTCGTCGAAGGTCAGGTCGACCTTGTGTTCCTCGCCGACGATCTTGTCGCCCTTGGCGGCCTTGTCGAGCTTGCCGGCCGCGTCGCGCTTGCGGCCGTCGAGGAAGTTCTCGCCGTTGTCCAGCACGATGGCGTTGATCGCGGTGGCGGCCATCTCGGCCTCGAGGATCTGCGCCATCTGGCCCTTGTCGAAATTCCAGATGGCTGCCGGCAGGCTCATCTGCAATCGGCCGGCCAGTGCGCCGGTCTGCTCGTCCAGGCCTCTTTCCAGGCGGCTTTTCGCAACGGCGCCGTTATACGCGCCCAGCACCGTCAGCACGGTGGTCACGATGACCACGAACAGGATGTTCAGGCGCCCGTTGATGCTGTTGAAGAAGTGCATCGAATTTACTCCCCGGTTTTGAATAGGGCTGGATGCGGTCTCGCATCACGCACCGGCAGGGCGCGCGCGAACCGCACGGTTCGGTCTGTCCATTCGTTTTACCTCATTTGTCTTCGATTTATTTGAATTCGGAGTGAATCCGATTCGTCGGCCCGACCCGAGGGGCCGGGCGGACCTGCGGCACGGGGAGGGCGCGATGGGCGGCGGGCGCCGCTGCCTCCCTCCCGGCCGGATTATTTGAACTGGCTCACCTGCTTCTTGTACTCGGCCGATTCGCGCACCGCGGCGACGGTGTTCCAGATGTCGGCCGACAGGCCGCCGTACCTGGCGACGAACTGCTTGGACAGCATCAGGTAGTAGGGTTTCTCGACCAGCGGCGGCGCGACCTTCTCGACCTTGCCGGCGAACTCGGCCTGCTGGATCGAGTTGTCGCCCTCGAGCGTCTGCAGCGCCACCGCCTGGACCCGGCCGGCCACCAGCTTGCGCAGGTTGTCGTCGGCGCTGCGGGCGCCGTCGTCGACCCGCGCGCCCAGGCCCTTGAGCTGGTCGACGATCGAATAGCCCTGCTGGGCGCCGACGGTGCCGCTGACGTTGGTCAGTGCCTTGCCGTCGTAGCCGGCGTTGCTGCCCTTGAGCCGGTACAGCGAATAGCCGTCCATCATCATGTAGCGGTTGTCGGGCTTGTCGCCGGCCATCGGGTAGCTGCCCGAGGCCAGGCGGTCGGTCTTGAAGCTGGCGGCGAAGGCGCCGTCCATATTGCCCTGCCGCATCTCGTCGAGGCAGCGCGCCCAAGGCATCGACACCATCTCGAATTTCAGGCCGAGCTTCTGCTCGACCATCTTCAGGTGGACCAGGTTGAGCCCGCCCTTGCCGACCACCACCCAGGGATAGACGTCGACGTTGTCGTGGCAGAACTTGAGCGTGGCGGGCTTGTCCTCGGCCTGGACGGCGAGGGCTGACAGTACGAGGAGGGAGCAGAACGAGCGGCGCATAAGACAGGTCTTTCATCCATTTTGGGGATGATCCTACTTTGGCAGCTGATGCCGGCAATTCAAGCCCGGATTTCATGCGCCTTGGCGGCTTCGGCCGCTAAAAGCTTGTTCCTGCTGCGAATCGGTCGCGAATATAAACTTGCCGGCCGGGCTGGCCTGGACCGCGCTGTTGGATGGATGGCACGCCCGGCCCGCGGCGCCGGGGGCCGCCGCGGGCCGGGCCGCTAGAGCAGGCCGCCGCCCTTTTCCTTGAAACCGGGGAAGTGCCGTTCGAGTTCGCGCAGCAGCTCGGCATCGCCGTCGCCGTTGAAGCCGACGAACTGCAGGCCGCTGCGGAAGCATTGCGCCTTGAAGTCGTGCACCGTGTAGATGGTGCGGACCTCGATCTGCAGCACGAGGCGGCGACCGCCGACCGCGGCCGGCAGGCGCGGCGGGATTTCGAGATGGAGGATGCCGCGATGGCGCACCGACAGCGCCTCGGTGCAGTGGATCGCGATACCGCTGCCCGAGATGTTGACGCTGCGCGCCTGCAGCACGCGGCCATCGTCCAGCGGCAGTGCGACGCGCCAGTGCGCCGGGTAGCGGGTGGCGCGCCGCTGCTGTTCCTTGGCGCCGCCGGACTTGGCCGGCTTGGCCATCGCGCCGGGGTCGAGCACCAGCGCGTCCGGCGGCATGGTGAAGCTTGCGGCGTCGAAATCGTCCAGCGCGTCGAGGTCGTTCAGCATCGGTCGTCCTTGCGGTCGCCCGGGCCGTGCCGCCGGATGGATGTCGGCGGCGAGGGCTTTCCGCGGTGGCGGAAGGCCGGCTCGGGGTGTGAATTTGCACAGTCCGGACCCAGTTTAGAGCACGCCTCCCGCTGCGGTTTCCGCGTGCTGCAATATATTTATCAATGGTTTAGCCGATTTTTTATATAAGTTAGAAAACGCTAATGTTTATGCGGCTTGGCGGCCGATGCGGCCCTGCCGAGCCCCGGTCGCGGCTGCGGCAAATCGGCAACAGGGGATCGCCATGGCGGGGGCGGCCGCCGCGGACGGCAGCGGCGGCCGGAGCCTGGCGAGCGCAGAGAAGCGCCGGACGCGGCCCGGTTCAGCCGGCCAGCGCGACCTGCTGGGCCTGGGCGCGCAGCTGCCGAGGGCTCAGGCCCAGCGCCTGGCGGCACTGGCGGTGCAGCGCGCTCTGGTCGGAGAAGCCGCAGGCGGCGGCGATGTCGGCCATCGCCCGGCGCGAATTGACGATGGTGTAGAGCGCTGCCTCGAGCCGGGTGCGGCGGATGAATTCGCCGGTGCTGGCGAGGAAGACGCGTTTCATGCGGCGGTCGAGCTGGGCCACCGACAGGCCGGAGACGCGGGTCAGCTCGTCGAGGCAGAGCGGCCGGTCGTAGTTGGTCTGGATGAAGTCGACCGCCCGGGCGAAGCGCGCGTCGACCAGGCCCTCGCGGCTCGGCTCGATCAGGTCGCGCGAGATGCAGACCAGGCCGACCAGGCGGCCGCTGCGGTCGTGCACCGGCTGCTTGTGCGAGACGCACCAGCCCGGCTTGCGGTCGTTGTAGACGGTCAGGTCGATGTTGTTGGAGATCGGATGGCCGCGGTCGAACACGATCTGGTCCTGGGCGCGGTAGCGGTCGGCCATGTGGCCGGGGAACAGGTCGTGGGCGGTCTTGCCGACCGCCTCGCGCGGATCGCGCAGCTGGCAGCGCGCCACGCAGGCTTCGCTCATGGCGACGTAGCGGCCGGCCAGGTCCTTCACCGAGAAGACCACGTCGGGCATCGGATCGAACAGGGCGGCGACGGCCTGCATGTCGTCCAGGTCGGAAACGACGTGGCGCTGCATGGTGGTGCGGCAGTGTCCCGGCAACATCGGTGGAATTCGCTCCAGCTGTAGTCCGGGGGCCGCCCGGAGAAACGTTTATGATATTTGCATAAATCCGGTGTTGCCAAGCTGCAGTCGCTGAATGGAAATAATCCCGCGGCCGGGTAGGCCGCGGGATGCTGACGGGACGTCCTGTCGGGAGGGATCTGGAGGACGCTCCGTCGGGGATCGCCCTTCGTAGGGGCGGTCCCGTCCGGACGACCCGCCGGGAGGGCGGGCCGTCCGTCAGGCTCAGTCGTAGGTCGCGTTGATGTTCACGCCGGAGAAGGCCGAGCGGGCTTTCAGCATGATGTAGTACCACTTGCCCGACTGCGGCGAGGCGATCGACACGCTGTCGGTGTTGCCGACCTGGGTCGAGGCGAAGTCGTAGCTGGTGGTGGTCGGATAGCGGTCGAGGCCGACGTACAGGTCCGAGTCGCCGGTGCCGCCGGTGGTGTACAGCTTGAGGTTGCGCGCGCCGGCCGGCAGGTTGATGTAGACGTAGGACTGGCTGGCCGAGGTCAGGCCCTTGATCGCGCAGCCCTTGCCCAGGTAGCTGGCCGAGGAGCAGGCCGGCAGGGTCGGCAGGCTGGGCAGCGGCGGCTGGCCGGCGGTGGTGGCGCTCTTCACCCAGTTGGCGAACTCGGTGTCGTAGCGGGTGCCGATCTGCGTCATGTAGTTCTGGTAGCCGGTGTAGTCGCCCCGGCGGAAGCGCGCGACCACCGCGTCGACGTCGGGACGATGGCGCTCGATCATGAAGCGCGTCGCCATGTAGCCCCAGCGGTAGGCCCGGTTGGTGTAGTCGGCCATGTCGTAGGTGTTGCCGAAGATCTGGCTGAGCTTGTAGGTACCGAGGCGCGCGGCGTCGATCGAGGCCTGGTTGTTGTTGCGCAGCGACAGGTATTCGGCGATGCCCTCGATCCACCACACGGTCGGCTTGGCGGTGCCGGCGCCGAAGTCGCCCTGCATGTCGAAGCGGCCGTCGAGGTAATGGATGTACTCGTGCTCGAGGTTCCAGATCTTGAACTCGGGCCGCAGCCACGAGGCTTCATGCGCGATGAAGCGGGCCTGGTTGCCGGCCGCGGCCGGATCCCCTTCGAGGTACATGCCGCCGTTGTTGGTGTCGATGCCGTAGATCACCGAGGCGTACTTGGCGTAGTTGGCGTAGTCGTCGAACACCACCACTTCGAGCGAGGTATTGCGGTCGTTCGCCACCGGGGTGTTGTTGGTCTGCAGCATCTGGTGGAAGTAGCTCTCCTCGGCCTGCAGCAGCGCGCAGGAGGACTGCATCTGGGCGGTGCTCATGTCCTGGGCGCGGATGCGGATGGTCGGGCTGCAGGTGTAGCTGCCCTTGAGCACGGCGTCCGCGAGCTTGGTCTCGTAGTTGCAGGTGCCGTACTCGGCGCAGTTGGCGTTGTCGTAGTACTTGACCGACTCGGCCGCCGCCAGCCACAGATCGCTGTCGGCGCCGGTCATGCTGGTGCTGGCCAGCATGTTCTTCACCATCGGCTTGAGCGTGGACTTGAGCCCGGAATACTGGAAGAAGCGGAAGTTCTCGCGCGCGGCGTCGCCCAACTGGTAGGCGGCGTCGCCGCCGAGCAGCGCGGCCTTGTTGTTGTTCACGAAGTTGTTGAGCGCGACGGCGTAGGACGGGTCGTTCTCGAGCAGGACCCGGCCTTCGGGGCGGCCGTGGGCGTAGAACAGCACGGTCAGCACGCCGGTGAAGCCGCCGCCGGTGGTGTAGTCCTTCAGCGCCGCCGCGGCGTTCGGATTGGAGGCCGTATTGGTGTAGCGCTGCACCAGGCCGCGCATCTCGGGCAGGTAGGCCGCCTCGTCGTGGGTGTTGGTGATCAGCTTCATCACTTCGCTGGCGGTGGTGCCGGCCTGCGCGTTGGCCTTGAACAGCTGGTTGCCGTTGGCCAGGCCCTTGATCGCCGGGCGCAGCACGCCGAGCAGCGAGGCGGGCGGCTCGGTCACGGTGCCGGAGCCGGCCAGGTAGTAGCCGGCGCGCAGGTAGAGCGTCAGGTTGACCAGGGCGAGGTTGCTGGCGTTGTAGGCCGAGGCTTCCTGGGCGAAGCGGCTGGCCACCGCGTTGAGGTTGGCCGGGCTGTAGGCCTTGGCGGCCTGGGCGGCGGTCAGGGAGAAGAGGCCGTAGGTGCACTCGTAGTCGGGCAATTGCACCAGGTAGTTGGCCAGCGCGGTGCCGCTGTAGCTGGCCAGCTTGTCCATGTCCTTGCACTCGGGCGTGGCGGCCAGCGGGCGGACCATCGCCGAGCTGCGCGCGGTGCGGGTGGTCGGCACGGCGGTCTTGCGCGACTCGGGCAGCTTGAATTCGGCCTGTTCCTCGGTCGGCGGCATCTTCTGCCACTGCCGCGGCGGCGAGGGCTGCTTGGCGGTCTCGTGCTCGTGCTCGTGCGGCGCGCCAGTGGCGGCATGGGCGTAGCCGAACGCCGCCAGGCCGGCGGCGATCAGCAATGTCAGTCGAGGACTTCCCTTGTGGTGCTTCATGCGGTGCTTCTCCTTTTGTCGTCGTCCCAGCTTGTGAATGGAATGCGCTTCGCTCGAGGCGGAGCGGGGTGCTGGTGGGGACGAACTATGCGCGTGCGGCGCGGCGGACTCTTGAACGCGCTCGACGCGAAAACGGAGAAATTCGCCAACTTCGGCAAAGCGGACCCGCGGGCCGATGAACGGTATGCCCCTGTCGTAGCCGCTGGAGGCATCAGGGTGGGAAGGGGTAGGGAAGCGATGCGCGGACGCGCAGGGCATGCCCGTAGGAGCGGCTTCAGCCGCGAATGGCGGTTCGTGGGCACGCCGACCATTCGCGGCTGAAGCCGCTCCTACGGGTGCCCGACAGATCGGCCGGATACAGAAATCAAGAAGAAGGGAGGCCGGCCGAGCCTTGGCCCGGCCTCGGATCAGATCGGAGGCCCGTCGGAGTCGCCGGGCTGCAGCTCGGGCTGCCACAGCACCTGCAGCGACTCGATCGGCTTGCCGGCGATGCGCGCCAGCATCAGTGCGGCCAGCTTGGCGCCGACCGCGCGCGGCGTCGGCTGGATCACCGAGGTGACGTGGTGGCCGACCAGGGTGTCGATCGGCATGCCGTCGTAGACGATCACCGAGATGTCGCGGCCGATCTCCAGCCCGGCGTCGATCACGGCGCGGATGGCGCCGACGCCGCACAGGTTGTTGTCGACCACCACCGCGGTCGGCCGCGGGTCGCGCGCCAGGAGCGCGGTCATGCCCTGGTAGCCGCCGCGGCGGTCGAGCGTGCAGACCGCGAAACTGTCGGGCGACAGCGCCAGGCCCGCCGCGCGCATGCCCTGGGCGAAGCCCTCGCGGCGCAGTTGGGCGAAATTGAATTCGGGCTCGGCGCCGAGCAGCGCGATGCGGCGATGGCCCAGGCCGACCAGCCGGGTCACGGCCATCTCCAGGCCGGCCGCGTTGTCGAAGTCGAACCAGGCATAGGGCTGGGCCAGCGCGCTGCGGCCGTAGGCGACGAAGGGGAAGTTCTCGGCCTGGAGGAATTCCAGCCGCGGATCGTGCACCCGGGTCCGCGCTACCACCAGGCCGTCGACGCGGCGGCCGCGGATCATGCGCTGGTAGGAGCGCAGCTCGTCGGCCGGCGAGGACGAGGCGATGATCAGGTCCATGCCGATCTGGTCGAGCGACTCGGTCATGCCGGCCACCACCTCGAGGAACTGCGGGTCGCCCAGGTCGTGCGCGTCGAGCGGATAGACGATGCCGATCGCGTCGGCGCGGCCGATGGCCAGCCGGCGCGCGGTCGGGTTGGGCTGGTAGCCGCCGGCCCGGGCCGCGGCGATCACGCGCTGGCGGGTGTCCTCGTTGACGTCGTCGTAGCCGTTGAGCGCGCGGCTGACTGTGGTTTGCGACAGGCCGAGCTGGCGGGCGAGGTCCTTGAGGTTCATCGAGGGGGTCCAACGGCTGTAATGAATAGAGGCGATCTTGCCGGGCGGCGGCGATGGCTTCTTGGGCCCGGCCGCGACGCCGCTGCGCATAGTAGGGCCGAATCGGCCGGCTCGCCATGCCGCTCGGCCCGCGGCGGCCGGCAGGGGCGGGGTCCGAAGCATTTTGTTGCATTTTGTCGCCGCGACCGTGTGGGCGGCGCATCGCTTGCCTACACTGGTCTCGTGACGGCCGGTCGGAATGGCCGGATGGGAGCGAGTGCGATGGGACTCAGTCAAGGTGGTTGCCGCGGTGCGATGGCCGGTCTGCTGGCGGGCCTCGCCGTCGCGGCCTGGGCCGACGACGGTTGCGCCGGCCAGGCGGTCAAGGCCGACGGCCTCGGCAGCAGCGGCTACAAGCTCGACTGGAGCTGCAAGGGCGGAGCGGCCAGCGCGCAGGTCGCGCTCGACGCCGACGGCAGCATCGAGCTGGTGCGGCTGGGGGCCGACAAGCTCGGCTTCGGCGACGTGCGGCTGCGCTGCGAGACGCTCGACGGCAAGCCGGCGCGCTTCAGGGTGGCGCCCACCGAGGGCAAGGTGCCGTGGCAGGTCCAGCTCGACGACGCGGCCTGCGCCTGGCAGGGCGAACAGTTCGCCTGCAAGACCCGCGGCCAGCCATCCTTGTTCTGCGTCGCCGAGACGCGCCAGCTGCGCACCGCCAGCGTGGCCAAGCCGCACGCCACCGTGGTGCTGCGCAGCGCCTGGGTGTCGGACGACGAGGCCCGGCTGCGCGACTGGCTGGCCGAGCAGAACATCGTGTTCCGCTACTGCGCCGCGGCGCAGGCTCAGCCCGAGCTGCCCTTCGTCAAGCTGAGCTTCTCGGTCGACGGCAAGATCGCCGTGGCGCCGGGCAAGGCGGCGCAGGGCCTGCCGGCGGCCGAGGCGGTGCCGGGCTGCATCGCGCAGCGATTGGCCAAGCGCGATCCACCTTATCCGCAGGAGGCCGACGTGGTGATCCTGTGGCGCATCCCGGCGGACGGCGCGGAGTAGCGGAGGGTGCCCGGCGACGGGCGTCGGATGGACCAGACGGGAGACGGCGATGGACGGATCGAGGCGAGTGGAATGGGCTGGCCGGATGATGGCGGTTGGCCTGGCGGCGCTGCTGCTCGGCGCCTGTGCGAGCGATACGGCGCCGTCGGCGGCCGGCGGGAGCGACGGTGGCGGTGGCGGCAGCGCGGCCAAGGCGGCGAGCGGCAGCGTGGTGTTCACCGATACCGACATCTTCGACCGCTCGCTGTCGGCGACGCTGAAGCAGGGCGGCGAACCGGTGACGGTCAAGCTGGCCGCGCCGTTCCCGGTCAGCGAGATCCCGCCGCGGCTCAACCGCTGGCTCAACGCGGTCGACGACAGCCGCGGCAAGGTCGATTTCGATTTCGAACCGCAGATCAAGAACGCGCTGTCGCTGGTGTCGCTGATCGGCACGGCGGCCGATGCGGTGCGCGAACACCTGCTGTACCGCCCGGCCGGCGACTACGACGTGCGCGTGCGGGTGGTCGACGGCACGGTGCGCGAGCTGACCTTCAGCCGGCGCAAGCGCTGAGCCGGCCAGTAATTCGTGACAAGTGACAGATTTCCGCGCAGACGGGCATCGATCCAATAGAGGGATATACCGCCATGCTTCGCCAGAGCTTTCGTTCCCTGTTCCTCGCCGCGCTGGCCGCCGCCGTGCTGCTGCCGGCCGCGGCGGAAGAGGCCGCGCCGACGCCGAGCGCGGAGGAGATCGCCAAGGCCCTGCTCGGCAAGGGCAAACGGACCCGCAACGTGGTGATCGAGGAAGAGCCCGAGCCGACGCCCGCGCCGGCCGTCGTGCCCACGCCCGCACCTGTTGTCGCCAACCCGGTCGCGCCCGCCGCACCGGCGCCCCAGCAGCCGGCCGCGCCGACGGCGGTCGCAACGCCGGCCAGCCCGGCCGCGCCCGCCGCATCGCCGGCCAGCCCGGCCGCGCCCGCCGCATCGCCGGCCACGCCCCAGCAGGCCGCGACCCAGGCCTCCCAGCCCGCGGCTGCGCCGGTTCGGCCCACGCCCGCGGTGGCGGCCGGCATGGACGAGGGCATCTCGCTGCCGATCCAGTTCGGCCTCGGCACCGCGCGGCTGTCGGTCGCGGCGCAACGGTTGCTCGACGCGGTGGCCGCCGCCCTGGCCACGCCGGAGCTGGCCGGCGCCACGCTGCGGATCGAGGGCCATACCGACGCCAGCGGCAATCCGCAGGCCAACGATCGCTTGTCGGAGGCGCGGGCCAGGTCGGTGCGCGCCTATCTGCAGAGCAAGCTCGGCAAGCGGGCGCCGGCGATGCAGGCGATCGGCCGCGGCAGCCGCGAGCCGGTCAACCCGGCCGATCCATATGCCGAGGAGAACCGTCGGGTGCGATTCTCGATCGTGCAGGGTGGGCGTGGGTGAGCAAGCCCTTGGCAAATGAAGCTTCGTCAACTCTCCGATTGCAGGACTGCACCCGCCCTTCTCCCGCGCGCGGGCGGCAGTCCAAGTTGCCCGGTCTTGGGAGAAGGTGGCCCGAAGGGCCGGATGAGGGCTGTTCTTCGTAGAACTGCCCTCACCCCAACCCCTCCCCCGTGCACGGGAGAGGGGCTTTAAAGGATCGGCGGGCTCCCCGGAAGCCCCACGAAAGGCGGCCAGAACATGAAGAAATCGCGTGCATTCGGCCTGGCCCTCGCGCTGGGCCTCGCGGCGGCGCTGCCGGCCCAGGCCACCCAGTACGCCTACATCCTCACCGTCGGCGACTACGGCGGCCAGTACCCCTCGCTGAGCGGCACCCGCATCGACCGCCAGACCGCCCACCAGATCGCGCTCAGGGCCGGCGTGGCCGAGGAGAACATCGTCCACCTGGTCGACGGCCAGGCCACCAAGGCGGCGATGCAGGCGATGTTCGAGGAGATCCTCAGCCGCACCTCGCCCAACGACCAGGTGCTGATCTACTTCTCCGGCCACGGCATCCGCGCCAAGGAGACCGATTCGGACAAGTGCGCCGAGGGCCTCCTGGCCGCCGACGGCGGCATCCTGTGGGATTCGGAGCTGTCGCAATACCTCGACCGGCTCGGCAACCGGCTGTCGCGCACGCTGATGGTGGTCGACGCCTGCCACTCGGGCGGCGCCAACAAGCGCTTCTCCAACATCCTCGACGGCGAGCTCTTGACGCCCAAGTTCGCCACCAAGCTGACCTCCGCCTCCTGCTCGCAGGCGGTCAACCTGATCCCGCGCACCCGTTCGGCCTTCGTCGAGAGCGAAGACGACCCGCGCCGCAACGTGGTCTACGTGGCGATGGCGCGCGACAACGAGGTCGCCTTCGACCATCCGCTGCGCGGCGGGCTCGGCACCTTCTCGCTGCGCCAGTGCCTCGACGCCAATCGCAACGCCGACGCCAACCGCAGCGGCGCGATCAGCATCGGTGAGCTGCTCGACTGCGCCCAGGGGCGGCTCAACGACATCATGGCCGACAACCGCGGCGTGCGGCCGTCGACGCTGACCGCCTACGGCAATCCCAACGCCGCCTTCGCGCTGCCGCCCGCGCCGGTGCAGGCGTCGGCGCCGGCGCAACCGGCCGCGGCCGCACCGGCGGCGGAGCCCGCGGTGCACCTGAACCCGGCCACCGTGCTGTCCGAGCTCTACAGCAACCGCGACGGCCGCCGCAAGGTCGAGGTGAAGCTCGACAACCCGGCGCCGCGCATCGGCGTCGACCGCATCGGCTTCGAGGTGACGTCGAGCCATGCCGGCTACGTCTACGTGCTGATGCTCGGCTCGGACGGCAAGACGGTCGACCTGATCTTCCCCAACGCGCTCGACGGCAACCATGCGATCGCCGCCGGCGGCAAGCTGACGCTGCCGCGCAGCAAGTGGCGCATGAAGGCGGCCGGCCCGGCCGGCCAGACCCAGCTCCTGACGCTGGTGTTCGACCAGCCCAAGCCGTGGACCACGCTGCCCGGCCCCAAGGTCGGCCCGTTCTCCAGCCTGCCGGCCGCGCTGGCCGGCGACCTGCACGCGCTGCTCGGCGCGCTGTCGGCGCCGCCGGCGCAGGGCCGTTGCGAGGGCGAGCTGCGCTGCGAGGCGCAGCCTTACGGCGCCGCGCTGAGCATCCTCAAGGAACGCTAGGCATCCGCCCGCGCCGCGGCCGCTTTCACTCGACGAAAACAGACGACAAGCCCAGGAGTTCCGCCATGCCCCGAAACGGACAGACCTCCGCCGATCGCTTCCCGCCGCTGAACCGCCTGCTGCTGGCCTGCCTGCTGGCCTTCGCTGCCGGATCGCCGGCCGCTCGGGCACAGGCCGCAGAGGCCGTGCCCGACGCCGGCGCCGTGCTCAAGGACATCCCGCCGGCGCCGCCGCTGCCGGCCACCGCGCCGCCGCCGGCGATGGCCGCGCCGGCCTTGCCGCCGGTGACCATGAGCGCCGGCGACCTTTCCAATACGGTGCTGGTCAAGGGCTTCCGCATCGAGGGGCCACGGTGTTCCCGGCCGAGACGCTCGAGGCCGTGCTGCAGCCCCTGGTGGGCAAGCCGGCCACGCTGCCCGAGCTGATCCGCGGCGCGCACGCGATCACCGCCTTCTACAGCCGCAACGGCGTGGTCGGCCAGGCCTTCCTGCCCGAGCAGACGGTCGACGGCGGCATCGTGCTGGTACGGGTGGTGGAAAGCCGCTTCGCCGGCGCGGTGATCGAGCGGCCCGAGCCGGTGCGGCTGGCCGATACCACGGTGCAGCGCATGGTCGAGAGCGCCCAGCCGCTGGGCCAGGTGGTGCGGGTCGAGCGGCTCGAGCGCGGCCTGCTGCTGCTCAACGACCTGGCCGGCATCAGCGCCAACGGCACGCTGCTGCGCGGCGGCGAGCCGGGCAGCACGGTCGAGCGCGTCACGCTGCGGCCGACCGCGCCGCTGTCGGGCGTGGTCGAGCTCGACAACGCCGGCCCGCGCGCGGTCGGCGAGGGCCGCGCCAACGTGCTGCTCAACTGGAACAACCCGGAAGGGCGCGGCGGCCAGCTCAGCCTGCGCGCGCTGGCGATGTACAACGGCGACGACCTGAACCGCTACCTGCGCCTGGCCTACGCCATCCCGGTCGGCTACGGCGGCCTCAAGATCACGCCTTCGGTGGCGCGGCTCGACTACAAGCTCGGCAAGCCGTTCCAGGCGCTCGATTCGCGCGGCGATTCGACCAGTTGGGGCGTCGATGCGCGCTACTCGCTGCTGCGCGGCCGCACCGCCAATCTCTATGCGCTGGCGCGCTTCGAGCGCAAGTCGCTCTACAGCGAAGCGGCCGGCGCCACGCTCGGCGACAAGAAGCTCGATACCGTCGCCTTCGGCCTGCGCGGCGACTATCTCGACCCGGCCAGCAAGGCTTACAGCGCGGCCACGCTGCAACTGCTGAGCGGCAACGCGCGCTATGCCAGCGCCCGCTTCGGCCAGGACGGCGGCTACGGCCGCTTCAACCTCGACCTGCAGCACCTGCGGCCGCTGGACGAGCGCTGGAGCTGGCTGCTGGCGCTGTCCTGGCAGCATGCCTTCGACAACCTCGACACCGCCGAGGAGATCAGCCTCGGCGGCGCCAACGCGGTACGCGCCTACCCGGCCAGCGAGGCGCCCGGCGACGAGGGCGCGGTGCTGAGCAACGAGCTGCGCTTCCGTCTCAACGACACGGTGGCGCTCAAGCTGTTCCACGACTACGGCTGGCTGCGGGTGAACCACCGCGCGCTGCCGGGCCAGTTCGGCCCGAACGACCTGCATCTGCAGGGCGTGGGCCTGGGCGCCGCGCTGCGGCTGCCGGCCGATTTCAGCTTCAGCGCGCACGTCGCCTGGCGCATCGGCGACAACCCGCTGGCCGCCGCCGACGGCAGCGATTCCGACGGCCGCCGGCGCGATCCGCGGCTGTGGGTGAGCCTGAATAGAAGCTTTTGAGAGGGGTGAGGCGTGAGGGGTGAGGTGTCGACCCCATCCCCACCCCAGCCCTCCCCTTGAAGGGGAGGGAGCCAAATTGCGACACGTTTGACGATCACTGGTGACTGAATCTGGCGCGTCCAGCTCCTCCCCTTCAAGGGGGAGGCCGGGAGGGGGATGGGGTTGCACCTCACGCCTCACCCCTCACGCCTCACTCTCCGTGTTTCACCGTATGCCATTCGACGCCATGCCGGCCCGGCAGGAGACGAACTATGAAGACCGCACGCACCGCTCCCCACTTCCACCTGCGCCGCGCCTACGCGGCCGTGCTGGCCGCGCTGTGCCAGGCGCCGCTGTGGGCCGCGCCCGATCCCGGCGCGCTGCCCGAGGGGGGCAGGTCAGCGCCGGCAGCGCGGCGATCCGCCAGTCGGGCAGCGGCATGGACGTCGACCAGGCCAGCCAGCGCGCGGTGATCGACTGGCAGCGCTTCGACATCGGCGCCCAGGCGCGCGTCGACTTCCACCAGCCCAATGCCTCGGCGGTGGCGCTCAACCGCGTGCATTCGGACGATCCGAGCCGCATCTACGGCCAGCTCAACGCCAACGGCCAGGTCTTCCTGGTCAACCCGGCCGGCGTGCTGTTCGGCCCCGGCGCGCGGGTCAACGCGGCCGGCTTGGTGGCCTCCACGCTCGACATCGGCGACGCCGACTTCATGGCCGGCCAGGACCGCTTCGTGCGCGGCGCGGGCGGCGGCAGCGTCGTCAACCAGGGCTCGATCGCCACGCCCGACGGCGGCCGGGTCTACCTGATCGGCGACGCAGTGCGCAACGAAGGCCTGATCCACAGCCCCGGCGGCCGCATCGTGCTGGCGGCCGGCCAGCGCGTCGAGCTGGTCGACGGCGCCGATCCGCTGCTGGGCGTCGAGATCGGCGCGGTCGACGGCAGCGCGATCAACCTCGGCGAGCTGGTGGCCGAGGGCGGCGCGATCCATGCCTATGCCGCCAGCCTCGGCCAGCAGGGCGTCGCGCGGGTCGACAGCATGAGCACCGACGCGGCCGGCCGCATCGTGCTGCGCGCCAGCGGCGAGGCGGTGCTCGGCGCCGCCAGCGTCACCTCGGCCAATGGCGGCCAGGGCGGCTTCGTCGGCGTCGAGGCGGACACCACCCGCGTCACCGGCGCCGTCAGCGCGGCCGGCAGCGCCGGCCGCGGCGGCGAGGTGCGGCTGCTCGGCGAGCAGGTGGCGGTCTACGGCGATGCCCGCGTCGATGCCTCGGGCCGCACCGGCGGCGGCGCGATCCTGGTCGGCGGCGACTACCAGGGCGCCAACCCGGTCGTCGCCAACGCCCGTGCCACCTTCATCGGCCCCGATGCGCGGTTGTCGGCCGATGCTACCGGCCACGGCGACGGCGGCCGCATCATCGCCTGGGCCGACCAGGTCACCCGCGCCTACGGCTGGTTCAGCGCGCGCGGCGGCGCCCAGGGCGGCAACGGCGGCTTGGTCGAGACCTCGGGCGGCTGGCTCGACGCCCGGCCGGCCCATCTCGACCTCGGCGCCGCGCGCGGCGCGGCCGGCACCTGGCTGCTCGACCCGAACGACCTGGTGATCGGCACCGGCGGCAACAGCAACATCAGCGGCGGGCCCAACTTCACCACCACCGGCGACAGCGCCTTCCTCGACGCCACCGTGCTCGGCGGCCAGATCACCGGCGGCGCCAACATCGTGGTGCAGACCGCCGCCGCCGGCGCCAACAGCCAGTCCGGCGACATCACGGTGCAGGCCGACGTGACCGCGGCCGGCACCGGCTCGCTGACGCTGCGCGCCCACCGCGACATCAACATCGCCGCCGGCGTGGCGATCACGGCGCCCGGCGGGGCGGTCGACGTCAGCCTGGTCAGCGACAGCGACGGCAACCAGCAGGGCCGCATCTCGATGGGGGCAGGCAGCTCGATCGACTCGAACGGCGGCGACATCGCCTTCGGCGGCGGCGGGGCCGACGGCCGCGCCTACGGCTACGGCGCCAACTTCGCCGGCATCGACCTCAGCGCCGGCGCCACGCTGGCGGCCGGCGCCGGCAACGTCACGCTGACGGGCAGCGGCAGCCTGACCGGCAACGGCGGCTACGGCGTGATCCTGTCCAACAACAGCGTGGTCAGCGGCAACGCCGTCACGCTCGACGGGGTGGATCCGGACACGCCCGACGGCGGCTCGCCGTTCAGCGGCATCGCGGTGTTCAACAGCCAGATCAATGCCACCGGCGCGGTCACGCTGAACGGCAGCAACCTCGGTGACGGCGAGGGCATCATCACCAGCCTGGGCCAGATCGACGGCGCCAGCATCGCCTTCGCCGGCAGCGGCGCCAACGGCATCGGCACCATGCTGTTCGACACCACGGCGCAGGCCGCGGCCGGCGGCACCATCAGCGTGAACGGCAGCACCACGGCCGGCGGCCACGCCTTCGCGCTGCAGGATTCCACCCTGACCGCAGCCGGCGGCACCATCACGCTGCAGGGCAACGGCGGCACCAACATCACCGGCTACTTCGTCGGCGGCCTGGTCAATGCCGGCCAGATCACGGCGACGGCGACCGGCACCGCCGCCACCGGCATCCAGGTCGACAGCGCCGGCGTGCTGCAGGGCGGCGCCACCGGTTCGGTCAGCCTGAACGGGCAGGGCAGCGGTTACGGCGTCACCATCGACGACGGCAGCGTGGTCGCCGGCCAGATCACCCTGACCGGCAGCTCGGGCAGCGTCTCCGGCATCTACCTGCGCGACGCCACCCTGCACGCCATGGGCAACCTGCCGCTCACGCTGAACGGCAGCACGGTCGGCACCGGCCACGCCATCGAACTGGTGGCGCGCAACCAGCTCGGCGCCGTCGGCTACACCGGCAACATCGCGCTGCTGACCAGCGACGGAGACATCAAGCTGCTGGGCGCCGCCGGCGATTTCGCCAACGGCAGCAGCTTCACCTCGTCGGGCAGCCTGACCTTCGCCAACCTGACCAGCACTGCGCCCTACAGCGTCGACATCGCGCCGAACACCACGCTGGCCAATACGCTCAGCGGCATCACCGTCGGCAGCGCCAACAGCGGCGACCTGACCTTCTATTCCAACAGCGCCGCCATCAACACGCCCTCGCTGGCGGTGCCGGTGCCGATCGTGTTCCGCTCGGCCGGCTTCGTCTCGTTCCAGAACAGCCTGACCAGCACCGGCGGCAGCGTCGCGGTGCAGGCCGACGGCGACATCTACCTCAACATCGGCCGCTTCATCTCCTCGGCCGGCGGCCCGCTGGCGATCAGCTTCACCGCCGACCGCGACGGCAACGGCAATGGCCGCATCCACCTCGATTCGAGCAGCAGCCTGTCGTCCAACGGCGGCAACATCCAGCTGGCCGGCGGCGGCGCCGGCGGGCTGGCGATGGGGGCGTCCGCCGGCGTGCGCATCGACGGCAGCGTCAACGCCGGCGCCGGCACGGTCACCATCGGCGGCTCGGGCCTGGTGGCCGGCGGCGAAGGCGTGCTGATCACGGCCTCGGGCACGGTGTCGGGCGATACGGTGAACATCACCGGTGCCGCGCCGTTCACCTGCACGCCGCCGTGCGCCACCTACGCCGGGGTACGCCACGCCGGCATCGTGCAGGGCCGCGTCATCCAGGTGAACGGCAGTTCCGGCTCGAATTTCGGCACCTATGTCCAGGGCAGCGTGATCGGCAACGGCGCCGGCTCGATCGACCTGGTCGGCTCGACCACCACCACTGCGCTGCTCGACGGCCTGACGGTGCAGAACGGCGGCCACGTCACCGCGGTCGGCTCGAGCCCGATCCGGCTCAGCGGCTCGCCCTGGGTGTCGATCTACAAGCATTCGGTCAACGCCTCGGTCGGCGATCCCAGCTACTCGGGCGACATCCAGCTGATCGGCGCCACCGGCATCACCTTCGGCTTCTCCGGCCCGGTGGTGAGCGGCCCCGAGCTGCAGACCTCGGGCGCGGTGTCGCTGGTCTCGGCGGCGCCGGGCTCCAACCTGACGGTGCAACTGCGCGCCGATTCGCAGATCGTGGCCGGCGCCGGCCAGACCGTGCAGATCGGCGACGCCCAGAACACCGGCATGACGGTGAACCTGCTCGACGGCGGAGCGGTGGTGTTCGCCAACCCGGTGCTGTTCCGCTCGGCCGGGATGGTGACCTTCACCCGCACGCCGGCCTCGACCGCCACCATCGTCGGCAACGCCGCCTCGGCGCAGGCGATCCAGGTGGTCGGCAGCGGCTTCCACAACGACATCGGCAGCAACCTGCTGTCGGCGCCGAGCGGCCGCTGGCTGGTCTGGTCGGGCGATCCGGCCGCCGACCTGCGCAACGGCCTGGCCTACGACTTCAAGCAATACAACGCCGGCTACGGCGCCACCACGCCGGCCCAGCCGACCGGCAACGGCTTCCTCTACACGCTGGCGCCGACGCTGACGGTCGGCCTGACCGGCACGGTGAGCAAGGTCTACGACGGCAACACCAACGCCACGCTGGCGGCGGGCAACTACACCGCGAGCGGCACGGTCGACGGCGACACCGTCAGCCTCAACAACCCGGCCGCCGGCAGCTACGACAACCGCAACGCCGGCAGCGGCAAGACGGTGACGGTGACCGGCATCACCGCTTCGGCCGGCAACGGCGCCGCCGCGGTCTACGGCTACCAGCTGGCCAGTACCAACGCCAGCGGCGCGGTCGGCGTCATCACGCGGCGGCCGGTCAACGTCAGCGGCGTGACGGTGAACGACAAGGTCTACGACGGCACCACCAACGCCACGCTGACCGGCGCGGGCTCGCTGACCGGCGTGCTGCCGGTCGATGCGGTGACGCTGGTCACCACCGCCGCCAACGCCCAGTTCGCCGACAAGCACATCGGCGTGAACAAGACGGTCAGCATCAGCGGCCTGAGCCTGGGCGGCACCAGCGCCGGCAACTACCAATTGAGCGCCGCCAGCACCAGCGGCCAGGCCGACATCCACTACGCCACGCTGACCTTGCAGGTGCCCGACCAGGTCCGCTCGGAAGGCAGCCATGGCCCCTTCCACTACGACCTGCTCGGCTTCGCCGCCGGCGACGATTTCGGCGACGTCAGCGGTGCGCCCGACATCACCACCGCCCACGGCAACCAGCCGCCGATCGGCAGCTATCCCTTCATCGCCTCGCTCGGCACGCTGGTGGCGCAGGACTACCTGTTCCACCTCGGCCACGTCGGCACGCTGCAGGTGGTCGGCTCCTCGTCCAGCCCGGCCGAGACGGTCGATCGCCAGCCCGAGCCCTACGTGCAGGAACCGCCGCGGCAGGACGACGCCGGCAGCGCCTCGGTCGCCGCGATCGGCAGCGGCGACGCCAAGCCGCTGGCCGGCGACACGATCGGCTACCTGAACGCCGCCGCGGCGCGCGAAGCCGAGCGCTCGGTGCTGTACGGCGACGCGATTGCCCGGCTCGAGCGCGATCCGAGCGAGCCCGACTTGCCCGATTGCCGGCCGAGCGACGATCTCAAGACCCAGTGCATCCCGCCGCGGCCGCTGCGGCCGCTGGCCGAGGGCGAGACCGGCGACGTGCGGCGCAAGGTGGCCTACCTGTTCGCCAACTCCGACTACGGCAACGGCATCAACGACCTGATCACGCCCGAGCACGACGCCGAGCACATCGGCCAGGTGCTGCGCGACGATTTCGGCTACGAGGTGCGGCTCATGAAGAACGCCGACCGCCGCCAGATGGTGAGCGCGCTGAAGGAGGCGGCCGAGCTGCACCAGGCTGACGAGAGCGTGCTGGTCTACTACGCCGGCCACGGCGTGCTGGTGAAGGGCAACGGCTACTGGCTGCCGGTCGACGCCAACCCGCGCAATCCCAAGAGCTGGCTGTCGAACAACGACATCAACAAGTTCCTGGCGCTGATCCCGGCCAAGCAGGTGATGATGGTGTCGGACAGCTGCTTCTCCGGCACGCTGGCCAAGGAACAGCAGCTGAAGAAGGGCGCCGGCCACGACAAGCGCCAGCTGCTGGCGCGGCGCGCGGTGACGGTGATGAGCTCGGGCGACGTCGAGCCGGTGTCGGACGAAGGCAAGGACGGCCACTCGATCTTCGCCTACAGCTTCGTGCAGCAGCTGAAGGCGGCCAAGGCGGCCGGCTACGTCGAGGGCGTCGATTTCTTCGACGCGATCCGCCACCTGGTGACCGCCGAATACCCGCAACTGCCGCAGTACAGCGCCTCGCTCAATGCCGGGCATATGAGCGGCGCGGATTACTTCCTCGAACCGAAGTAGGCAGGGGGTCTGTAGGAGCGGCTTTAGCCGCGAACGGTGGCTGCGACACCTGCACCGATTCGCGGCTGAAGCCGCTCCTACGGGATGCGCATCACGGCAACGCAGGGCGACTTCAACCCGTAGGTCGGGCTTTATGCCCGACAGCGACGTCGATCGACCGCACTGTCGGGTATAAAGCCCGACCTACGAAGGATCGGTAGGAGCGGCTTCTGCCGCGAATGGCACGCGCGACACGAACACCATCGCGGCTGAAGCTACCCCTACGGGATGTGTCATATCGGAGCGTAGGTCGGACTTCAGTCCGACAGCGATCTCGATCGGTGCCACCGTCGGGCTTAAGTCAGCTCCACCGGCAACAACGCAGTCCAGCCGCTCCAGCCAACGACCACCACCATGGCCCTCCTGCACCCGCTCCCCCTCAAGCACCCCGGCTGGCTGGCCGCCGCGCTGGCCTTCGGCCTGACGGTCGGCGGACTGCTGGCGGCCGCGCCGCCGACCACGCTCGACGTCGCCCACTACGACTACGTCATGGCGCGCAGCACCCGCCCGGTCGACCGCCACGTCGCCTGGGCCGCGCCGGACCTGCGGCTGCCCCTCGCGCTGTCGCGCCAGCAGATGCTGCCGCTGTATGCGCTGGCGGCCGAACGGGTGGCGGCGTTGGGCGGCCGCGCGGTGTTCATCGACGCCCAGGTCGCGCTGCGCAACTACCGCATGCTCGATTTCGGCCAGTGCATCGAGCCTGACGGCGGCGTGCAGCTGTGCAGCCTGCGCGGCGAGCCGCGCTGCAGCGCCGACGACGGTTACCGCCGCAGCGCGCCGCTCGATCTGAACCCAGCCGCGATGCGCCTCCTGGTGATGCCCTATCCGCTGTCCGACCGCACGCCGATCCCCTACGACCTGCTGTTCGGCGCGCGCCACGCCGCCGGCGGCAGCCTGCCGCGCTTCGCCTCGTCCGAGCTGCCGCTGTCGCGCGACGGCGTGGTGCGCCAGGCCTACGCCGACCGCGACGGCTTCCTCGCCGCGCTGCGGTCGGGCGCGGCGACCACCGCCTGTGCCGAGGTGCCGGGCGCCGCCGCGTCGGACCGGCGCTGCGTGCCGATCCGCTTCGGCACCGGCGCGAGCTGGAACGGCGAGCGCACGCCGCTGCAGCTGTCGTGGCTGGCCAGCTGCCGCGCGAGCGACTGGCAGGGCCTGCGCGCCGCGGTGGCCGGCCGCACGGTGGTGCTGCAACTGACCGATCTCGACGAGCCGACCGACCTGCACATCACGCCGCTGCTGCGCTCGGCCGCCAACCTGCAGCTGACGCTGGGCCCGCAGATCGTGGCCGACAGCGTCGAGACCGCCGCGTCCGGCGACGCGCCGCGGCGGCTGCCGTTCTACCCCTCGCTGGGCCTGGCCGCGCTGGCCGCGCTGGTGGCTACCATCCTGTTCGCCGGGCTCGATTTCGGCGTCGCGCTGGCGGCGCTGGCCGGCCTGGCCGCGCTGGCCTGGCGCGCCGCGCCGGCCGCCTACCCGTGGGTGCCGCTGCCGGCCAGCGCGATCGCCGCCGCGGCGCTGGCCAGCGCCGCGCTGGTCACGGCGGCCCACCTGCGCATCAACACCCGCCGCGGCCGGCTGCTGCGGCGCTTTCTGCCGGCCCAGGTGCACCACCTGCTGCTGAGCAGCCAGGCGGAGGCGCTGAGCAACCGCGAGGTCCAGGCGCAGATCCTGATGAGCGACCTGGCCGGCTACACCACGCTGACCAATCTGCTCGGCACGCCCAAGCGCCTGTTCGGCCTGCTCAACGACTACCTCGACGAGATCACCCGCGGCCTGCAGCGCGACTACGACGCCTGGCTCGAGGCCTACGTCGGCGACATGGTCTGCTACTACTGGCCGGCACTGGAGCTGGACGGCACGCCGAGCCTGGAAGAAGGCCGCCGCCGCGCAGTGCGCGCCGCGGCGCTGCTGCTGGAACGCCAGCACGCCTTCTTCGCCGGCCTGCCGGCGCACCTGGCCGGCCTGCCGGACGAACAGGTCGAGCGCATCCGCAAGGTGCTCGGCGCCGGCATCGCGCTGACCGAGGGCATGGTGATGCTGGGCGAACTCGGCCCGGCCGACGGCGTGCGCAAGTTCGGCATCCTGGGCGACCCGATCAATCTGTGCGCGCGGCTGGAAGCGCTGACGCGCAAGTTCAACAGCCGGCTGATCGTGACGGCCGAGCTGCGCGAAGCGGCGGCCGAGGCCGGACTGATGGTGCGGCGGCTGGGCCGGGTGCAGGTGAAGGGCCGGCTGGAAGCGCTGGAGATCTGGGGCGTGGAGGTGACGGGCGACGCGGGCTTGGCCGAGGAGATCGCTGCGTGGGAGCGTTGGCTGGCGGCGTTCGAGGCGGCGGGGGAAGGTGAGGAACTAGCTGCGCTGGCCGAGCCGAATCGCTATCGCGGCGATGTGGAGCTGGTGCTGGGGTGGCGGTTGCGCGGGATCTGGAATTTCGAGGATCGGGTGTTTCATCTTGACGAGAAGTAGCACATAGCGGTCTGGTGTGCCGGTCCGGTGCGATTACGAATGGTCATGATACAAATGGATATGGCCTCTTTCACCGCATGCTTGTTCTTTTTGGTCAGCAAGGTAGGCAAACCTTGCTCCTGTGGTTATATTCTGACCGACTGTAGGTAGGAGTTGTCATAGTGGCTTGGTGATAATTGCGGAGCTTGTCATGCTTGATGCATATGTTGTGGTGGGTTGTACCTGCCATGGCATTGTTTAGAACTGTCGAGTTTTCCCAATCCTCCAGGTGAGATATCTGTACGGCGATAAAGGTCGAAAGCCTTTGCCTGCTCGAATTTTTTCTTCTCAATTGGGGTTTGTATGAAAAATATTGCGATTCAATGTCTTCTCTTGATCATGATCGGTGTTCCAGCGTTAGCTGGAAGCCAGGCGGGCCAAATTACCAAACTGATCGTCCGTGCCAGTGATGGATTGATTTATTTCTTCTTGGATGGGACGCCGACGGGCCGGCCCACATGCGCTGATGCGCCTTATTGGATGATCAAGAACGAAAATTCGAATGTCGGGAAGCAGCAGCTTGCAACGCTTCTCGCTGCTCGGGCTGCAGGACAGCCGGTCGCTGTGACCGGTACAGGAGCGTGTACCCGCTGGTCCAATGGAGAAGATGTCGACTCGATCACATATTGAGCGAATCTCTCGATTGCTGAAAGGGTGGCTTGCATCGTCTCAAATTTGTCCAGTGCGGAAGCTTCAATGTTATTGATGCGACGTTAGTTTGCCGGCATTTTTGCGTACGAAATACTGTAATCCCACTTGTTGTACCGTAATGGAAGTCGTGGTTGTGCATGCACGGTCGCGTTGGTATGAATTGTCCGGGTTTAAAGGAATAAAATATGTTGTGCCAAGGTGATGGATATTCTCCGGGTCTATTGAACGCTTTGCGCCATAAAATTGGTGCGTTGCGTTTAAGGGCAATCTGTTTCCTTGGCCGCAACAGCATGTCTGGGGCGGAGGGCATGCTGTTGCATGGCGTTGTCTTGGGCTTCGCCGCAGTTGCACTGCTATGGTCGCTGCCCGCAACGTCGGCTGAAGCGCCGACCAATACTGCGCGGGCTCTGCCGGCCATCCTTGACCTGCTCCTGGCTGGCGACTCAAGCAGTCCAGATGAGTCGCCCCTGCCTCCGCAGCCGACGAGCCTGGCCGCGATCAGTTTGCCCCACTTGGCCAATGCCGACGCCGGAAGCCTGCCCGGCGAGCTGAAGACCAGCAACGGGGCGGCCGTCTACAGTTTGCCTCTGGCGCTGCCGCCCGGCTCCGGGGCAATGACGCCCAGCCTCGGCCTGGAATACAACAGCCAGGCCGGCAACGGCCCGGTCGGGCTGGGCTGGAGCCTGGCGGGCTTTTCGTCTATCCAGCGTTGCGAAAAGACTCTGGCTCAGGACGGCTCGGCAGGACGAGTCACCTTTACGCAGTCGGACCGGCTGTGCCTGGACGGCCAGCGCTTGGTCCGCGTCAATGGAGCGGATGTCAGCCTGTCGGACGATGCCGGCAAGGATGCGGCCTACTGGGCAGTCGATGCCGAATACCGGACCGAGGTCGAGACTTTCCAGCGTATTACGCGCTTCAGTGCCAACGGGCGCGTTGGCTTCAAGGTCGAGACCAAGGCCGGCCAGACCCTGTACTACGGCATCGATGGCCTCGACGGCAAGGCGGCCAGCTACGTGCTGGCGCAAGGCCGCAGCGACGGTCAGGCGGCCAGTTGGTCGCTGGATCGCCGCGAAGACGTCAGCGGCAACCGGGTGACCTACGAATACGTGCTGAACACGGCGCGCGGCGAGCACTATCCCCGCCAGGTGCGCTACGGTGCCCACGCCACCGCGGGAGTGACGGCGGATCTGATCGTGCGGTTTGGCTTCATCGGCCGCTCGGACGAACAGACCGGCTATTTCGGTGGTAGCAAGGTCGAACTGAGCCAGTTGCTCAGGACCGTCACCATGGCGATCGATACCGCGGCTGATGGCACGGGCGGCACGCGGGTTGGGACTTACACTTTGACCTATGGTCAGAGTGGCAGCACCGGCCGGAGTCTGCTCCGGCAGGTCGAGTTGTGCACGCCCGGCGCAACGGCAGGCGCGGCAGATATTTGCCTGCCCAAAACCATCTTCACCTGGGGTGAAGAGACTGCACCGCAATTCGTGTTGGCCGAAGAAGTGCCAAATGTGAGCTATGCCTCCGCCGGACGCACAGATACGCCCACCGTGTCTTGGTCTTGGTCGATGGAAAGGCCGATGACGCTCGAAGCGCCGGCAAAGGCCAACTGGATCTCGTTCGAGAAAAAGTATTGGTGTGAGGTTTGCACCGGTGTGGACCGTGAATTCCTGAGCGAGCGCACCGGGCGCTACCGTGTTGCACTGAACGATGGCAGGGTTATAGAAGGCGCTGACACAAGGCTGGCCAATCCTGAAGTTGTTAATGGGCTGCTCAACCAGATCATGCCGATAAACCTGGACGGTGGTGATGCCAACGGCCTTCTGGTTTATAGCGATCGAATAGGGGGAGTGGCCGGTTATACGTTCGACGGCCTGTTCAATAAGGTGGTGGAGAAATACTGCGCGACATCGATCCGCGGCGGGCAGTTCTTCGTCGATTCCTGTACGCCGGTCACATCGCTGCTCGCCAAGGATGGCTATACCAAGGTCTATCTGTCGGACTTCGATTTCCTTGGCCGGGGCAAGCCGAATTTCCGGCGGGTGAAACCCGATGGCAGTGCTCAGCTTTGCGTATTGAACGAAGGCGTGGCTGACTGCCAGACCTCCAAGACGCTGGTGGACCGCACGCCCGATGTATTGCCGCAGGTCGCACGCGGCAAGATGTTCGACCAGTTCGCACCGATCAACTTCAACCGCGGCGAGATCACCGACCTGTTCTCGGCCTCGTTCGCCAATATGTCGGCCGCGGTCAATACCTATGACCGTCTCGGGGCGACCCGGGTTTGCATATCCGCCGCCCAGGTCGAGTGTGAAATCGTCAAATACGACTTCACCCTGCTCAATAGCGGAAACGGCACGCTCGGCGAATACCGTCCGGCCGAATCGGTCGGCGACCTGAATGGCGACGGCATCGCCGACTTCGTCTTCTTCGATGGGCAAAGCAAGACCTACGTCTGTCTGGGCACCGAACGATCCGCCGACTGCTTCGTGGCCGGTGAGGGATGGGGCAGTTACAACCGGGCCGGCTCGGGTAAAACCATCCTCACTTCCTTGGGCGACTTCCGTGGTACGGGCCAGACTGCCTTGTTGGTCCGCAAGTGGGACGTCGGCGTCGACCGGCTGCAATTGTGCACGCTGTCGTTCCGGACATTGAATTGTTCCGATGTGAGCGGCGGTATTCCGGGGATTGCTGGTCTCGAGTACTACCGGGTCTCGATCGTCGCAGATGCTCGCAACGGCTTGCCCACGGTACAGGTACGCACCTCGGGTACGACCAGCAAGGAGGCGCACAAACGCTATACCCTGGCCCGTACGCCGGGCCTGGATCGCATCGTTGCGGTGCAGGACGGCTGGGGCGCCGCGACGACGTGGTCTATGGCCGGCCGGATGATGCCGAGCTCTATCGCCGGCAGGCGACCGACCCGGCTGGCATCGCGATGCCGCTGCCGCGCCATCCCTCGCAGTACGCCACGCCGGGTAGCTTGGTCCGGCGGATCGAGCGGGGCAACGGCGTGGGCGATCGGCGAGTCACGACCTTCCGCTACGAGCAGATGTTGCGTGACGCACTGGGTCGCAAGGGCCTGGGCTTCGCCAAGCAGGTCGCGACCGACCCGCAGACCGGTATCGCCACTACGACCTACCAGAGCCAGGCCTGGCCTACGCTGGGCATGCCGCTGCGGACCATGGTGCAGGCCGCCAACAACACGGTGTTGAGCGATACGCAGGCCGATGCCCAAGCCTACGCCAATATCCATCCCAATGCTGCCAGAAGCTGGTTCGTCTATAG
This sequence comes from Chitinimonas koreensis, assembly GCF_014353015.1. NCBI lineage: Bacteria > Pseudomonadati > Pseudomonadota > Betaproteobacteria > Neisseriales > Chitinibacteraceae > Chitinimonas > Chitinimonas koreensis. The sequence continues at coordinate 2,427,333 of NZ_CP060704.1, forward strand.
CGGCCGCCAATTGGTCGAACGGCGCGACTTGGATGGCAGCGCACTGGGCAGCACGCTGAGCTGTATCGACTACGGCCTGGCGGCGGGCGGGCTCAGTTGGGGCAATGTCCGGCAAAGCCTGGCGCTCGTCGCGCCGCAGAAAGCCACGGTGGACATTACTTGCGCCCAAGCCGTCAGCCTGGGGGGCGCCTGGAAGACCCGCACCGACACGACCTACAAGTCCGCGGCCGCATCTTCGGCGCCCTGGCTGCAGGGGCTGGTCGATACGGTTACGGTGATCCGCTCGAGTCCGACCGAAACGGCCGCAGCCCGCGTGGTCCAGTACGGCTACGAGAGCAACGGCTTGTTGAAAACCGAGGTGCGGCAGCCTGCCGATACGGCATACAAGCTGACTACCAGTTACGACCGCAGCGGTAATGCCTTCGGTCTGGTGAACAAGAAGACGCTGTCCTGGCGTGATCCGGCCAGCAATACCGACCAGACCCGCGTGGTCGAGGACGTGGCCTACGACACCAAGGGCCGCTTCCCGACCGTGGTGAAGAATGCGCTGGGTCAGGCCGAAACGCGTGCCTACGACCCGAAGACCGGCGTGCAAACCAGCCTGGCCGGCCCCAATGGCCTGGTCACGACTTGGGCGGTGAACGGCTTTGGCCGCAAGACCGGGGAAACGCGTTCCGACGGCACCGAGACGCGCTACTACCTGGAGCAATGCGATGCCGGTTGCCCGGCCGGCGCGGCATCGGTCGAAATTGCGGATCATTTCAAGGGCGTGGACCGCATCGCGGTACCGACGCTGTCCTACCGCGACAATGCAGGCCATGTGCTGCGCAGCCAGAGCTACGGTTTCGATGGCCGCACGATCATGGCCGACCAGCGCTACGACAGTCGCGGACGGCCGTGGGAAGTCGACCAGCCGCGCTATGGTGGCGATGCGGCCGTACTGGCCAGCCGGCAAGGCTATGACGCGCTCGACCGCGTCACCAGCATCGTCACGCCGGACGAGGCCGGCACGGAACGCAGCGTCACCACTCAGTACAAGGGTCTAGTCACGATCCAGACCAACGCCAAGAGCTACACCAAGACCGACGAGCGCAATGTGCTGGGCCTGTTGGTCAAGAGCACCGATGCGTTGACCAAAGCCACGCTGTTCGGCCGCGACCCGTGGGGCAACCTGAACCAGACCACTGACCCGAACGGCAATGTGATCAAGGTCGCGTACGACGTGCTCGGCCGCAAGACCGAGTTGCAGGATCCGGATCTAGGCACGATTCGCTACGAGGTCGACCCGCTGGGCCAGGTGTGGAAGCAGGTGAGCCCGAAGCAGAAGGCAGCGGGTCAATCGACCAAGTTCGAATTCGATGCGCTGGGCCGGATGACGGCGCGCTATGAGCCTGACCTGGAAAGCCACTGGATCTACGACCACGCCACTACGCCGGCCAGCTGCGCGAGTACCAAGAGCTGTGGCCAACTGGTGGAAAGCCATACCGGCACCAGCACGGCCAAGGACTATCGCCAGACCCAGACCTACGACAGCCTGGGCCGGCCGTATGTCACGACCCGCTACCTCGACGTCAGCTATATCGACGTACTGGCCTACGACAACTGGGGCCGTCTCGCCAAGCGCAGCTTGCAGCGCGGCAGCGCCTCGGCCAAGGTGTACGACAACCGCTACAACGCGCTGGGCTATCTGGCGCGGATCGAGCGTGGCGGTTTCGCGCTCTGGCAGGCCAACGCGCAGGATGCGGCCAATCGAGTGACTCAGGCGAGCCTGGGCAACGGGTTGAGCATCGATACGATCTACAACCCCGAGACCGGCCGCTTGACCGGCGATCTGCTCAAAACCGCTGCGGGTGCGCCGCGCATTCAGGAGGGGTACCAGTACGACGCGCTGGGCAACGTGACCCAGCGAAGCCAGTACTGGAATGGCAGTACGGGCTTCACGGAACTCTTCGATTACGACGCGCTGAACCGGCTCAAGCAGAGCCAGGTGACGGGCAAGACGCTGCTGAGCTTCACCTACGATGCGATCGGCAATCTGCTGAGCAAGACGGGAACCGGCACCGGCACCGGCGCCTACGCCTACCCGACGCAAGGCGCGACGGCGATCCGGCCGCACGCCGTGCAGAGCATTCCAGGCATCGGTACCTTCACCTATGACGAAAACGGCAACCTCACCAGCGGTGCGAGCCGGACGCTGACGTGGACCAGCTTCGACATGCCCAAGCGGATCACCGAGGGCAGCGTGTGGAGCGAATTCACCTATGGCCCGGACCATCAGCGGACCAAGCAGCAGAAGCAGGACGGCAGCACGGTCTATTACGCGGGCGGCCAGGAAGTGGAGAACAAGGCCGGTGTGCTGACGGTCAAGACCTATTGGCCGCAAGGGTTGGGCGTCGAGATCGACGTGGTGAACGGCAGTACGACGACCACGTTGAACTGGACGCATCTGGACCGGCTGGGCAGCGTGATCGCGATCACCGATCTGAGCGGCAATCTGAAGGAGATGTTGGCTTACGACGCCTGGGGCAAGCGGCGGAGCCTGGATGGTGCCACGACGCTCGATACCCTCGATGGGGTGGTGGACAACAAGGGTTTCACCGGCCACGAGATGATGGATGGGCTGGACCTGGTGCACATGAACGGGCGGGTGTACGACCCGTTGGTGGCGCGGTTCATCAGCGCCGACCCGATCATCCAGGAGCCGGATTGGGGCAGAGTTATAATCGTTATACCTATGTTTGGAACAACCCGACGAATCTGATCGACCCGACAGGTTATGAAGTCGGTGTATCGCGATTGGAAGTTGTGGGCAGTCGCCGGCTCGGCAGCAATGTCGTATGCCAGGGAAGCGGCTGTGCGGGATTGTTGCAGGCATGGTCAAATGAGTTGAACCGACAGGGCACCCGATCGCTGCAGGCTGCGCGGGGCGCAATGACGGGGATGGCGCTGCGGGCGTTTGTATATGCGGGTGCTGTCGTCATGATTGCGATAGCGCCGAGCAATTTTAATCAGGACGCATGCCACGGCGGGGCACTGTGCCGGATTGATCCGGTAACCGGGAGTTGTCGGAGGCAGCCTATCGGCAATATGTGATGCAGCAAGCTACTGCAAAGAAGGAGGATGATGCGGATACTGTATCCGAAGACAAGCCAAGCCTGTTGGACGACAAAGGTGACAAGCACATACTTGACGGTGACGGGCCGAATAAAGGTGGCGGACACCGAGCGGGCACCGGAAAGCCGGGTAAGAGCGAGTTCCCAAGCAATTGGACTGACGACAAGATTCGCGGTGAAATTTCGGATGTCGCTACGGATCCAAATTCTGTACAGACACCACAGCAAGGCGGCCGAATCAAGGTTCAAGGCACACGTGACGGAATTGATATTACGGTGATCGTTGAGCCGGGCAGCAAAGGCGGACGTATCGTCACTGGTTTTCCAACTAACACTCCGAGAAACCCATGAAGCAAGATCTTCTAGAGAAAATTACAGTCCGCTTGCATGAGAATGCGACGAACTATTCTGTATTTCTTCATGCATATGAGGTGCCATATGTGCAGCAGGCCGATTCTGCTGCGCTTATTCGCACGGGGCTAGGGGTGGAGGCAGTCCTTGGTGGTGTCGATGAGGTAGAGGTGGGTGCAGTTTGCACCGAGGTGGAGGACGCACTGCTTTATCCGGGTGATGATGGCGCTGGACCGGGTAATCTGGTATTTCAAAATGAATTATTCATTGAGCTGCTAAACGAACTTAAAGGTGAAATTCGTCGGCTGGCTAGTGCTTCATTCAAGATAGAGCGCTTCTGGCTTCAAGACGGGCATCCCGCATATCCTGTTTTCTGGGATTTTGCATTTTTGTTTTGGGGAAAAGATAAGGCAACCCTCTTCATTGGGTCGAGTTCTGACTGAGGATGCGATGAACGTTGCGGTTATCGCTAGGTTGGTAGATATGGGCTTCCGGGTGGCTGCCAATGTGGGCGCTTCCAGAAACCGCCCTTTCCCCGCGCAGACGCCACACCGTCAATCTTGCTGCCCATTTCCTAGGCATCCCCGCCAAATCGATCCCCCATTTCCCGCCCTGGACCGGCTTTCGCCCCGTCCAGGACGCACCTCCGGCGTCAGAACGTCTTCACCCCTGCCTCCTTCAGCCAGCCCAGATGCTTCAGGTTGTACGTCGCCGCCTTCAACTGCAGTTGCAGCGCCGCACGCCTCAATCCGATGCACCGCAGTACCTTTCCGCCCAGCTGGCGCAATCCCGCGAACGGATGCTCGCCATGTGCCCGTATCCGCGCAATTCGGCGATTGCGTCGCGCCTGTGTCTCCGACAGCGGGCGATGCGGCTTGGCCCGGCGCTGGATGTGCTGCCGCGAGCCCTCCTCCCTGAGCCGATCGAGTTCCGTATACCCGCGGTCGGCATAGAGATCCCGGCTGGTGTTGTGCTCGTCGAGCACCTTCAGCAGGTGATTCTGGTCATTTTCATGGGCCGGACTGACGTGCAGCTTGTGGATAGGCTTGTAGCGCCGGTCAGTGCTGGCCGAGAGCTTGTAGCCAAAGTACGGCTTGCCGTGCTTCTCCGTCCAGCGCGCATCGACATCCTTGTGCGCGAGCTTCTTGTCCGGCCACCCGGCCGGCGTGTCGCCCCGCTTGATCTGCTCGTTCTCATCGCGCCGGTTACGCTGGATCGGCACCTGCACCAAGGTGGCATCGACGATCTGGCCGCAGCGCGCCAGATAACCCTGGGCCTGCAACTGGCGGTTGACCTCGTCGAAGATGGCCTGGCCCAGGCCGGCCTGGACCAGCTTCTCGCGGAAAGACCAGACGGTATTGCGATCCGGCACCTTGCCGCTGTCGCGGATGCCGAGGAAGCGCTGGAAGCTGGTGCGGTCGAGCACCTGGTATTCGAGCTGTTCGTCGGAGAGGTTGAAGCGCTGCTGGATGACGAGCAGGCGAACCATGAGCTCGGTGGGATAAGGCGGCCTACCGCCGAAGTAGCGATGAGGCCGGGGCAAAGCCTGATCGACAGCACCGGCCAACGCTGCGAAGTCGACGTGCTGGTCGAGCGATTGCAAGGGGGCGCCGAGCTTGGAGAGCTTGGCTTCACGTTCTTCGGCGGCGAACAGGCTGGGCATGGCGTGGCTTCAGGGTGCGGGGGCAGTGGATCATGCCGAGATTGGGGTGGTTTCTGGAAGTCCCCTCTAAGGTGCTAGCTATTGATTGTCTACCTTTTGTATGTGCTGAGTTAGCGCTCGCAACCCCTCATCCAATACCGTCGGCCCCGGCTGCAACAAAGTCGGCGCCGGCAATCCATGCACCTCGCCGTTCACCACCGCCGGAATCCCATCCCACCCCGGCCGCTCCGCCAGCGATTCCAGCGTGAAGCGCTGATTGCAACCGCTGGCGAAGATCAGCTCCGGCGCCCGCCGTACCACCTCTTGTGGATCGGCGATGACCCGATCGCGGCCCGCCGCGTGGTGCGACAGTTCGGCGAAGCAGTCCTCGCCGCCGGCCAGCGCGATCAGTTCCGATACCCACCTCGGCGCGCACATCAGCGGCGCATCCCATAGCTCGAAATACACGCGCGGCCGGCGCGGCAGCGTGGCGGCCTGGGCCGCCACCTCGTCCATGCCGGCCTGCAGGCGCGCGACCAGCTCGGCCGCCCGCGCCGTCTCGTCGACCATCGCGCCGAGCAGCTCGATCATGGCCAGGATGCCGGCGATGTCGCGCTGGTTGAACAGGTGCACCGCCAGCCCGGCGCGCGCCAGTTGGGCGGCCAGTTCGGCCTGCATGTCGGAATAGCACAGCACCAGGTCGGGTTCGAGGCGGGCGACCTGGGCGACGTCGGCGCTGGTGAAACCGCCCAGACGCGGCTTGTCGCGCCGCGCCTCGGGCGGTTGGCGGGCGAAGCCGGTGACGCCGACGATGCGGTCCTGCGCGCCGAGCCGGTAGAGCGTGTCCACCGTCTCGGCCGACAGGCAGGCGATGCGCCGCGGTCCTTTCATGCCGGCTCCCGGCGCCGTGCGCCGCTATCGATAGGTCAGTGTTGGTAACGCAAGGTCACGAAGAAGTTGCGGCCCTGCTGCACATAGTAGGCCGCGGTCTCGTACTGCTTGTCGAACACGTTGCCGACCCGCGCCTGCAACCGCCACTGCTTGGCGATGCGGTAGGCGGCGCGCAGGTCCAGCGTGGCGTAGCCACCCAGCCGCTGGCGGTTGCCGGCGTCGTCGTAGCGCGTGCCCTCGGCGTGCAGCGTGCCGCCCACTTCGAAATCGCCGAATTCGGCGCTCAGGTCGGTGTTGGCGACGCGCTTGGCGCGGCGCGCCAGCAGCTTGCCGTGATTGCCCTGCGAGCGGTTCTCCGGGTCGAGCCAGCTAAGGTTCTGCCGCAACTGCCAGCCGTCGCCGCGCCAGGCGTAGTCGATCTCGGCGCCGGTGATGCGCGCTTCGTCGATGTTGACCACGTTGAAGGCGCTGTCGTAGCCGATCAGCTCGTCGACGCGGGTCTGGAACAGGTTGACCGCCAGCCGGCCCAGGCCGTCGTAGCGCAAGCCGATCTCGGCGCTCTTGGAGCGTTCCGGGTCGAGCTCGGGATTGCTAAAGCCGGGGTAGTACAGGTCGTTGAAGCTCGGCGCCTTGAAGGCGGTGCCGTAGGAGGCGACCAGCCGCAGCGCTTCGCCCAACTGCCAGCCCCAGGCCAGGCTGCCGGTGGCGTGGCGGCCGAACTGCTCGTTGTCGTCGCTGCGCAGCGCCAGTTGCAGCGCATGGGCGCCGAATTCGCCGCGGTACTGGCCGAACAGGCCGAGGTTGTCGCGCTCGCTGCGGGTGTAGGCGGTGTCGCTGTCGACTTCGTCCTTGAGGTAGTCGGCGCCGAAGGTCAGGTGCTGATCCTGGCCCAGCGCGGCCTCGGCCTGTGCGCTCAGCGTGTCGCGGCGGGTGTCGAAGCGGCTGGCGTGCACGCCGTCCTTGGCGTTGTCCGACTTGTCCTCGCTGCGGCCGACGGTCAGCTCGCCGCGCAGGCCGCCGTCGCCCAGCTTCAGCGTGGCGCCGAGCGCCTGCTGCACGTTGTGGCTGCCGTTCTGGTAGTCGCCGTCGTAGTCGTTGTCCGACACCGCCTTGAGCCATTGCGCTTCGATCGCCACGGCCGGGCCGAAGCGATAGCCGCCGCGGATCGAGCCGTTGTCGTTGCGGTAGCCGTCGTCGTCCGGCTCGTTGGTGTAGCAGCCGCCGGCCAGGAAGGGCTTGCAGCTGTTGTCGCCGCGCGTCTCGAAGTGGCCGGCGCCGAAGCTGAGCCAGCCGTTGGCGTCGCCGAAGCCGATCTGGGCATCGGCGCGCGCGCTGTGCTCGCTGCCGCCGCCGAGGCTGGCGCTGAAGTGGTCGCCGCGTGCGCCGCGGGTGAAGACCTGGATCACGCCGCCGATCGCCTCGGAGCCGTACAGCGCGGCGCGCGGGCCGCGCACTACCTCGATGCGCTCGACGCGGTCGAGCGGGATGTCCTGCAGCGCGGCGCTGCCGGCGGTGGCCGAGCCGAGCTTGAGGCCGTCGACCAGCACCAGCACGTGGTCCGATTCGGTACCGCGCAGGAACAGCGAGGTGGTTTTGCCGACGCCGCCGTAGCTGGCCAGCGTGGCGCCGGGCACGGTGCGCAAGAGGTCGGGCAGCGACTGGGCCTGGCTGGCCTCGATGTCGCGGCGAGTGAAGACGGTGACCGGCGCCAGCGTGGCGTCGGCGGTCTCGGCCGCGCGGCTGGCGGTGACGACGATCTCGGGCTGGGCGGTTTCGGCGGCCAGCAGCGGCAGGGCCAGCAGCGGCAGCGTGAGGAAGGGGAGGGAAGCCGGGAGGCGGCGGAGTTTCATGGCGGGTTCCTTGACTGGCCCGCGCACCCCGCGCGGGCATTGGATTCGATGGAACGAACCACGTCGGAAGGAACCCGCGCCAGGACGGCGCGGCGGGCGCGCCGGCGGCTGGGTGGCCGCCGGGGAGGGCGGAACACGGCGGCACCGGCGCGACATCGCCCTCCGCGACGTCGTTCGCAGCGCCAGGCCGGTCTCCGGGCTCACGAGCGGATCATGCGATCCGGGGCAGCGCGCCTTCCCGTGCCGGGGCACAGTGGCATGAGGCGTTGCCTTGACTCGTCTACCGTTGCGGGGGCAGCGCCGGAATGGCCGCGAGGGGCGGCACCGGCTTCCCGTTTAATCCCGCGCGGACGCGGGACACCTGAAGCGAGGGCGGATGCTACGGGGGGCGGGGGGAGTGGCAAGGGCATAGATCAGTGAAAGGTGAAATGTGAAACGTGAAACGTGAAACGTGGACCCCATCCCCACCCCGGCCCTCCCTTGAAGGGGAGGGAGCAGCAGTGACGGACTGAACGAGCGCAGACGATGGAGCCATCGCTGCGCGCCTCCTCCCCTTCAAGGGGGAGGCCGGGAGGGGATGGGGTTACACCTCACGCCTAACCCCTCACACCTCACTCCCCGGGTTCCACCACCAACTGCACCGCCGCCCCGCGAACCGCGAAATCCCGTACTCGATCGGCAGCCCGGCCTCGTCGACATACACCGTCTCGAGATACAGCACCGGCTGGCTGGCCGGCTGGCGCAACTGCTGCGCCGTCTCGCGGCTCGGCAGCCGGGCGGTGATGCGGCTGAGCTTGCGTTCGAACCGCGCCACGCCGAAACGGGCCAGCGCCAGGTGGGTCTGGCCGAGCTCGGCATAGGCGGCGGCGAGGCCGGCGAAGCGCGGCAGCGGGAAGTACTGGGTGCAGACGCCGATCACCCGCTCGTCGGCGTCGACCAGGTCGAGCGAGTCGATCCGCAGCACCGCGGCGCCGGCCGGCAGCGCCAGCAGGGCCTGCACCTCGGCCCGCGCGACGGTGTCGGCGCTGTGCAGGATGCGGCTGCGGTCGACCCGCTGCTGCCCGGCCACGCTGTGCGCCAGCCGGCTGCGGCGGCCGACCTGGTAGTCGATCAGGTCCTCTCGCACGAAGGTGCCCTTGCCATGCAGCACCTCGACCAGGCCGCGCTCGGCCAGCGCCTTGACCGCCTGGCGCACGGTGTGGCGGTTCACGCCGAAGCGCTCGGCCAGCCCGGTCTCGTTGGGCAGGCGGCCGGCCAGCTGGCCGGCCAGGATCTCCTCGGCCAGGCTGTCTTCGATCTGGCGCCAGATGGCGGTGCCGCTGCGGCGGACGATGGCGGTGTCAGTCATGCGTGCTTGATGGGATGGCGTGATGCGGAAGCGTTCATTGTCGATCGGGGCGGCGCCGGCGGCTATGCGCTGGCGGCCAGATGCCGCTCGGCCAGCGCGAAGGCGATGCTCATGCCGACGCCGGCGGTGATCGCGACCGCCGTGACGCCGGCCTCGGGCTGCACGACTTCATAGGGATGCGGCCCGCTGGCATAGCAGCCGAGCCAGCGTTCGCGCACGGCCAGCCGGCGGCCGAGCAGCGTCTCGGCCAGCCCGAGCATCAGCCGGTCGATCGCCTCGTCGCCGAACGGCGAGGGCGTGCTGCCGTAGTGGTGCGAGTCGCCGACGATCAGCTCGCCGTGCGGATCGCCGGCCGCGCCGACCTGCTGCACGATCAGGTGGATGCCGTGCTCGAGCAGCAGCGGCTCGCGCTCGGCCACCCCGGCACGCAGCGCGGCCAGCCCGGCGCAATCGGCGAAGGCGCCGTAGTGCAGCGTCGACAGCCCGGTCATCAGCGCCGGCCCGAGCGCGAAGCCCGGCGACGCCAGCCGCAGCATCTGCAGCGTGCAGCGGCGCAGGCCGAGCGGGGCGAAGGCGGCCGGGTAGAGCGTCTGGAAATCGTGGCCGGCGCAGACGAAGACGCGCTCGGCGCGGTAGCTGCCGGCCGAGGTCGCCAGCCGCGGCGGCTCGATCGCATTGACCTGGCAGTCGTAGACGAAGCGCACGCCATGGGCCTCGGCCAGCCAGCGCGCCAGCGCCGGCAGGACGGCGCGGGCGTCGAGCGCGATCTCGGCGCCGCTGTAGAGGCCGCCGATGCCGTGCGCGCCATGGCCGGCGACCTCGGCCGCGCTCAGCAGCCGGGTGCCGTAGGCCGTGCCGCGGCGGTCCTGGAAGTCCTCCAGCACCGCCAGCTCGAGCGCATCGCGCGCCACCAGCAGCGCGCCGGCCGCCTTGTAGCTGCAGCCGGCTGCCGACAGCGCCGCCCGCCAGCGGGCGAGGCTGGCCTGCGCCAGTTCGAACAGGTCGCCGGGCGGCTGGCCGACCAGCAGGCCGAGGCCGAAATTGCGCACCGAGGCGCCGACCGCGCGTGCGTCGCGCTCGAACACGGTGACCGACAAGCCGCGCCGGGCGGCCGCCCAGGCATGCGCCAGGCCGACGATGCCGGCGCCGACCACCGCGACGTCGCAATGGGATTCAGTGCGCATGGCGGCCTCCACGGGCCGGCACGCGGCGGGCGGCTACTTGATCACGCAGCGGTTGCGGCCGCCGGCCTTGGCCAGGTAGAGCGCCTCGTCGGCCGTGCGCAGCGCGGCCTCGGGATGGGCATGCCGGCCCGGATCGGCCAGCGTGGCACCGACGCTGATGGTCAGGCTGCCGTGCTCGCTGCCGGCATGCGGGATCGCCAGCGCCTCGACCGCCGCGCGCAGCTGCTCGACCAGGGCCGGCAGCTCGGCGCCGTCCGGATGGTGCCAGAGCAGCACGAACTCCTCGCCGCCGTAGCGCGCCGCCATGTCGAACGGCCGCCGCGCCTGGCCGGCGATCGCGCCGGCCACCGCCTGCAGCGCGCGGTCGCCGGCGGCATGGCCGTACTGGTCGTTGAAGCGCTTGAAGTGGTCGACGTCGATCATCGCCAGCGCCAGCCAGCTGCCGTCGCGCTGGGTCTGCCGCCACAGGCGGTCGAGATGGGCGTTGAACGTGCGCCGGTTGTAGAGGCCGGTCAGGCCGTCGTGCTCGGCCAGCTCGCGCAGCAGCGCGGTCACCAGGAAATTGCTGCGCGCGCCGTGTTCGATGAAATAGCTGCCGACCGCGCCGACCATGTTGCCGCACAGCATGAGGACCAGGTGGAAGGTGCGCAGGCCGGCATCGGGCTGCAGATGCCATTCGAGCAGCGCGAACATGGCCAGGAGGCCCAGGTTGATCAGCAGCGCCCGCCACCACAGCAGCCAGGCGACGAAGTAGATGAACAGCGTCGCCAGCAGCAGGCCCTCGTAGGGAAAGGGCAGCCGGTTCGACATCGCCACCATCAGCGCGGCGTTGATGCTGATGCCGGCCATCAGCGCGGCCAGCGTCTGCAGCCGCTGCAGCCAGTCGTAGCAGGCCGGCCGGTAGCTGGCCCAGATGATGGCGAAGAACAGCGGCAGCACCAGGACGAAGCGGAAGGCCGTCAGCTCGATCCACAGATTGGCCGGCAGCATGCGGACGTTGACCACGGTGAACAGCCCGAACATCACGATGGCCAGCCCGGTGCTCCAGCGCACCCGCAGCAGGTGCGCGCGGGCATGGAAATGGCGGAACTCGCGTTCCAGCGGCGCGGCGAAGCGCAGCCAGCGATAACCCTGCGCCAGCTCGCGCCGGTAGGGGGAGCGGCCGCTGTCGCTCAACAGCTCGGGGTCGAGTTTCAGCATGGGGGGGCATCGAGTGGCGGACCATTTCAGTGTAGGGGGTTCAAATGATGTGAAAGGTGAAAAATGAAATGTGAAACGTGGTGAACCGTCGGTGATGCCTCCAGCATGGCGCTCCGGCCGCACCGGGTTTATGTAGGAGCGGCTTCAGCCGCGAATGCAGTTCCACAGGCGCAGTTCGCGGCTGAAGCCGCTCCTACGGTGATGCGCGACCGTTGCCGTGCAGCGCTGGTGACGCGCGAACCGTAATGCGGCGCCGCCGCACCTCGATCCGATGCCGCGCAGCGGCTGCCCCACGTTTCACATTTCACGTTTCACCGCATCTCAAGGCTTCTCCCCGGCACCGCGCCGCGCCGAGATCGCTTCCAGCGCCGCCGGCAGCTCCGCCACCGTGTCGATCACCACGTGGGCGCCGGCACGGGCCAATCTGGCGGCGGCGGCGTCGCGGCGCGACTGGCGTTCGGCCGGCGGCAGCGCATCGACTTCCGCTTCGGTCAGGCCCATCTCGTTGCCCGACAGCGCGAGGCCGACCGTCCACATGCCGGCGTTGAGGCCTTCGGCGATGCCGGGCACGGTGTCGTCGACCTTGACGCAGGCCGCCACCTGCCCGACGCCGAGCGCGATCACGTTGGCCAGCGCCATCCACGGGCCGGGCCGGCCGCCGGGCGGCAGGTCGTCGGTCGCCACCGCGTGGTCGGGCACGAAGCCCTGCGCCGCGGCCACCGGCAGCAGTGCGTCCATCACCGCGCGCGGATAGCCCGAGCACGAGCCGATGCGGATGCCGCGCGCGCGCAGCCCGGCCACCACGTCGAGCGTGCCGGGGATCAGCTGCGAGTAGGCGCCGACGCGGGCGATCTGCAGCGGCATGAAGGCGGCGTACAGCGCGTCGACGTCGGCGTGCGACATGGCGCGGCCGTGGCGCGCCTGCCAGCGCGCGGCGACCTCGGGCTGGCGGCCCAGCGCGGCGATGTGGTCCCACTTGGCCAGGCCCATGGGCCGGCGCGCCTCGGCCAGGTCGATCTCGACGCCGAAGCCGGCGAAGGCGTCGATCAGCACCTGGGTCGGGGCGAAGGAACCGAAGTCGACCACGGTACCGGCCCAGTCGAAGATGACGGCTTCGATGGGCATGGGGCGGCTGTCTGGGGGCATGGTTGTCTCGTTTGATTGGAATGAGTGAGGCGGTTTGTACGGAATCGAATGAAGCGGTTTGGTCTGTATCGGGGGGACGCGCTGCGCGTCGCAGTTGGTGAGATTTCACTGCCCGAGGCAACTGGCGCGGCCCACCCTCTCCCGCCGGGAGAGGGCAGGGTGAGGGAGCGTCGGTTCCGCGAGTGCTGCCGGTTCCAGCGTGCTTGTTCTTGGCATCGGCAAGCATGTTGTCGGCAGTCCCGGCAGTGATGGGCTGAACCGTCGCTCCCTCACCTTACGCCGGGCGCCCCCAACCCATCTCCCGGTGGGAGAGGGGCTAAGCCAGGTCTTGAGATCGGCGGCGGGCCTCAATCGTCCAGCCGCTCGACCTGCAAGCCCATCTCCCTCAACGCCAGCCCCATCGCCGCCACCGCCGCCTCGATCTGGCCGCGGCCGATGGCGCCGATGCAGCCGACGCGGAAGGTCTCGATCTCGGTCAGCTTGCCGGGATACAGCACGAAGCCCTGTGCTTTGACGCGCTGGTAGAAGTCGCGGAAATCCCAGCCCGGCTGGTCGGGCGAATGCACGGTGACGATGATCGGCGCCTGGATCTCGGCCGGCAGGAAGGCGTGCAGGCCGAGCGCGGCCAGGCCGTCGATCAGCGCCGCGCAGTTGTCCCGGTAGCGCGCCAGCCGTGCCGGCTGGCCGCCCTCGGCGTCGTACTGGTCGAGCGCGGCCGCCAGCGCGGCGACCACGTGGGTCGGCGGGGTGTAGCGCCACTGGCCGGTCTGCTCCATGTAGTTCCACTGGTCGTGCAGGTCGAGCGACAGCGAGGGCGCGTTGCCGCCGCTGCCGGCCAGCGCGTCGCGCCGCACCAGCACGAAGCCCATGCCGGGCACGCCCTCGAGGCATTTGTTGGCCGAGGCCACCACCGCCTCGAACGGCGTGTCGACGGCCGACAGCGGCAGCGCGCCGAAGGCGCTCATGGCGTCGACGATCAGCCTGCGGCCGGCGGCGGCCACCGCCGCGGCGATCTCGGCCAGCGGGTTGAGGATGCCGGTGCTGGTCTCGCAGTACACCACCCCGACGTGGCTGATGGCCGGATCGGCCGCCAGCGCCGCGGCGACGCGGCCGGGTTCGACCGGCGAGGTCTCGCCGAAGTCGAGCGGCACCACCTCGCGGCCCATGATCTGGGCCAGCCGCACCATGCGGCGGCCGTAGGCGCCGTTGACCAGCACCAGCAGCCGGCCGCCGCGCGGCACCAGGGTGCCGACCGCCGCCTCGACCGCGAAGGTGCCCGAGCCTTGCAGCGGCACGCAGGTGTAGTCGTCGCCGCCGTCGACCAGCGCGACCAGCCGTTGCCGCACGCGGGCGGTCAGCGCATTGAATTCGCCATCCCACGAGCCCCAGTCGCGCAGCATGGCGCTGCGGGTGGCGAGGCTGGTGGTGAGGGGGCCGGGGTAAGCAGGATGGGATCCATGGTGTGAGGGGTAAGGTGTGAGGGGTGAGGGGTCGGGTAGTGGTGGGATAGGTGAGGTGTGAGGAGCAAGGCGTGAGGTGCAACCCCATCCCCACCCCGGCCCTCCCTTGAAGGGGAGGGCGCAGGGCAGTGGTGGGAACAAGGGCGCAGGAGGTCGGTGGGGATGCGCCCCGCTCCTCCCCCTTCAAGGGGGAGGCTGGGAGGGGATGGGGTTGCACCTCACGCCTTACTCCTCACGTTTTTCCACTTCTGCAACCGTTTGTTCCCCACCACCCCGCCAAGTTCATCAGCAAGGTGGCTGCCAGGGCGCTGGCGACGATCAGCGTGGCCATCGCGGCCGCCGCGGCGGTGTCGCCGGCGTCGTCCATGTTCAGCACCGCCACCGAGGCCAGCACCGTGTCGGGGGTGTAGAGGAAGATCACGCAGCTCACCGTGGTCAGCGCCGAGACGAACAGCAGCCGCGCGATGTCCAGCAGCGCCGGCAGGCAGATCGGCAGCGTGACGCGGCGGAAGGTGGTCCACCACGGCCGGCGCAGGCTGGCCGCCACCGCCTCGATCTCGCCGTCGAGCTGGCGCAGCGCGGTGGTCGCGGTCAGGTGGGCGGTCGTATAGAAGTGGGCGACGGTCGAGGCGACCAGGATCGCCAGCGTGCCGTACAGGCCGTGCAGCGGATTGCCCGGCGCGTTGAAGCAGAAGATGTAGCCCAGGCCCAGCACCAGCCCCGGCACCGCCATCGGCAGCAGCGCCAGCGCGCGGATGCAGTGCGCCGCCAGCCGCGGCGCCGGCGTCTTCTCGACCAGGTAGGCGGTGCCGAACACCATCGCGCTGCCGGCCAGCGCGGTCAGCGCCGCGAGCTTCAGGCTGTTGCCGAAGGCCAGCCAGCCGCCGCCGTCGAGATTGTCGAAATCGTAATGCGCCAGCGTGAAGCCGAGCCGGTAGGGCCACAGCTCCATGAAGCTGGCCGCCACCGCGGTGCCCAGCAGCGCCAGCAGGGCGAGCGCGATCGCACCGCAGCCGAGCCCCAGCAATCCGTCGCGCAGCGGGTTGCGGCGCGGCGCGTAGGCCACCGAACGGCCGCTGAGCGCGGCGCCGCGGCCGCGCGCCAGCCGCCGTTCGGCGACGAAGGACAGCAGCGCCGGCAACAGCAGCAACAGGCCGACCACCGCGCCGCGGCCGAACTGCTGCTGGCCGATCACCTGCTTGTAGGCCTCCAGCGCCAGCACGTTGGTGTGGCCGCCGATCACCTTGGGCACGCCGAAATCGGTCACCGCCAGGGTGAACACCACCATGGCGGCCGAGGCCAGGCCATAGCGGATATGGGGCAGCGTCACCGTCAGGAAGCGGCGCAGCTTGCCGGCGCCCAGCGTCTCGGCCGCCTCGTAGAGCCGCGCGTCGGCCACGCCCAGCGCGGTGAGCAGGATCAAGAGCGCGTGCGGAAAGGTATAGAACGCCTCGCCCAGCACGATGCCGAGCGGGCCGTAGATGCTGGCGCCGCCGAGCCAGGACCTGAGCAGGCCCTGGTTGCCGAACAGGTAGACCAGCGAGATCGCCGGCAGCAGCGAGGGAGCCAGCAGCGGCGCCAGCGCCAGCGTGCGCAGCAGCGGCCTGGCGCGCACGCGCGAGCGGGTCAGCGCGAAGGCGTACAGCAGCGCCGGCGGCAGCACCAGCGCGGTGGTGGCGAGCGCCAGGCCCAGGCTGTTGAGCGTGGCGTCGACCAGCCTCGGCTCGGCCAGCAGCGCCGCGGCCTGGCCCAGTCCGCCGGGGCCGTCGACCGCCTTGAGCAGGATGCTGGCCAGCGGCCAGGCGACGAAGACCAGCAGCAAGGCGGCCGCCAGCCAGGCCAGCGCCCGGGCCGGGCGCTGGTCGGCGGCCAGCGCGGCCGGGCGGTGCAGCGCCAGCGTGCTCATGCGGCCTCCGCGAACAGGCGCAGCCGGCCCGGCGGCAGCCGCAGCGGCACCCGCTGGCCCGGCAGCAGCACCTCGAGGCCCGGATCGTTCGGGCCGAGCTCGGCCTGCAGCGCGATCTGGCGCGCGCCGCCGAGCGACAGCGTGGCGCGGCGCGCGCTGCCCATGAAATCGACCCGTTCGACGAAGGCCATCTGCGCGCCCGGCGTCCAGCGCGCGTCGATGCGCACGTCCTCGGGCCGGCAGAACAGCGCGGCGCGGCCGCCGCGCAGTTCCGCCGCGGCCGGCGGCAGCGCGAGCACGACGCCGGCCAGGCGGACGGCGCCGGCGGCGTCGACCTCGACCGGCAGCCAGTTGGCGCGGCCGACGAAGCCGGCCACGAAGCGGCTGGCCGGCGCGCCGTACACCTCGGCCGGCGTGCCGACCTGCTCGATGCGGCCGCCGTTCATCACCGCCAGCGTATCGGCCAGCGCCAGCGCCTCCTCCTGGTCGTGGGTCACCATCAGGGTGGTGACGCCGAGCTTCTGCTGCAGCGCGCGCAGCTCGCGCCGCAAGTGTTCGCGCACCTGGGCGTCGAGCGCCGACAAGGGCTCGTCGAGCAGCAGCAGGCTGGGCGAGGTGGCCAGCGCGCGCGCCAGCGCCACGCGCTGCTGCTGGCCGCCCGACAGCTGGCCCGGGTAACGCGCCGCGCAGCCGGCCAGGCCGACCAGGTCGAGCAGCTCGGCCACCCGGCGCGCCTTGTCGGCGCGGCCGGTGACGAGGCCGTAGCCGACGTTGGCGGCGACGTCGAGATTGGGGAACAGCGCGTAGGACTGGAACACGATGCCGTAGTCGCGCCTGGCCGGCGGCAGCGCGCCGATGTCGCGGCCGGCCAGCCAGAGCCGGCCGGCGTCCTGCGCCTCCAGTCCGGCCAGGATGCGCAGCAGGGTGGTCTTGCCGCAGCCCGAGGGGCCGAGCAGGCAGACGAACTCGCCGCGGCGGATCGACAGGTCGATGCCGGCCAGCGCGGTGAAGTCGCCGAAGCGCTTGGCGATGCCGTCGAAGCGCAGCCAGCCGGCGGCGTCGCCGGCCGCGGCCGTGGCGGGGAAGGGGAGTTCGGTCGGCTTCATGTGGCGGTGGTCCGCATGGTTGGAGTGAGCGGGGGCATCGTCGCGGCCGGTGTCGTAGGAGCGGCTTCCGCCGCGAAGGGCCGGCCGTGCCGATCCGCCGGTTCGCGGCCGAAGCCGCTCCTACATGGGGCGATCGGCATCGCCGGCTCCGGGTGTGTCGGCGTTGCCGGCCGTTGTCGCCGCCAGGCGTTCGAGCAGCGGCAGGTAGGCGTCGAGATCGGCGACGACCAGGCCGGCCACCTTGGCCGCGTCGTCGCAGCGCCGCAGCGCGATCGCCGCGGCGGCATGCGGCCGGGCCAGGAAGGCAGCGGCCTCGTCTTCGCTCATCGGTCCGCCCTGCAGCGCCAGGCTCGCCTGCGAGGCCGGCGACAGCGCCGCGCGGTAGCCCGGCTCGGCCCGGCACAGGTAGCGCTTGGCCGCCACGTGCAGGCCGATCGGCTCGACCACCGCCTCGCCGAACAGGCCGCGCAGGAAGGGTAGTGCGCGGTACTGGTGCAGGTCGTCGTCGCCGTTCGCCAGCGCGTCGTCGGACTGCTCGCTCAGCAGGTGGCCGAGGTCGTGCAGCAGGCAGGCGGCCACCAGCGCGTCGGGCAGGCCGGCGGCGCGGGCGAAGTGGGCGGCCTGCAGCGCATGCGCGCGCTGGCTGACCGCCTCGCCGCCGTAGAGCCGGCGGCCGGCGCCGGCGTACAGCGCGACGAGGTCGGGGAGGGTGAGGGCCATGGTGGTCGGTGCGCCGTTGCGGCGATGTGCTCGTCCATGCAGAAAGAAACCGCTTTACCGCGGAGGACGCAGAGGACGTGGAGTAGGAAGGGCCAAAGCCAAGGCGTTACAGCCTTTCCTCTGCGTCCTCGGCGTCCTCTGCGGTAAGAACGCCGTAGACGCCGTGCTTACTTCTTCGGCTCCGACTTGCCGTCATAGCGCCGTGTCCATTCGGCCAGGATGCGTTCGCGGTTGGCCGCGGCCCACTTCAGGTCCTGCTTGACCAGCAGCTGCTCGTAGTTGGCCGGGATATGGGCGTTGGGCTTGGCCACGCCGGGATAGGCGACGATGGCGAAGTTCTTCTCGTACAGCTCGTTGGCCTGCTTCGACGCCGACCAGTCGGCCAGCTTCCTGGCCGCCTCGAGGTTCTTGCTGCCCTTCATCACCGCGGTGGCCTCGACGTCCCAGCCCAGGCCTTCCCTGGGGAACACCAGGTCGATCGGTGCGCCCTCGTTCTTGAGCTTGGCGCCGCGGTATTCGAAGGCGATGCCGACCGGGAATTCGCCGGCGGCCGCCTGCTTGCACGGCTTGGAGCCCGAGTGGGTGTACTGGGCGATGTTGTCGTGCAGCTTGTCCATATAGGCCCAGCCGTCCTTCTCGCCGAAGGTCTGCAGCCAGGCGCTGACGTCGAAGTAGCCGGTGCCGGACGAGGCCGGGTTCGGCATCACGATGCGGCCCTTGTATTCGGGCTTGAGCAGGTCGCGCCAGCTCTCGGGCTTCTTGATGCCGAGCTTGGCGGCCTCGACGGTGTTGAAGCAGATGGTTGCGCCCCACACGTCCATGCCGACCCAGGCCGGCGGATTGGCGCTGTCGACGTAGCGCGGCGCGAGCTTGTCGACCCCCTTGGGCGCGTAGGGCAGCAGCATGCCTTCCTTGTCGAGCAGCAGCAGCGAGCTGGCGGCCACGCCCATCACCACGTCGGCCTGCGGCGCGGCCTTCTCGGCCAGCAGCTTGGCGGTGACGATGCCGGTCGAGTCGCGCACCCAGCGGATCTTCACGTCGGGATGCTCGGCTTCGAAGCCGGCCTGGTAGGCCTTGAGCTGGTCGGCCTCGAGCGCGGTGTAGACGGTCAGCGTGGTCTCGGCACGGGCGGCGCCGGCGGCGAGCAGGGCGGCGCACAGCGCGGCCAGCGGCATGGTCAGGGGCGGACGGACATCGGGGGCTCCTCGGGAGTGGGATGGCTCGCGGTCGCATTCGACCGGCTGGCCGCACTCTAGGGGAGGCGTATTACCTCGTTGTGACGTCTAGATGACTTGGGGTTTTCGAGCGGAGATCGGCTTCCAAGGGCGCTTGGGCGGC
The DNA here is from genome assembly GCF_014353015.1 of Chitinimonas koreensis. Classification (NCBI taxonomy): domain Bacteria; kingdom Pseudomonadati; phylum Pseudomonadota; class Betaproteobacteria; order Neisseriales; family Chitinibacteraceae; genus Chitinimonas; species Chitinimonas koreensis. The sequence continues at coordinate 2,446,588 of NZ_CP060704.1, forward strand.
CCTCCTGGCCGTGTTGCAGTGCACGATCGATGGCCGCCGCGCGGCGAGCGGGGGCGCATCGGCGGCGATGGCCCGCCCGCTGGCGGAAAATCCCGCCCTGCCGGCCGGAGCGAGGCGGGTACAGTGTTGCGCGGATGCCGACGGCGGTGCTTCGAACACTGCGCGAGCCCGGTTCGGACCGCTCCCCGGCCATGCCGCGCAATCCAGCTGGCATGCTGCATTGCAGCGAAAATCGGGGCGGAAAATCGCCCCGATGCTGGCGTATAACAACATGTCGCTTTTTGGCAATCGCAGCGACGCTGACGCGGGCTTACAATCGGCCCCGGTTCCGGTTCTTCGACTGGCCACAAGCTGGCCTCGCCCGGCCCGTACGCATCCATAACGAGGAGTATTTGCTGATGAAGAAAACCGTTCTGCTGGGCGCCATCGCCCTGGCGATGTCCGTAGCCGCCTCGGCCAAGGACTGGAAGGAAGTCCGCGTTGCCATCGATGCGACTTACAAGCCCTTCACCTACAAGACGCCCGACGGCAAGCCCACCGGCTTCGACGTGGACATCGCCAACGCGCTGTGCGCCGAGATCAAGGCCAAGTGCGTGTTCGTCGAGCAGGCCTGGGACGGCATGATCCCCGGCCTCAACGCCAAGAAGTACGACGCCATCATCTCCTCGATGTCGATCACCGACGAGCGCAAGAAGTCGGTCGACTTCACCGACAAGTACTACAACACCCCGTCGCGCGTGGTGGTGAAGCTCGACAAGAAGGTCGACGGCACGCCCGCCAGCCTCAAGGGCCTGAAGATCGGCGTGCTCAAGGGCTCGACCCAGGAGAAGTACGCCAAGGGCGAACTCGAGTCGTCCGGCGTGAACGTGGTGCCGTACGAAGCGCAGGACCAGGTCTACCTCGACATCAAGGCCGGCCGTCTCGACGGCACCGTGGCCGACACGGTCGAAGTCTACGAAGGCTTCCTCAAGACTCCGGACGGCAAGGGCTACGGCTTCGTCGGCCCGGTGCTGAACCAGCCCAAGTACTTCGGCATCGGCGCCGGCGTCGCGATCCGCAAGAGCGACACCGACCTGCGCGACAAGCTGAACGCCGCCATCAAGGCCATCCGCGGCAACGGCGTGTACAAGAAGATCAACGACAAGTACTTCAACTTCGACGCCTACGGCGCCTAATACCTTAGGCTGTCCGACCCGAGGCGGTGCGATCAGCGACCGGATCGCGCCGCCTTTTTCGTTTCAGGGCCGCTGCCGGCGGCCATCCATAAGCCGGGACCTGCGCTACGCTTGATGCGTGCGGTACCACCCGGTCCGTGTCTACCACGGAGACGACATGCAAGACTACATCTTCAATATCCTGCAGGGCTCGGTGATGACCCTCGAGGTGGCGCTCGGTTCGCTGCTCGTGGCGGTCGTGCTGGGTCTCTTGGGCGCGGTGGCGAAGCTGTCGCCGAACCGCCTCCTGTCCTTCGTCGCGACCGGCTATTCGACCGTGATCCGCGGCATTCCCGATCTCGTGCTGATGCTGCTGATCTTCTACGGCGGCCAGATCGGCCTCAACCACGTGCTCGAGGCCTTCGGCTACGAGGAATACGTCGAGATCAACCCGTTCGTCGCCGGCGTGCTGACCATCGGTTTCATCTACGGCGCCTACATGACCGAGACCTTCCGCGGCGCCATCATCGCGATCCCCAAGGGGCAGATGGAAGCCGGCTACGCCTTCGGCATGAGCAAGCCGCGGGTGTTCTTCCGCATCACCGTGCCGCAGATGATCCGCTTCGCGCTGCCGGGCTTCACCAACAACTGGCTGGTGCTGATCAAGGCCACCGCGCTGGTTTCCATCCTTGGCCTGCCCGACATGACCATGCTGGCCAAGCAGGCCGCCTCGGCCGCCCGTTCGCTCACGCCGATGGCCCCGATGCTGTTCTTCCTGTTCACCGGCGGCATCTACCTCGTCTTCACCACCATCTCGCTGGTGGCGCTCAAGCAACTCGACCGCAAGTTCTCGATGGGCGTGCGCAGGGGAGAATTCTGATGCAGTTCGACGTCATCCTCGAACCCGCGGTACTCAAGCTGTTCGGCAAGGGCATCGTCACCGCGCTGGAACTGCTGATCATCTCGCTGGCGGTCGGCGGCTTCCTGGCGCTGCCGCTGGCCATCATGCGCGTCTCGCGCAACAAGTTCGTCTCGCTGCCGGTATGGCTCTACACCTACGTGATGCGCGGCACGCCGATGCTGGTGCAGGTCTACCTGATCTACTACGGCGTGGCCCAGCTCGAATGGGTGCAGCAGCACTGGGACACGGTCTGGCCGTGGACCTACTTCAAGGAGCCGATGTTCTGCGCGGCGTTCGCCTTCGCGCTCAATACCTGCGCCTACACCACCGAAATGCTGGCCGGCGCGATCCGCGAGACCAACTACGGCGAGATCGAGGCGGCCAAGGCGATGGGCATGAGCAAGTGGCAGGCGATGCGCCGCATCATCCTGCCCTCGGCGATGCGCCGCACGCTGCCGTCCTACAGCAACGAGGTGATCATGATGCTGCACGGCACCTCGCTGGCCAGCACGGTGCCGGCGCTGCTCGACATCACCGGCGCGGCGCGCTCGGTCTACTCGGACTACTACCTGCCGTTCGAGGCCTTCATCACCGCCGGCCTGATCTACATGGTGCTGACCTTCAGCCTGGTCGGGCTGTTCAAGCTGGCCGAGAAGCGCTGGCTGGCCTATCTGCAGCCTCGCAAACATTGAGGCCGACATGAAGCGAAATGTCATCGCAACAGGTCGACTCGCGGCGCAGGCGCCCGGCATAGCCGTGCGCTTGCGGGCAGTACCGGCTGAAACGTCGGCCTCCCTTGATTTATTCCAACTCCCCCGCCCTCGCCGCCCCGGGTCCCCGTAAAGTCGAAGACTTTATGGGGTGGATCAAGAGGGAGCCTCGCGGCGCTCGGGTGTGGACGTTACAACGGGAAGTGAGGCGAGCATGAGGATCGAACGACATCGCCTGCTGAGCTCGAGCCTGGGCACTGCGCGCGAACTGGTCAGCCTGCACTACGGTACGCCGGGCCAGGGCGAGAAGGTCTACCTGCAGGCCAGCCTGCACGCCGACGAGCTGCCCGGCATGCTGGTGCTGCACCACCTGCGCCGCCTGGTGGCGGCGGCCGAGGCGCGCGGCGAAGTGCGCGGCGAGATCGTCATGGTGCCGGTGGCCAACCCGGTCGGCCTCGCCCAGAACCTGATGCAGGCGCAGATGGGACGCTTCGAGTTCTCCAGCGCCGAGAACTTCAACCGCCACTATCCGGACTTCCTGGCGCTGATCGGTGCCGACATCGAAAACCGGCTCGGCGTCGACGAAGCCGCCAACAAGCGCGCCATCCGCGGCGCGATCGGCGCGGCGCTGGCCGCCATGCGGCCGGCCACCGAGCTGGCCTCGCTGCGCCATACGCTGGTCTCGCTGTCGTTCGATGCCGACGTGCTGCTGGACCTGCACTGCGACTACGAAGCGGTGATGCACGTCTACACCGAGACGCCCTACCTGGCGCAGGCCGAGCCGCTCTACCGCCACCTCGGCGCGCAGACCGTGCTGCTGGCGAAGGGCTCGGGCGGCGCTTCGTTCGACGAGGCGCAGAGCGCGGTGTGGTGGCAACTGCAGGAGAAGTTCGGCGGCCGCTACCCGATCCCGCTGGCCTGCTTCTCGGCCACGGTCGAATTGCGCGGCCAGTCCGACGTCGACCACGAGCACGCGGCCGGCGATGCGGCGCGGCTGTACGCCTACCTGCAGCACCGCGGCGTCATCGCCGGCACGCCACCCGCGCTGCCGGCCGCGCTGTGCGAGCCGACCCCGCTCGCCGGTTCCGAGACGCTGCACGCGCCGCATGCCGGCGTGATCGCCTTCCTCAAGCGGGTCGGCGAACGGGTCGAGGCCGGCGAGGTGGTGGCCGAGATCGTCGATCCGCTCGAAGACCGCGTCACCGCGGTGCGCGCGACCGTCGCCGGGCTGCTCTATGCCCGCGAGAACCGCCGCTACGCGGTGGCCGGCATGGACCTGTGCAAGGTGGCCGGCGCCGTCGCATTCCGCTCGGGCTATCTGCTGAGCGCATAGATCAATACGGCCGTTCCCTTGGCGGGGAAGGGCCACTGCCTGCGCCGACCCGGCAGGGGCCGGCGGCGCGATGCAGCCACCCGCTTCGGCGGGAACACATGGAGACAAGCGTGAGCAACAAGTTAACCGTCGAAGACCTGCACAAGAGCTACGGCAACCACGAAGTCCTCAAGGGCGTGTCGCTGACCGCCCACGCCGGCGACGTGATCAGCATCATCGGCTCGTCGGGCTCGGGCAAGAGCACCTTCCTGCGCTGCATCAACATGCTCGAGCGGCCCAATGCCGGCCGCATCGTGGTGGCCGGCGAGGAGATGAAGCTGGTGCGCGCCAAGGACGGCATGTTCAAGGCCGCCGACGACAAGCAGCTGCAGAAGATGCGCGCCAAGCTGGCCATGGTGTTCCAGCACTTCAACCTGTGGGCGCACATGACGGTGCTGGAGAACATCATCGAGGCGCCGGTCAACGTGCTCGGCGTGCCCAAGGACAAGGCGGTCGCCAGCGCGCGCGTCTACCTTGACAAGGTCGGCCTCAAGAACGTCGAGGACAAGTACCCGGCCCACATGTCGGGCGGCCAGCAGCAGCGCGTGGCGATCGCCCGCGCGCTGGCGATGGAGCCCGAGGTGATGCTGTTCGACGAACCGACCTCGGCGCTCGACCCCGAGCTGGTCGGCGAAGTGCTGCGCGTGATGAAGAAGCTGGCCGAGGAAGGCCGCACCATGGTGGTGGTGACCCACGAGATGGCCTTCGCGCGCGAGGTGTCCAACCACGTGATCTTCCTGCACCAGGGCCGCATCGAAGAGCAGGGCGATCCGAAGGTGGTGCTGACCAACCCGACCAGCGAGCGGCTCAAGCAATTCCTGTCGGGCAGCCTGAAGTAAGCGCCGGCATGTTCCATGTCGCCGACCAGCCCGGCACCCAGGAGATCGGCGTGCTGCTGCTGCCGGGCTTCGCGCCGGGCGAGTACGGCCTGCTGCTCGACTGCGTCGGCGAGCTCAACCGCCAGGCCGAGACCGCGCTCTACCGCGTGGTGCCGCTGTCGATCGACGGCGCGCCGGTGGCCTCGCGCTACGGTGTGCCGCAGCCGGTCGAGGGCGCCTTGCGGCCGCTGGCGCCGCCGCCGCTGCTGTTCGTCGCCGCGGCCGAGCCGCCGCGCGGCCTGACGCTGCAGGATCCGGTGGTCGCCGCGCTGGCGCTGGCCGGCCGCCAGCGCTGCCTGCTCGGCGGCTGGCACGCCGGGCCGTTCTGGCTGGCCGCCGCAGGGCTGCTCAACGGCTGCCGCGCCACGGTGCACTGGTCGCTGCTGGAGACCTTCAGCGACGGCCATCCGCTGATCATCGCCACCACCGCGCTGTTCGAAGTCGACAACGACCGCGCCACCTGCGGCGGCGGCGCCTCGGTGGCCGACCTGTTCCTGCACCTGGCGGCACGCCAGCACGGCACCGAATTCGTCGCGCTGGCGGCCGAATACCTGTTGCTCGACCGCATCCGCGGCCGCGACGACCGCCAGCGCATCCCGCTGCGCAACCGCGTCGGCGCCACCCAGCCCAAGCTGGTGCAGGCGGTGCTGCTGATGGAAGCGAACCTGGAAGAGCCGCTGACCACCGACGAGATCGCCCAGCACGTCTGCGTCTCGCGCCGCCAGCTCGAGCGGCTGTTCAAGCAGCACCTGGACAGCGTGCCCTCGCAGTACTACCTCGAACTGCGGCTCAACCGCGCGCGCCAGATGCTGCGGCAGACCTCCAAGTCCATCATCCAGATCGGCCTGTCCTGCGGCTTTTCGAGCGGGCCGCATTTTTCCAGCGCCTACCGCAATCACTTCGGCCTGACGCCGCGCGACGACCGCCAGCGCGGCGCGGTGCAGGGCGGCGCGGCCTGACCGCGCAGAATCTCTTCCTAGTAGGAGCGGCTTCAGTCGCGAATGGTACGAGACCTACTCGCAGGAGCGGCTTCCGCCGCCAATGACGGGGAGGGCAGCGAACACCGTTCGAGGCTGAAGCCCGGGCCGCCGAGCCGGCCATGCTGCCATCACCGCCGGCCGAAACGCGCCGCCTGACACTGCCGCGAAAACTCGCGGCGCACTACGCTTCGTCCGGGCCGCCCGTTTCCGCCGGCGGACACGAAACAACGAACGAACATGTCGCAAAAGCGGAATTCAGCCGCGACAGCGCCCCCTAGAATGCATGCATTGGATACGACGAAAGGACATCCCATGAGCCAGACCCCAGCCGTGCCGACTTCGACCAGGTGATGGTCCCCAACTACGCGCCCGCCGACTACATCCCGGTCCGCGGCGAAGGTTCGCGCCTGTGGGACCAGGAAGGCCGCGAGTACGTCGACCTGGCCGGCGGCATCGCCGTCAGCGCGCTCGGCCATGCCCATCCCAAGCTGGTGGCCGCGCTGACCGAGCAGGCCGGCAAGCTCTGGCACCTGTCCAACACCCTGACCAACGAGCCGGCGCTGCGCCTGGCGCGCAAGCTGGTCGACGCGACCTTCGCCGAGCGGGTGTTCTTCTGCAATTCCGGCGCCGAGGCCAACGAGGCTGCCTTCAAGCTGGCGCGCAAGTGGGCGATCGACACCGGCGGCGCCGACAAGTACGAGATCATCTCGGCCACCAATTCCTTCCACGGCCGCAGCTTCTTCACCGTCACCGTGGGTGGCCAGCCCAAGTACTCCGACGGCTTCGGCCCGCGCCCGGGCGGCATCACCCACATCGCCTACAACGACATCGAGGCGCTGCGCGCCGCGATCTCGGACAAGACCGCCGCGGTGGTGATCGAGCCGGTGCAGGGCGAGGGCGGCGTGCTGCCGGCCAGCCGCGAATACCTCGAAGCGGCCCGCGCGCTGTGCGACCAGCACAAGGCGCTGCTGGTGTTCGACGAAGTGCAGACCGGCGTCGGCCGCTGCGGCACCTTCTTCGCCTATGAAACCTTCGGCGTGGTGCCGGACATCCTGACCTCGGCCAAGTCGCTCGGCGGCGGCTTCCCGATCGGCGCGATGCTGACCACCGCCGCGATCGCCAAGCACTTCGGCGTCGGCACCCACGGCTCGACCTACGGCGGCAACCCGCTGGCCTGCGCGGTGGCCGAGGCCGTCGTCGATACCGTCAACACGCCCGAGACGCTGGCCGGCATCCGCGCCAAGCACGACCGCCTGGTCACCCGGCTCGAATCGATCGGCCGCGAGACCGGCGCCTTCGCCCTGGTGCGCGGGCTGGGCCTGCTGGTCGGCGCGGTGCTGGCCGAGCCCTACAAGGGCCGCGCCAAGGACTTCATGGTCGCCGCGGCCAAGGAGGGCGTGATGGTGCTGCAGGCCGGCCCGGACGTGGTGCGCTTCGCGCCCAGCCTGGTCATCCCCGATGCCGACCTCGACGAGGGCCTGGCCCGCTTCGAACGCGCCGTGCGCGCCGTGGCCGGCCGCTGAGCCCGCAAGCGAAGGAGTGTCGCGTGCTCGTATTCCGCCCCGTCCGCCAGTCCGATCTCCCCGGTGTCGAAGCGCTGGCGCGCGAGAGCCCGGTCGGCGTGACCACGCTGCCGGCCAGCCGCGACACGCTCTATCGCCGCATCCAGGCCTCGATCGATTCGCTGGCCGCCGACGTCAGCTTCCACGGCGAGGAGAGCTACCTGTTCGTGCTGGAAGACAGCACGAACGGGGAGCTGGTCGGCGTGTCCGGCATCGTCGCCTCGGCCGGCTTCACCGAGCCGTTCTACAACTACCGCAACGAGACCCTGGTGCATGCCTCGCCGGGGCTCGGCATCTATCACAAGGTGCATGCGCTGGCGCTGTGCCACGACCTGACCGGCAATACGCTGCTGTCGTCGTACTACATCCGTGAACCTTATCGTTTCACCGCCCAGTCCGACCTCTTGTCGCGCGGCCGCTTCCTGTTCATGGCCAACTGGCCGCGCCGCGCGTCCGACGCGGTGGTGTCGGAGATGGTCGGCGTGACCCGGCCGGACGGCTCCTCGCCGTTCTGGGATTCGGTCGGCGCCTATTTCTTCGGCATGGAATACCGCGAGGCCGAACTGCACTGCGGCGTGCACGGCCGCAAGTTCATCGCCGAGCTGATGCCGCACCATCCCATCTACGTGCCGCTGCTGAGCGACGAGGCGCAGGCCGCCATCGGACAGGTCGGCGCCGACGCCGAGGTGCCCTACGACGTGCTGGTGCGCGAGGGCTTCGAGGCCGAGAACTACGTCGACATCTTCGACGGCGGCCCGACGCTGTACGCCCGCACCGAGCGCATCCGCACCGTGGCGCAGAGCCGGCTGGCGCGCGCCCAGCTCGGCCGCGGGCCGGGCTCGACCAGCTGGCTGGTGGCGACCACCCGGCTCGACGATTTCCGCGTCGCGGTGGTCGAGGCCGACCTGGCCGGCGACGCCATCGCACTGCCGGCCGAGGCGCTCGCCGCGCTGGCGATCGAAGAAGGGGCGGCCGTGCGGGTCGCTCCGCTGTAGGAGACACCCATGCGCGTTCGCAGCATCCGTCGCGACGATCTCGAAGCCCTGCTGGCGCTGGCGCGCAGCACCGGCGTCGGCGTCACCACCCTGCCGGCCAACGAGGAGCGGCTGGGCCGCCGTATCGAGGCTTCGCTGGCCTCGCAGGCGGCGGAACCGTCGCCCGATGCGTCGAGCTTCGTGTTCGTGCTCGAGGACGACACGGCCGGCTCGGCCGAGGGCGGCGCCGTGGTCGGCATCTGCGGCCTCGAAGGCGCGGTCGGCGGCGACGAGCCCTGGTACAACTATCGCGTCGGCCTCAGCGTGCACGCCTCGCGCGAGCTCGGCGTCTACCGCAAGCTCGAGACGCTGTTCCTGACCAACGACCTGACCGGCTCGGCCGAGCTGTGCTCGCTGTTCCTGCACCCGGACTGGCGCCGCAACAGCAACGGCAGCCTGTTGTCCAAGTCGCGCTTCCTGTTCCTGGCCGAATTCCCCGAGCGCTTCAATTCTCGGGTGATCGCCGAGATGCGCGGCGTATCCGACGCCGGCGGCCGCTCGCCGTTCTGGGAGAGCCTGGGCCGGCACTTCTTCAAGATCGACTTCTCCGAGGCCGACTACCTGACCGGCCTGGGTCAGAAGTCCTTCATCGCCGAGCTGATGCCGCGGCAGCCGGTCTATACCGCCTTCCTCAGCGAGGAGGCCCGGGCGGTGATCAGCCAGGTGCACGAGGCGACCCGTCCGGCGCGGGCGATGCTCGAGAGCGAGGGTTTCCGCTACAACGGCGCGGTCGACATCTTCGACGCCGGCCCGACCCTCGAATGCGAGCTCGGCCAGATCCGGGCGGTGCGCGACAGCCAGGTGCTGACCGCCAAGCCCGAGGACGAGACCAGCGGCCGCATGTGGATGGTGGCCAACCGCCGTCTCGACGATTTCCGCGTCTGCCTGGCGCAGACCGAACCGACGCCGATGGGCCTGCCGCTGACGCGCGAAGTGATCGCGCGGCTGGGCATCGAGCCGGGCGACAGCGTGCGCGCGGTGCCGCTGTCGAGCAGGACTGCTGGCGCAGCGTGAGGAGTAAGGGGTGAGGGGTGAGGTGTAAACCCCATCCCCACCCCAACCCTCCCCTTCAAGGGGAGGGAGCAGGTCGCGACTGGTTGAACGATCGCGAGCGGTGGAGCGGGCGCTGCACCGCTCCTCCCCCTTCAAGGGGAGGCCGGGAGGGGATGGGGTCAACACCTCACCCCTCACGCCTCACCCCTCACCGATTCCACTTTTCACAGCATTTGGACGGACAACCATGCCCCACCATTTCATCGCCGGCCAATGGCAGCCCGGCCAGGGCGAAGCCTTCGAATCGCGCAATCCGGTCAGCCAGGCCGCGGTCTGGCAGGGCCAGGCGGCCGACGCCGCCCAGGTCGACGCCGCGGTGCAGGCCGCGCGCGGCGCCTTCAGGGCCTGGCGCGCGCTCGGCTTCGCCGGCCGCGAAGCCATCGTGCGCCGCTTCGCCGAGCTGCTCGGCGAGCACAAGGCCGCGCTGGCCGACGCGATCGGCATCGAGACCGGCAAGCCGCGCTGGGAGGCCCTGACCGAGGTGCAGACCATGATCGGCAAGGTCGACATCTCGGTGAAGAGCTACCACGAGCGTACCGGCGAGAAGGCAAGCGCCATGGGCGACGCCCAGGCGGTGCTGCGCCACCGGCCGCACGGCGTGGTGGCGGTGTTCGGCCCCTACAACTTCCCCGGCCACCTGCCCAACGGCCATATCGTGCCGGCGCTGCTGGCCGGCAACACGGTGGTGTTCAAGCCGTCCGAACTGACGCCGATGGTGGCGCACAAGACGGTCGAGCTGTGGCAGCAGGCCGGCCTGCCGGCCGGCGTGCTCAACCTCCTGCAGGGCGCGCGCGCGACCGGCATCGCGCTGGCCGGCCACGCCGGCCTCGACGGATTGTTCTTCACCGGCTCGTCGGGCACCGGCGAGGCGCTGCACAAGCAGTTCTCCGGCCATCCGGACAAGATCCTGGCGCTCGAGATGGGCGGCAACAACCCGCTGATCGTGCAGGACGTCGCCAACGTCGATGCCGCGGTGTTCCAGACCATCCAGTCGGCCTTCATCTCGGCCGGCCAGCGCTGCACCTGCGCGCGCCGGCTGCTGGTGCCGCGCGGTGCGGCGGGCGACGCCTTCCTGGCGCGGCTGGTCGAGGTGGCGGCGCAACTGCGCGTCGGCCGCTGGGACGACGCCGAGGCGCCGTTCATGGGCGCGGTGATCTCGCTGGCCGCGGCCCACCGGCTGCTGGTGTCGCAGGCCGACCTGATCGGCAAGGGCGCGGTCCCGCTGCTCGAGATGCGCCGGCTCGAAGCCGACACCGCGCTGCTGACGCCGGGCATCCTCGACGTCAGCGCGGTCGCCAACCTGGCCGACGAGGAAGACTTCGGCCCGCTGCTCAAGGTGCAGCGCTACGACGATTTCGAGCAGGCGATCGAGCTGGCCAACGCCACGCGTTATGGCCTGGCGGCCGGCCTGATCTCGGATAGCCGTGCGCTGTACGAGCAGTTCTGGCAGGAATCGCGCGCCGGCATCGTCAACTGGAACAAGCAGCTGACCGGCGCCTCGAGCGCCGCACCGTTCGGCGGCGTCGGCGCCAGCGGCAACCACCGTGCCAGCGCCTACTATGCTGCGGATTACTGCAGCTACCCGGTGGCCGGGCTGGAGACGCCCGATCTGACGCTGCCGGCTGCGTTGCCGGCGGGAATGAAGATGTGAGGGGAGAGGGGTTAGGGTGAGGTGTCACCCCATCCCCACCCCAGCCCTCCCCTTGAAGGGGAGGGAGCAGGACAGCGTCGCCGGAGAGGGCTCCGCCCTTGGAGATCGACGCGACTACTCCTCCCCCTTCAAGGGGGAGGTCGGGAGGGGGATGGGGTTACACCTCACGCCTCACTCCTAACGCCTCACCCAATTACCTACGGAGCAGCTCCATGGCAGCTTACGAAGCCAATTTCGACGGCCTGGTCGGCCCGACCCACAACTACGCCGGCCTGAGCTTCGGCAACGTCGCCTCGACCGGCAACCAGAACGCCGTCGCCAGCCCGCGCCAGGCCGCCCGCCAGGGCCTGGCCAAGATGAAGGCGCTGCACGACGCCGGTTTCAAGCAGGGCGTGCTGGCGCCGCACGAGCGGCCCAGCGTGGCCAGCCTGCGGCTGCTGGGCTTCGCCGGCAGCGACGCCGAGGTGATCGCCCGCGCCGCCAAGGAAGCGCCGGCCATCCTGGCCGCCTGCTGCTCGGCCTCGACCATGTGGACCGCCAACGCCGCCACCGTCAGCCCCGGCGCCGATACCGCCGACGGCCGCGTGCATTTCACGCCGGCCAACCTCAACAACAAGTTCCACCGCTCGATCGAACACCCGACCACCGGCCGCATCCTCAAGGCCATGTTCGCCGACGAGTCGCGCTTCGCCCACCATCCGGCGCTGCCGGCGCAGATGCACTTCGGCGACGAGGGCGCGGCCAACCACACCCGCTTCTGCCACGAGTACGACCAGCCCGGCGTCGAGTTCTTCGTGTTCGGCCAGGCCGCCTTCGACCACCGCTACCCCAAGCCGGCCCGCTTCCCGGCGCGCCAGACGCTGGAGGCGAGCCAGGCCATCGCCCGGCTGCACGGCCTCAAGGACAGCCAGGTGGTCTACGCCCAGCAGGACCCGGACACCATCGACCTCGGCGTGTTCCACAACGACGTGATCTCGGTCGGCAACCGCAACGTGCTGTTCCACCATCAGAAATCCTTCCTGCAGCAGGCCGAGGTGCTGGCCGAGCTCGACCGCAAGCTGGCCGCGCTCGGCGGCCACTTCGTCGCGATCGAGGTGCCCGAGGCCGAGGTCTCGGTCGAGGAGGCGGTGAAGTCCTACCTGTTCAACAGCCAGCTGCTCAGCAAGTCCGACGGCAAGCTGATCATCGTGGTGCCGGAAGAGTCGCGGAACATCCCGCGCGTCTGGACCTACCTCGACAAGCTGGTCAACAGCGGCGGCCCGATCGACGAAGTGCGGGTGTTCGACCTCAAGCAGTCGATGCAGAACGGCGGCGGCCCGGCCTGCCTGCGGCTGCGGGTGGCGCTGTCGGACGCCGAGCTGGCCGCGGTCAACCCGGCGGTGCTGATGAGCGACGCGCTGTTCGCCACGCTCAACGGCTGGGTCGACAAGCATTACCGCGACCGGCTGACCGGCGAGGACCTGGCCGATCCGCAGCTGCTGGTCGAGTGCCGTACCGCGCTGGACGAGCTGACGCAGATCCTGAAGCTGGGTTCGGTCTACCCCTTCCAGCTCGCCTGAGCGGTCGGGGCGTCCGGTAGGAGCGGCTTCAGCCGCGAATGGCTACAGCGAACGCTGACCGATTCGAGGCTGAAGCCGCTCCTACGGGGCGCACGAACTCACGGGGCTGCATTTCTGCGCGATCATGTCGTCCCATCCGCACAATCCCGACGAACACACCATGCACATCTGGGTCGACGCCGACGCCTGCCCGCGCGTCATCAAGGACATGCTGTTCCGCGCCGCCGAGCGCACCGGCGTGGCGCTGACGCTGGTGGCCAACCAGTTGCTGGCGGTGCCGCCGTCGCCGCATATCCGCGCCATCCAGGTGCCGGGCGGCTTCGACGTGGCCGACCACTACATCGTGGAGCAGGTGGCGGCCGGCGACCTGGTGGTCACCGCCGACATCCCGCTGGCGGCACGCGTGGTCGAGAAGGGCGCCCGCGCGCTCGATCCGCGCGGCGAGCTGCATACGGCGGCTACCATCCGCGAACGGCTGTCGATGCGCGATTTCATGGAAGAACTGCGCTCCAGCGGCGTCGAGACCGGCGGCCCGGCCGCCTTCGGCCAGGCCGAACGGCAGGCCTTCGCGCGCCAGCTCGACCGGCTGCTGGCCGCGCTTCCCAGGACGCGGCCAACGCCGCAGTGAGACGACGATGCAGAACTACCTCGAACATTTGCTGGCCGACCTCGGCGGCGACGATCCCTGGCCGCGGGCGCTGGCCGACGGCAGCCGCGTCACGGTGCACGGCGAAGGCCTGATCGCGATCGAACCGGTCGAGCCGGCCTTCGACCTGTTCATTTCCAGCGGCATCCACGGCAACGAGACGGCGCCGATCGAGCTGGCCGCGCACTTGCTGCAGGACGTGCTCGAAGGGCGCCTGCGGGCCGGCGCGCGGCTGCTGTTCGGCTTCGGCAACCCGGCCGCGATCCGCAGCAATGCGCGCTATCACGACGACGATCTCAACCGCCTGTTCGGCAAGCCGGCCGAGCAGACCGGCGACGGCCCGGCCGCCCGCCGCGCGCGCCAGCTCGAAGCGGCGGCCGTCGCCTTCTTCGCCGCGGCCGGCGAGCGCTGGAAGCTGCACTACGATCTGCACACCGCGATCCGCGGCTCGAAGATCGAGCAGTTCGCCATCTACCCGTTTCCGCACGAGGCCGGCTTCGACGCCGGCGAGATCGGCCGGCTGGCCGCCTGCGGAATCAGCGCGGTGCTGCTGCAATCGAAGCCGTCGCCGACCTTCTCCTACTTCACCCGTCGCCATTGCGGCGCCCACGGTTTCACGCTCGAGCTGGGCAAGGCGCGGCCGTTCGGCCACAACGCCGAGGTCAAGCTCGACCTGCTCGAAGCCGAGCTGCGCCGGCTGATCGCCGGCGAGCGGCTGGATCACGCCGGCCGTGCGGGCGATGCGACGCTGTTCCGGGTCGCGCGCGAGGTGATCAAGCACAGCGATGCCTTCGTGCTGAACCTGGACGACGCGGTGGAGAATTTCACCGAACTGGCGCAGGGCTATGTGCTGGCCGAGGATGGCGAGCAGCGCTTCGTAGTGGAGGAGCAGGGGGCGCGCATCGTGTTCCCCAATGCCAAGGTGAAGAACGGGCTGCGGGCGGGGCTGGTGGTTGTGCCGACGGATGGAAAGGGCTAAGTCCCAAAGGAAGCGGGTGACGGATGTCGGAAGGGCGGCGAAGGACGCCGGGAGGGAAATTCGCTCGTCATGAGGCACTGAACTGCCCTCTCCCGCCGGGAGCGGGCTGGGTGAGGGAGCGACGGTTCAGGTCGAATACGGCTGTTGTAGGCTGCGCTGCCGATTAAGCCCCCTCCCGCCGCGCGGGAGAGGCACCCGTTTCTGCACGGCAGAAACGGGGAGGGGTGAGGGCGGGTTCTACGAAGACCAGCCCTCATCCGGCCCTCCGGGCCATCTTCTCCCGCGCGCGGGAGAAGGGAGCGGGCGCTCGGCCGGTGGCTCATGTTCGACGGGCGCTCCCTCACCCTAGCCCTCTCCCGGCGGGAGAGGGACGGCAGCGCGGGCTGGCGAGCCTGCGGTTTGATTGCACGACGTGAATCAGCGCTTGCGTTCGGTGAGCAACCAACTTCCATACTGAGAACGCCTCACGCCTCACGCCTCACGCCTCACGCCTCACGCCTCACGCCTCACGCCTCACGCCTCACGCCTCACGCCTCACGCCTCACGCCTCACGCCTCACGCCTCACGCCTCACGCCTCACGCCTCACGCCTCACGCCTCACGCCTCACGGCCGATCGATGATCACCAGGATGCCGTGGCTGCCCGGTGCGACCGCGTGCGGTACGCCGGCCGGCACGATGCAGAGCTGGCCGGCCTCGACCGCAGCGATCTCCTCGCCCAGGGCCAGGTTCATCCGGCCTTCGATCACCAGCAGCGCTTCGTCGAAGTCGTGGGTTTCGTCCGGATAGGCGGCCTCGTCCATCCGCAGCACCTTGAGATTGGCGCCGGCCGCCTGGCCGACGATGCGCGAGCGCCAGGCGGCCGGCAGCGCGGCGGCCAGGTCGGGCAGATCGATGGTCCGGATGCGGTTTGCCTGGGTGTCGACTGGATTCATGAGGATTTCGCGGATCGATTGATGGGCCGGCAGCATGCGAACCGGCTGCCGCCGATGTCGCGGCAGCCGGGCCGGTTCAGAACTGCACCTTGACCGCTTCCGGCCCCAGCCACTCGCGCAACTCGCTCAGCAATTCGTCGCGCAAGGTCACCCGCCATTCCTCGCCGAGCTCGACCGCGCAGGCCGCGCGTTCGTTGCGGTAGTCGATGCGCACCGGGCAGGCGCCGCCGGCGAACGGCTGCACCAGCTTCTTGAGCCGGCCGACGTCGGCGTTGCCGTTCACGCCCAGCGCCAGCGCGCGGCGAAGCGGCTGCGCGCCTCGGCCAGGTCCAGGATGCGCTCGGCGCTGATGCGCAGGCCGCTGCCGCCGCCGTAGGTGTCCTCGCTGACCTTGACCTCCATCACCAGCAGCGCGTCCTCGCGGATCTTGTTCTTGGCATCCTCGAGCGCTTCGGAATAGACCATCACGTCGCGCTTGGCGGTGGCGTCGTCGAGCGTCACCCAGGCCATCTTGCCGCGCTGGCCGATCTTGACCCGCACCTCCATCACCACGCCGGTGACCCATTGGGTCTCCTTGCGCGGCGACAGCCGCGACAGCTCGGTCTTGGCGAACGGCCGCACGCTGCGCGCCACCGCGGTGAACGGGTGGCCCGACAGGTAGAAGCCGATCGCCACCTTCTCCTCGGCCAGCTTCACCGATTCGTCCCAGCGCGGCACGTCGACCATCTGCATCTGGTGCTCGGGCTCGGGCTCGAAGGCGTCGAACAGGCCGCCCTGGTTGGCGTTGGCGGCGGCCTGCTCGGCCGCTTCCAGCGCCAGGCCGACGGTGGCCAGCAGGGACGCGCGATGGTCGCTGATCGAGTCGAAGGCGCCGCCGCGGATCAGCGCCTCGATGACGCGGCGGTTGACGATCTTCTTGTCGGTGCGCTCGCAGAAATCGAAGATGTCCTTGAACGGGCCGCCAGCCTTGCGCACCGCGACGATGTGCTCGACCGCCGCCTCGCCGGTGCCCTTGATGGCGCCCAGCGCGTAGCGGATCTCGCGGCGGGTGACCGGCACGAAGCGGTAGAAGCCTTCGTTGACGTCGGGCGGCAGGAACTTGACGTTGTTCAGCGCGCAGTCGTCGTAGAACACCTTGAGCTGGTCGGTGTTGTCCAGTTCGGTCGACATGGTCGCCGCCATGTAGGCGGCGCAGTGGTGGGCCTTGAGCCAGGCGGTGTGGTAGGCGACCAGCGCGTAGGCGGCGGCGTGCGACTTGTTGAAGCCGTAGCCGGCGAACTTCTCCATGTAGTCGAAGATCTCGTTGGCCTTGGCCTCGTCGATGCCGTTCTTGCCGGCGCCTTCGACGAACATGGCGCGCTGCGCCACCATCTCCTCGACCTTCTTCTTGCCCATGGCGCGGCGCAGCAGGTCGGCGCCGCCGAGGCTGTAGCCGCCGCAGACCTGGGCGGCCTGCATCACCTGCTCCTGGTACACCATGATGCCGTAGGTCGGCGCCAGCACCGGCTCCAAGAGCGGGTGCAGGTATTCGAACTTCTCGCCGTGCATGCGGCGGGTGAAGTCGGGGATCAGGTCCATCGGGCCCGGCCGGTACAGCGCCACGAAGGCGATGATTTCCTCGAACTGGCTGGGCTTGGCCTCGATCAGCATCTTCTTCATGCCGCTCGATTCGAACTGGAACACGGCCGTGGTATTGCCGGCGGCGAAGACCTTGTAGGCCGGCGCATCGTCGAGCGGCAGCTTGGCCACGTCGACGTCCTCGCCGCTCAGGTCCTTGATGTACTTCTGCGCCAGCTCGATGATCGTGAGGTTGCGCAGGCCCAGGAAGTCGAACTTCACCAGGCCGATCTGCTCGACGTCGTCCTTGTCGTACATCGACACCGGCGAGGCGCCCTCGCCGGAGGCGATGTAGAGCGGGCAGAAGTCGGTCAGCTTGCCCGGCGCGATCAGCACGCCGCCGGCGTGCATGCCGATGCCGCGGGTCAGATCCTCGAGCTTCTCGGCCAGCTCCAGCAGTTCGCCGGCGTCCTCGGCCTCGATCAGCTCGCGGATCTGCGGCTCCATCTCCATCGCCTTCTCGAGCGAGACCGGCTTGTTGGCCTCGAGCGGGATCAGCTTGGAGAGCTTGTCGCACAGGAAGAAGGGCAGGTCGAGCACCCGGCCGACGTCGCGCAGCACCGCCTTGGACGACATGGTGCCGAAGGTGGCGATCTGGCTGACCGCCTCCTCGCCGTACTTGCGCCGGGTGTACTCGATCACGCGCCAGCGGTTCTCCTGGCAGAAGTCGACGTCGAAGTCGGGCATCGACACCCGCTCCGGGTTGAGGAAGCGCTCGAACAGCAGCGCGTACTTGAGCGGATCGAGGTCGGTGATCTTGAGCGCGTAGGCGACCAGGGAACCGGCGCCCGAGCCGCGGCCCGGGCCGACCGGGCAGCCGTTCTGCTTACCCCAGTTGATGAAGTCGGCCACGATCAGGAAGTAGCCGGGAAAGCCCATCTTGATGATGGTGTCGCACTCGAACTTGAGCCGCGCCTCGTACTCGGGCCGCCGCGCCTCGCGCTCGGCCGGATCGGGGTAGAGGTGGGCCAGCCGCTCCTCCAGGCCGTTCCTGGCCTCGTAGACCAGGAAGTCGTCGAGCGACATGCCGTCCGGCGTCGGGAACAGCGGCAGGTAGTTCTTGCCGAGCACCACCGTGAGGTTGCAGCGGCGGGCGATCTCGACGGTGTTCTCCAGCGCCTCGGGGACGTCATGGAACAGCGCGGCCATCTCCTCGGGCGACTTGAAGTACTGCTCCTCGGTGAAGTTGCGCGGCCGGCGCTTGTCGGCCAGCACGTAGCCCTCGGCGATGCAGACGCGCGCCTCGTGCGCCTTGAAGTCCTCGCGGGCGAGGAACTGGATCGGGTGGGTGGCCACCACCGGCAGGCCGAGCTCGACGGCGAGGTCGAGCGCGCCCTGGTTGGCCGGCTCGCAGCGCGGGTCGCCGGTGCGTTGCAGCTCGAGGTAGTAGCTGTCGGGGAACAGCCCGGACCACCAGCGCGCGGCGGCGGTGGCGGCCTCGCGGTTGCCGTTGAGCAGCGCCTGGCCGACGTCGCCCAGGTGCGCGCCCGACAGCGCGATCAGCGCGCTGTTGTCGCCGGCGGCGATCCACTCGCGCTTCAGCTCGGCGCGGCCGCGGTACTGGTTGCGGCGGAAGGCCTCGGTGACCAGCTCGCACAGCCGGCCGTAGCCGGCGCGGTCCTTGGCGATCAGCAGCACGCGGAACGGCTTGTCGCGGTCTTCCTCGTTCTCGATCCAGGCGTCCACGCCGGCGATCGGCTTCATGCCGCTGCCGCGCGCGGCCTTGTAGTGCTTGACCATGCCGAACAGGTTCATCAGATCGCTGATGCCCAGCGCCGGCATGGCATATTTCTTGGCGAGCTTCACCGCGTCGTCGATGCGCACGATGCCGTCGGTGACGGAGAACTCGGAGTGGAAACGGAGATGGATGAAGGCGGGAGCAGACATGGGGCGATTCTACCGCGATGCGGTGGCGGCCGGCCGCGGCCGGCGGGTGGAACGGTTCGGTCGGGTGAGCAGCCGTAGGGCCGACTGCTATCCCGTCAAGCGGCGGCGAGAGGCGCAAGCAAGGGACATTCGCCGCGGAGGACGCCGAGGACACGGAGGAAGGCGGGCTCGATCGGTGGACGGCTGCCGCCCGCCTCATGTACAGCCCTGAGCGGGAGGGCCTTGCCTCCGCGTCCTCGGCGTCCTCTGCGGTGCATCTGTTTTATCCGTCAGCGCGCAACGCCGGGCAATTGCGATCCCTGCGCTGCCGGGTCGGCGATCAGGCCGTCGGCAGGCGGCTGAAGCCGCGATGGCCGGCCGGCTCGGCCGTCTCCACCACCACCTCGCTGACCCGGGCGCCGCGCGGGCCCTGGCGCGACCAGGCCAGCAGCGTCTGGACCGCGGCGGCCTCGCCTTCGACATGGGCCTCGACCGAGCCGTCGTGGCGATTGCGCACCCAGCCGTTCACCGCCAGCTTGCCGGCCGTCAGCATCATCGCGTTGCGATAGCCGACGCCCTGCACCACGCCGCGGATCAGCAGGTGGCGCGCGATCATGCCGGGAAGGCCGCGTGCAGGATGCCGTGGGCGTCGGTCAGCGAGGCGACGATGCGATGGCCGAAGGCGCGTACCTCTTCGCTCGGCGCCTTGATGTCGGGCACCTGGATCGGCGTCATGCCGGCTGCCAGCGCGGCGCGCACGCCGGGCTCGGAATCCTCCAGCACCAGGCATTGCGCCGGCGCCACGCCCAACAGGCCGGCGGCCTTGAGGTAGATGTCGGGCGCCGGCTTGGGATGCTCGACGTCGCTGCCGGTGACGACCACCTCGAAGTGGCGCGCCAGGCCGGTACGGGCCAGGTTCTGCTCGGCGCGCACGCGCTTGGTGGAGGTGGCGACCGCCTTGGGGATGCCGAGCGCGTCGAGCCAGGCCAGGAGCTCGGCGATGCCGGCCTTGAGCGGCAGACCGGCCTCGACGCGCGCGCTGTAGAGCTCGTCGGTGCGCAGCGAGACCGCGTCGATGTCGGCATCGCGGAAGCGCTCGACCAGCATGGCGTGGCACAGCCGGTCGTGCAGGCCGACCATGCTGTGCAGCAGCGCATCGTCGAACTCCAGCGCGTGCTCGGCGGCGGCGATGCGCCAGCATTCGAGCACCGCGCGCTCGCTGTCGATCATCAGGCCGTCCATGTCGAACAGGACGGCGGCCGGGGTGAAGTCGAGTTTCATTGCTTGTCCTTGAGGGCGGGGCTCCACTCGCCGGCCAAGAGGCCGTAGCAGACCAGGTCGTGGTAGCGGCCGCCCCAGTAGCCGCTGTCGCGCAGCAGGCCTTCCTGGCGGAAGCCGAGCCGTTCGGCCAGCCGGCGCGAGGCCGCGTTGTCGGGGTGGATCTCGGCCTGCACGCGATGCAGCCGCATCTCGCCGAAGCCGTAGCCGAGCACCGCGCGCAGCGCTTCGCTCATCAAGCCTTGACCCTGGCAGTCGCGGGCGAGTTCGTAGCCGAGCGCAGCATTGCGCCAGGAGCGGTTCCACTTGAACAGGCCGGCCGAGCCGATCAGCCGGCGGTCGCTCTTGCGCACCAGGCCCCAGCGCGTGCCGGGGTTGGGCTGGCGGCGCCAGCCGGCGAACATCTCGACCAGTTGCAGCGCCTGTTCGCGCGTGGCGATCGGATCGGCGCCGAACCAGCGCATGGTCTCGGCATCGCCGTGGATGGACAGCAGCGCGTCGGCATCGGCATGGCCCAGTTCGCGCAGCAGCAGGCGGGGTGTTTCGAGGGTGGGGAACATCGTCGTCCAGGCAAGGAACGGCCGCCGTCCCGCGCGGTGCGCGGACGCGGCGGCCGGGCGCGCCGTCAGCTCACGCGCATGCCGGGCTGGGCGCCGGCGTGCGGCTCGAGCAGGTAGAGGCCGGGCCTTCGCCGCTGGCGGCCAGCACCATGCCTTCGGACAGGCCGAACTTCATCTTGCGCGGCGCCAGGTTGGCCACCATCACCGTCAGCTTGCCGACCAGGTCCTCGGGCTTGTAGGCCGACTTGATGCCGGAGAACACGTTGCGGGTGTGGTCGCCCAGGTCCAGCGTCAGCTGCAGCAGCTTCTCGGCGCCCTCGACATGCTTGCAGTCGACGATCTTGGCGATGCGCAGGTCGAGCTTGGCGAAGTCGTCGATGTTGATGGTCGGCGCGAGCGGCTCGACCTTGGGGCCGGCCGGCGCGGCGGCGGCCGCCGCGTTCTGCTTGTTGGCCTCGACCAGCGCCTCGACCTGCTTGGGATCGATGCGCGTCATCAGGTGCTGGTAGGGCTGGATCGCATGGTCGAGCAGCAGGGTCTGGGCGTCGTCCCATTGCAGCGGTGCGACGGCCAGGAAGGCCTCGACGTCGGCGGCCAGCTTGGGCAGCACCGGCTTGAGGTAGACGGTGAGGATGCGGAACAGGTTGATCAGCAGCGAGCAGGCGCCGTGCAGCTCGGCGTCGCGGCCCTGCTGCTTGGCCAGCTCCCACGGCTTCACCTGGTCGACGTACTGGTTCACCTCGTCGGTCAGCGCCATGATCTCGCGCACCGCGCGGCTGTACTCGCGCGCCTCGAAGCTGTCGGCCAGGCTCTGGGCGGCGCCTTGCAGCTTGGCGACCAGCGCGCTGTCGGGCAGCGCGGCGGCCAGGCGGCCGTCGAAGCGCTTGGCGATGAAGCCGGCGGCGCGGCTGGCGATGTTGATGTACTTGCCGACCAGGTCGCTGTTCACCCGCAGCACGAAGTCGTCGAGCGCCAGGTCGGCGTCCTCGATCTTGCTGTTGAGCTTGGCGGCGTAGTAGTAGCGCAGCCATTCCGGGTTGAGGCCGGCGTCGAGGTATTCGCGCGCGGTGATGCCGGTGCCGCGCGACTTCGACATCTTCTGGCCGTTGACGGTCAGGAAGCCGTGGACGTTGACCGCGCTCGGCGTGCGGTAGCCGCTGTACTTCAGCATCGCCGGCCAGAACAGCGCGTGGAAGTAGAGGATGTCCTTGCCGATGAAGTGGTAGAGCTCGGCGTCCGAGTCGACCTTCCACCAGGCGTCGAAATCCTCGCCGATGCGGTCGAACAGGTTCTTGCTCGAGCCCATGTAGCCGACCGGCGCATCGAGCCAGACATAGAAGTACTTGCCCGGCGCGTCGGGGATCTCGAAGCCGAAGTAGGGCGCGTCGCGGCTGATGTCCCAGTCCTGCAGGCCGGCCTCGAACCATTCGTTCATCTTGTTGGCGGCCTCGGGCTGCAGCCGGCCGGCTTCGCGGGTCCAGTGGCGCAGGAATTCCTCGCAGTCGCCGAGCTTGAAGAAGAAGTGCTCGGATTCGCGCAGCTCGGGCGTGGCGCCGGAGACGGTGGAGTAGGGGTTCTTCAGCTCGGTCGGGCCGTAGGTGGCGCCGCAGACCTCGCAGTTGTCGCCGTACTGGTCCTTGGCCGAACACTTGGGGCATTCGCCCTTGACGAAGCGGTCGGGCAGGAACATCTGCTTCTGCGGATCGAACAGCTGGCTGATCACCCGGCTGGTGATCTTGCCGTCGGCGCGCAGGCGGCGGTAGATCTCGTAGGAGAGTTCGCGCGTCTCGTCCGAATCGGTGCTGTAGAAATTGTCGAAGCCGATGTGGAAGCCCTTGAAATCGGCCTCCTGCACGTCGTGCATGCGCTCGACCAGCTCCTTGGGGCTGATGCCCTGCTTCTCGGCGCTGATCATGATCGGCGTGCCGTGGGTATCCGTGGCGCAGCAGTAGTAGCAGGTATGGCCGCGCATCTTCTGGAACCGCGCCCAGATGTCGGTCTGGACGTACTCGACCATATGGCCGAGGTGCAGTGCGGCATTGGCGTAGGGCAGGGCGGAAGTGACGAGGATCTTGCGTTTGGACACGGCAGTACCCGTTTCTATGTTGCGATGCGGAAGCTGCCGATTATAGCCGAAGGGCTTAGAATGACGGCCCCTCGTGCTGTACCCCTCGATTCGCCCACATGCTCGTCCAGACCGTCGACTACTGCGCCAACGACGCGCCGGCCCGCCTGATCGCCTCGCTGCGCGAGACCGGCTTCGCCGTGCTGGTGCGCCATCCGCTGCCGGTCTGGCTGATCGACGGCATCTACCGCGACTGGCTGGCCTTCTTCGATGGCGAGGCCAAGGCCGATTACCGTTTCTGCCCCGAGAAGCAGGACGGCTGGTTCCCGCCCAGCGTGTCGGAGACCGCGCGCGGCCGCAGCGTGCGCGACCTCAAGGAGTTCTATCACGTCTACCCCTGGGGCCGGATCCCGGCCGGGCTGCGCCGCGACGCGCTGGCCTACCACGGCACGGCGACCGCGCTGGCGGCCGAACTGCTCGGCTGGATCGAGGACGCGCTGCCGGCCGAAGTGGCGGCCGGCCTGTCCGAGCCCTTGTCGGGCATGATCAAGGCCAGCCCCAACACCCTGCTGCGGGTGCTGCGCTACCCGCCGCTGGCCGGCGACGAGCCGCCCGGCGCGCTGCGCGCCGCCGAGCACGAGGACATCAACCTGATCACCCTGCTGCCGGCCGCCAGCGCGCCGGGGCTCGAGGTGCGCGACCGCCAGGGCCGCTGGCACGCGGTGCCGTGCGCCAGCGGCGCACTGGTGATCAACGTCGGCGACATGCTGCAGGAGGCGACCGCCGGCTGGCTGCCGTCCACCCCGCACCGGGTGGTCAACCCGGTCGGCGCCGAGGCCGCGCAGTCGCGCATCTCGCTGCCGCTGTTCCTGCATCCGCGCAGCGAAGTGGTCCTGTCGGCCCGCCATACCGCCGGCAGCTATCTCGACGAACGCCTGCGCGAGCTCGGCGTGCGCAACTGATCTATATGATATATGAATCGTCGCGGCGCAGACGCCACCCGCGGCGGCATCCAAGGAGTCTTGCCGATATGACCAGCCAAGCCGAACTGCTCGACGCGCTGAAGACCTGCATCGATCCCGACACCGGCCGCGACTACGTCGCCATGCGCGCGGTGCGCGATCTCAAGTGCGAGGACGGCCAGGCCAGCCTCACGCTGTGCCTGCCTTACCCGGCGCTGAGCCGCCATGCCGAGCTGGCGGCGCAGATCGAAGGCGTATTGCAGCAGGTGGCCGGGGTGTCGAACGCCACGGTGAAGGTCATGACCCAGATCGAGCCGCATACCGTGCAGCGCGGCCTTACGCCGCTGCCGGGCGTGAAGAACATCATCGCCGTCGCCAGCGGCAAGGGCGGCGTCGGCAAGTCGACCACCGCGGTCAACCTGGCGCTGGCGCTGGCCGCGGAGGGGCCCGCGTCGGCATCCTCGACGCCGACATCTACGGTCCGTCGCAGCCGATGATGCTGGGCCTGCAGGAGCAGAAGCCCGAATCGCCCGACGGCAAGTCCATCGTCCCGCTGCGCGCCTACGGCCTGCAGGCGATGTCGATCGGCTTCCTGATCGATGCCGAGCAGCCGATGGTCTGGCGCGGCCCGATGGTGACCCAGGCGCTGATGCAGCTCTTGAACGACACGCGCTGGGACGACCTCGACTACCTGCTGATCGACCTGCCGCCCGGCACCGGCGACATCCAGCTGACGCTGAGCCAGCGCGTGCCGGTGACCGGCGCGGTGATCGTGACCACGCCGCAGGACATCGCCCTGCTCGACGCGCGCAAGGGCCTCAAGATGTTCGAGAAGGTCGGCGTGCCGGTGGTCGGCGTGGTCGAGAACATGGCGATGCACATCTGCTCGAACTGCGGCCATGTCGAGGCGATCTTCGGCGAGGGCGGCGGCGCGCGGATGGCCGGCGAGTACGGCGTCGAGCTGCTCGGCCAGTTGCCGCTCGAGATGTCGATCCGGCTCTCGACCGACGCCGGCAAGCCCAGCGTGGCGGCTGACCCGGGCGGTACCGTGGCCGGCCTCTACAAGGCCATCGCGCGCAAGGTCGCGGTCAAGATCGGCGAGAAGGCGCGGGATTTCTCGGCTAAGCTGCCGAAGATCGTCATCCAGAACACTTAATCGCATATCCGCGGCGCATAGCCGCCGCGAACGCACGGAGCAAGGGAATGAGCATCAAGTCCGACCGCTGGATCCGCCGGATGGCGCAGGAACACGGCATGATCGAGCCGTTCGAGCCCGGCCAGGTGCGCTATGTGAACGAGCAGAAGATCGTCTCCTACGGCACCTCGAGCTACGGCTACGACATCCGCTGCGCCGACGAATTCAAGGTCTTCACCAACCTCAACTCGACCATCGTCGACCCGAAGAACTTCGACCAGAACAGCTTCGTCGACGTCTCCGGCAAGGGCTACTGCATCATCCCGCCCAACTCGTTCGCGCTAGCACGCACCGTCGAATACTTCCGCATCCCGCGCAACGTGCTGACCATCTGCCTCGGCAAATCGACCTATGCGCGCTGCGGCATCATCGTCAACGTCACGCCGTTCGAGCCCGAGTGGGAAGGCTACGTCACGCTGGAGTTCTCCAACACCACGCCGCTGCCGGCCAAGATCTACGCCGGTGAGGGCTGCGCCCAGGTGCTGTTCCTCGAAGCCGATCCGGACGACATCTGCGAGACGTCCTACCGCGATCGCGGCGGCAAATACCAGGGCCAGGTCGGCGTCACGCTGCCCAAGACCTGAGGCGGGCAGGGAACCGAAACGCCGGTCCGCGCTCTGAAGGTTTCGCCTAGGGTCGGCGAATTCGGATAGTGAAATCCTATCGCAACATTGAGCTTTTTAAATTGGACGCCAGGCCGCCCGCGGCCTAAATTTCGGCGTCTAGCTTCAACCACTCGTTCAAACGACTTCAGGAGAACCGATATGGCCGTCCTCGTTGGCAAGAAAGCCCCCGATTTCACCGCCGCCGCCGTGCTGGGCAATGGCGAGATCGTCGAAAACTACACGCTGTCCGGCGCTTCCAAGGGCAAGTACGCCGTGCTGTTCTTCTATCCGCTGGACTTCACCTTCGTCTGCCCGTCCGAGCTGATCGCCTTCGATCACCGCCTGGAAGAGTTCAAGAAGCGCAACGTCGAAGTGATCGGCGTCTCGATCGACAGCCAGTTCACCCACAGCGCCTGGCGCAACACACCGGTCGACAAGGGCGGCATCGGCCCGGTCGGCTACACCCTGGTGGCCGACGTGAAGCACGAGATCGCCAAGGCCTATGACGTCGAGAGCGACGACGGCGTCGCCTTCCGCGGCACCTTCCTGATCGATCGCGACGGCGTGGTCCGCCACCAGCTGGTCAACGACCTGCCGCTGGGCCGCAACATCGACGAAACGCTGCGTACCGTCGACGCCCTGCAGTTCACCGAAGAGCACGGCGAGGTCTGCCCGGCCGGCTGGAACAAGGGTAAGGCCGGCATGAAGGCCGATGCCGACGGCGTCGCCAAGTACCTGGCCGAGAACGCCGGCCAGCTGTAATACGCGCCGGCTGTATATGAAGAACCCCGCTCCGGCGGGGTTTTTTATTGCCTGTGCCGGCCATGGCTTCGTACTAGAGTGAATCCAGAGGCGCCTGCAGTGCGCAGATGGATACGAAATGAAGACGAACTGGACGAGATGGCTGGGAGCCATGCTGCTGCTGGGCGGCGCCTGTGCGACCGATGCGCCGAGGCCCTTGCTGCGCGTGGGCTTCAGCGTCGGCTCGCTGGCCAATCCTTTCTACACGGCGCTGATCCATGGCGCGGAGGCACAGGCGCGGCAGATCAACCCGTCCGTGCAGCTCACCACGCTGGCCAGCGACTATTCCTTGCACAAGCAGCAACTGCAGCTGCGGCGCTTCATCGCGGACAAGGTCGACCTGATTCTGTTGAACGCGGCCGACCCGGCCAAGCTCAGGCCGGTGATCCGCGATGCGCAGGCGGCCGGCATCGTGGTTGTTGCGGTGGATGTCCGTACCGAAGGCGTCGATGCCACGGTGCTGACCGACAACCACCAGGCGGGCGAGCTGGCCTGTACCTATCTTGCCAACTCGCTGCATGGGCAAGGCCGGGTGGTGATCCAGTCGGGGCCGCCGGTCTCGTCGGTCACCGACCGGGTGAGTGGTTGCCGCAGCGCCTTTGCCCGTTTCCCCGCGATCAAGGTGCTGTCCTATGACGGTGACGGCAAGGCATCTCGCTGGGGCGGGATGCAATTGATGCAGACCCAGCTCGAACGTTTCGACGATATCGATGCGGTGTTCGCGATCAACGACCCGCAGGCGCTCGGCGCCGACATCGCCGCACGCAAGGCCGGGCGGAGCCGGATGATCATCGCTTCGGTGGACGGTGCGCCCGACATCGAACAGGCGCTCAAGTCGGACAGTCTGATCCGGGCGTCGGCGAGCCAGGATCCTTATCTGATGGCCAGGACCGCGGTGAACGTGGGATACGACATCCTGAACGGCAAGGTGCCGGCCAACCGGATGATCCTGCTGCCGACCACTTTGGTGACGCGCGACAACCTGCCGCAATACCGCGGCTGGAACAGCCGCTAGGAGAGGGACTTCAGAACATCGTCAGGACATATAGAGAGGGAGTGCCGCGACCTCTTATATATGGGGCAAGCAGGTCTGCGAGACCCGTTTTGAAAATTCTTGCACGAAGGTGTTGACGAGTCTGGCGGTGATCCGTATAGTTCGCATCTCTGCTGCTGACGCAGACGAAAACGAAGCGAAAACGAACGAGTCTAGCCGAGTTTGAGTGCGAAAGCAAACGCTCTTTAACAAGATACAACCGATAAGCGTAGGCGCTTGGCGAAGGATGCCAAGGCTTACGTTGAATTGAAATCGTTTCGACGGTTTTGATTTTGCAATACGCCAAATGAAGCAATTTAAACAGAGATTGAACTCAAGAGTTTGATCCTGGCTCAGATTGAACGCTGGCGGCATGCTTTACACATGCAAGTCGAACGGACTTGGGGGCTTGCTCCCAGGTTAGTGGCGAACGGGTGAGTAATGCATCGGAACGTACCGTGTAGTGGGGATAACGTAGCGAAAGTTACGCTAATACCGCATGAGATCTACGGATGAAAGCAGGGATCGCAAGACCTTGCGCTATATGAGCGGCCGATGTCGGATTAGCTAGTTGGTGGGGTAAAGGCTCACCAAGGCGACGATCCGTAGCGGGTCTGAGAGGATGATCCGCCACACTGGGACTGAGACACGGCCCAGACTCCTACGGGAGGCAGCAGTGGGGAATTTTGGACAATGGGCGCAAGCCTGATCCAGCCATGCCGCGTGAGTGAAGAAGGCCTTCGGGTTGTAAAGCTCTTTTGTCCGGGAGCAAATCTGCGTGGTTAATACCCATGCAACTGAGAGTACCGGAAGAATAAGCACCGGCTAACTACGTGCCAGCAGCCGCGGTAATACGTAGGGTGCGAGCGTTAATCGGAATTACTGGGCGTAAAGCGTGCGCAGGTGGTTACGTAAGCTTGATGTGAAATCCCCGGGCTTAACCTGGGAACTGCATTGAGGACTGCGTGGCTAGAGTGCGTCAGAGGGGGTGGAATTCCACGTGTAGCAGTGAAATGCGTAGAGATGTGGAGGAACACCGATGGCGAAGGCAGCCCCCTGGGATAGCACTGACACTCATGCACGAAAGCGTGGGGAGCAAACAGGATTAGATACCCTGGTAGTCCACGCCCTAAACGATGTCTACTAGTTGTTGGGGTAGCAATACCTTAGTAACGCAGCTAACGCGTGAAGTAGACCGCCTGGGGAGTACGGTCGCAAGATTAAAACTCAAAGGAATTGACGGGGCCCGCACAAGCGGTGGATGATGTGGATTAATTCGATGCAACGCGAAAAACCTTACCTACCCTTGACATGCCAGGAATGCCGAAGAGATTTGGCGGTGCCCGAAAGGGAACCTGGACACAGGTGCTGCATGGCTGTCGTCAGCTCGTGTCGTGAGATGTTGGGTTAAGTCCCGCAACGAGCGCAACCCTTGTCCTTAGTTGCTACCATTCAGTTGAGCACTTTAAGGAGACTGCCGGTGACAAACCGGAGGAAGGTGGGGATGACGTCAAGTCCTCATGGCCTTATGGGTAGGGCTTCACACGTCATACAATGGTCGGTACAGAGGGTTGCCAAGCCGCGAGGTGGAGCCAATCCCAGAAAGCCGATCGTAGTCCGGATTGCAGTCTGCAACTCGACTGCATGAAGTCGGAATCGCTAGTAATCGCAGATCAGCATGCTGCGGTGAATACGTTCCCGGGCCTTGTACACACCGCCCGTCACACCATGGGAGTGGGTTCTACCAGAAGTAGCTAGGCTAACCTTAGGAGGCCGGTTACCACGGTAGGATTCATGACTGGGGTGAAGTCGTAACAAGGTAGCCGTAGGGGAACCTGCGGCTGGATCACCTCCTTTCTAGAGAAAATGGCGCTGTAGCCAAGTGTCTACACTTATCGGTTGTAGTAGTTAGAGAAGTACGGGAGCTGGGTCAGTAGCTCAGTCGGTTAGAGCACCGTCTTGATAAGGCGGGGGTCATAGGTTCGATTCCTATCTGACCCACCAGTAACTCGATTGGGGCATAGCTCAGCTGGGAGAGCACCTGCTTTGCAAGCAGGGGGTCGTCGGTTCGATCCCGTCTGCCTCCACCACATCGTTGCCGGGCTGGAAAGCGGAACGGGAGGATGTGGACAGGAACGAGAGTCCAGACAAGAGAATATTGAGCGTTGCGACGAGAGTCGCATGGCGGAGTATTTTATTGTTTGGCTTCTTGGCCGAATGGACGAAAGTCTGTACTTGATCTTTAAAAAAATGGAAGAAGTAACCAATGTAGTTCAATGACGAACTGGGCGATGAAAGTTGCCTGGGGAGTTGTAAAGGACTGCAATGGGTTGATTGTATCGACAGCTGGATCGTTCGAAAGAATGGATCTGGCATCGCAAACACCTGTAATCGATGCTTAGGCATTTTAGGTTATAGGGTCAAGCGAATAAGTGCATCTGGTGGATGCTTGGCGATCACAGGCGATGAAGGACGCGCAAGCCTGCGAAAAGGCTCGGGAGCTGGCAATGAAGCTTTGATCCGGGCATGTCCGAATGGGGAAACCCACCCGCAAGGGTATCCATACCTGAATCCATAGGGTATGAGAGGCGAACGCAGTGAACTGAAACATCTAAGTAGCTGCAGGAAAAGAAATCAACCGAGATTCCCCAGTAGTGGCGAGCGAAAGGGGAAGAGCCTGTACGTGATAGTCGAACGCTTAACAGAACGGAATGGAAAGTCCGGCCATAGTGGGTGATAGCCCGTATGTGAAAAGCGATCGGTGGTACTGAGCGTACGAGAAGTAGGGCGGACACGTGAAATCCTGTCTGAAGATGGGGGACCATCCTCCAAGGCTAAATACTCGTGATCGACCGATAGTGAACCAGTACCGTGAGGGAAAGGCGAAAAGAACCGCGGGAGCGGAGTGAAATAGAACCTGAAACCGGATGCATACAAACAGTGGGAGCCTCGTAAGGGGTGACTGCGTACCTTTTGTATAATGGGTCAGCGACTTACATTCAGTAGCGAGCTTAACCGAGTAGGGGAGGCGTAGCGAAAGCGAGTCCGAATAGGGCGTTCAGTTGCTGGGTGTAGACCCGAAACCAGATGATCTATCCATGGCCAGGTTGAAGGTGGGGTAACACCCACTGGAGGACCGAACCCACTAGTGTTGCAAAACTAGGGATGAGCTGTGGATAGGGTGAAAGGCTAAACAAATCTGGAAATAGCTGGTTCTCCTCGAAAACTATTTAGGTAGTGCCTCACGTATCACTTCCGGGGTAAAGCACTGTTATGGCTAGGGGTCATCGCGACTTACCAAACCATGGCAAACTCTGAATACCGGAAAGTGCGAGCGTGGGAGACAGACATCGGGTGCTAACGTCCGGTGTCGAAAGGGAAACAACCAGACCCTCAGCTAAGGTCCAAATGCATAGTTAAGTGGAAAACGAGGTGGAAGGCATAGACAGCCAGGATGTTGGCTTAGAAGCAGCCATCATTTAAAGAAAGCGTAATAGCTCACTGGTCGAGTCGTCCTGCGCGGAAGATGTAACGGGGCTCAAACTATGAACCGAAGCTAGGATATGCCGTAAGGCATATGGTAGAGGAGCGTTCCGTAGGCCTGCGAAGGTGGATTGTGAAGTCTGCTGGAGGTATCGGAAGTGCGAATGCTGACATGAGTAGCGATAAACAGGTGAAAGTCCCTGTCGCGAAAACCAAGGTTTCCTGCGCAACGTTCATCGGCGCAGGGTGAGTCGGCCCTAAGGCGAGGCAGAAATGCGTAGTCGATGGGAAACGGGTTAATATTCCCGTACCAATCTGTAATGCGATGTGGGGACGGAGAAAGCTAGGCAGCCGGGTGTTGGAAGTCCCGGTTTAAGCGTGTAGGCGTGTCTCGTAGGCAAATCCGCGAGACTAAGCTGAGGCGTGATGACGAGTCTGCTTGCAGACGAAGTGGTTGATGCTCTGCTTCCAGGAAAAGCCGCTAAGCTTCAGTTACAGATTGACCGTACCGCAAACCGACACAGGTGGGTAGGATGAGAATTCTAAGGCGCTTGAGAGAACTCGGGTGAAGGAACTCGGCAAATTGACACCGTAACTTCGGGAGAAGGTGTGCCCCGGTAGGTTGTAGCCTGTACAGGCGAAGGCCGATGGGGTTGCAGTGAAAAGGTGGCTGCGACTGTTTATTAAAAACACAGCACTCTGCTAACACGAAAGTGGACGTATAGGGTGTGACGCCTGCCCGGTGCTGGAAGGTTAAGTGATGGGGTGCAAGCTCTTGATCGAAGCCCCAGTAAACGGCGGCCGTAACTATAACGGTCCTAAGGTAGCGAAATTCCTTGTCGGGTAAGTTCCGACCCGCACGAATGGCGTAACGATGGCCACACTGTCTCCACCCGAGACTCAGCGAAGTTGAAATGTTTGTGAAGATGCAATCTCCCCGCTGCTAGACGGAAAGACCCCGTGCACCTTTACTGTAGCTTTGCATTGGACTTTGAACAGACTTGTGTAGGATAGCTGGGAGGCTTTGAAGCGGGGACGCTAGTTCTCGTGGAGCCGACGTTGAAATACCAGCCTGGTGTGTTTGAGGTTCTAACCTAGGTCCGTCATCCGGATCGGGGACCGTGCATGGTAGGCAGTTTGACTGGGGCGGTCTCCTCCCAAAGTGTAACGGAGGAGCTCGAAGGTATCCTAGGTACGGTCGGAAATCGTACTGATAGTGCAATGGCATAAGGATGCTTGACTGCGAGACTGACAAGTCGAGCAGGTGCGAAAGCAGGACATAGTGATCCGGTGGTTCTGTATGGAAGGGCCATCGCTCAACGGATAAAAGGTACGCCGGGGATAACAGGCTGATTCCTCCCAAGAGTTCACATCGACGGGGAGTTTGGCACCTCGATGTCGGCTCATCACATCCTGGGGCTGTAGCCGGTCCCAAGGGTATGGCTGTTCGCCATTTAAAGTGGTACGTGAGCTGGGTTTAAAACGTCGTGAGACAGTTTGGTCCCTATCTGCAGTGGGCGTTGGAAGTTTGAAGGGGGCTGCTCCTAGTACGAGAGGACCGGAGTGGACGAACCTCTGGTGTACCGGTTATGACGCCAGTCGTATCGCCGGGTAGCTAAGTTCGGAAGAGATAAGCGCTGAAAGCATCTAAGCGCGAAACTTGCCTTAAGATGAGACTTCCCTGGGGACTTGATCCCCTGAAGGGTCGTTCGAGACCAGGACGTTGATAGGTCGGGTGTGGAAGCGCAGTAATGCGTTAAGCTAACCGATACTAATTGCCCGTGAGGCTTGATCCTATAACCCAAGATGCCTGAGAGGGCAGGGTTTGCGAGGTCGAGTCGGTCAACCTAAAGAGTTACTTCTTCCATGTGAGGCTGGTGAGATACCGGCCGAACGAATATGAGTGCTGATCAGAGAGTTGATCGGGCTCCCAAGTTAATGCTTGGCGACCATAGCACGTTGGACCCACGCCTTCCCATCTCGAACAGGACCGTGAAACGACGTCGCGCCGATGATAGTGCGGTATACCCGTGTGAAAGTAGGTCATCGCCAGGCTCCCTCTAGAACGCCCCGAACTGATGTTCGGGGCGTTTTGTTTTGCTATTTCGTTTCCGGATTTGCGATATGTATTGGCAGCGATTGGAATCTGAATCCGCGTGATCGATGGGTTTCAGCACCTGTAGCCGTTAAAGGAAAAGCCCCGCAGGGATCATGCGGGGCTTTTTTTCTATTCACGCTGCAATCAACTGTCAGTCATCGCAGTTCCGCATAAGCCCTGTCCAGCCGTTCAATCCAGGCCGCCTTGTCCGATTCGTCCGCGAAGCTCGCCTCCAGGCTGTTGCGCGCCAATCCGTACCAAGTCTTCGCATCCCAGCCGAACGCCGCCTGTACCGCGCGGATATTGTCGCCGAGATAGCCGCCGAAATAGGCCGGGTCGTCGCTGTTGAGCGTGATCTTCAGGCCGGCGCCGATCAGCTGCGGCAGCGTGTGCATCGCCATCTGCGGGAAGACCCGCAGGCGCACGTTCGACAGCGGGCAGACGGTCAGCGCGATCTGCTCGCGCGCAAGCCGCTCCAGCAGCGCCGGGTCTTCGCTGGCCCGCACGCCGTGGTCGATGCGGCTCACTCCGAGCAGGTCGAGTGCCTGGTAGATGTAGTCCGGCGGACCTTCTTCGCCGGCATGGGCGACGACCGGCTTGCCCAGGGCGCGGCAGCGGGCGAACAGGCGCTCGAACTTGACCGGTGGATGGCCGCGTTCGCTCGAGTCGAGGCCGAAGCCATGGATACGGGCCAGGTAAGGTTCGGCCTGGGCCAGCGTCGCGAAGCCGTCTTCTTCGCTCAGGTGGCGCAGGAAGCAGAGGATCAATCGACTGCTGATGCCGCATTCGGCCTGCGCGGTGGCAGCGCCGGCTTCGAGCCCGTTCAGCACCGTCTCGAAGCCGATGCCGCGTGCGGTATGGGTCTGCGGGTCGAAGAAGATTTCGGCGTGGACGATGCCGTCCCGGTGGGCACGACGCAGGTAGGCCAGCATCAGGTCGTGGAAGTCGGCCTCGCAGCGCAGCACGTCGGCGCAGGCGTAGTAGAGATCGAGAAACGACTGCAGATCGCTGAAATCGTAGGCGGCGCGCAGCGCATCGGTGCTGGCATAGGGGAAGTCGATGTCGTTGCGCTGGGCCAGCGCGAAGGCGAGCTCGGGTTCGAGCGTGCCCTCGATATGGACGTGCAGCTCGGCCTTGGGGCAGGCGAGCGCGAAGGCGAGGGCGGCATCGTCGGTGGAGGCGGAGGTGGCCATGAAAATCTCCCGGAATCGGTTGCGGCATCGCTGTCGGGGCGGCGCGATCCACCTATGCAGGATAGGCCCTGCCGGCGAGCCGTGGACGGGACATCGCCGTGGCATGCCGCCGCCGATGACGAGCATTCCCGCCATGCTGCGCCGCCGCCGACTTTCATGCCATTGTGATTTACCGTGCCGGGTGCCGCAGCAGGCCCGGCTTGGCGACGGAGACTCGCCATCCCATACCCACAATCGAATCGAGGAGAAAACCATGCACAAGCGAACTGCACTGCTGGCAGCAACCCTGGCCGCCCTGGCCGCTACCGCGTCCGGCCGCGCCGCGGATTCCCCCACGGCGCCGCGCCCGGTCAAGCTGCTGATCATCAGCATGTTCGGCCCGAGGCCGAGCCGTGGATCAAGCCGCTGAACCTGGTCGACAAGGTGCCGGTCGCCGGCCTGTCGGCCGATTACCCGGCGCTGCTGTGCAATGCCGACGACGTCTGCCTGCTGACCACCGGCATGGGCCATGCCAATGCCGCGGCTTCGACGCTGGCGGTCGCGCTGGCGCCGCAGCTCGATCTGCGCCGCAGCTACTTCCTGATCGCCGGCATTGCCGGCATCGATCCGGCCCAGGGCACGCTCGGCTCGGCTGCCTGGGCGCGCTGGCTGGTCGATTTCGGCATCGCCCACGAGATCGACCCGCGCGAGGCGCCGGCCGGCTGGAAGACCGGTTACTTCGGCGTGATGAGCAAGGGGCCGGGCGACAAGCCGGCCTTCGACTACCGGACCGAGGCATTCCGGCTCGACGAGGCGCTGCTGCAACGCGTGCTGGCGCTCAGCGCCGGCACCGTGCTGGCCGACAGCGACAAGGCGCGCGCCTATCGCCGGCTCTATCGCGAGCGGGCGGCGAGCCAGCCGCCGCGCGTGATCCAGTGCGACACGCTGGCCGGCGATACCTGGTGGCACGGCCATCGGCTCGGCCAGCATGCGCGCGAATGGACCAAGCTGCTCAGCGACGGCGAGGGCAACTACTGCACCACCCAGCAGGAGGACAACGCGACCTACAACGCGCTGCTGCGCGGCCAGCAGGCCGGCCGGCTCGACGTGCGGCGGCTGGCGGTACTGCGCACCGGCGCCAATTTCGACCGGCCCTATCCGGGCCAGAGCGCCTATGCCTCGCTCAAGGCCGATTCGGGCGGCTTCCCGATCTCGACCGAGAACCTCTATCGCGCCGGCATGCCCTGGGTGCGCGACCTGGTGGCGCGCTGGCCGGAATGGCGCGAAGGCGTGCCCACGCACTGATGCGCGGCCATGCAAAAGGCCCGCCGCCGGATCCGGCAGGCGGGCCTTGCGAGGCGGCAAGCCCGGCTACAGCACTTCGGCCGCGTGGTCGGCCAGCCGCGAGCGCTCGCCGCGCTGCAGCGTGACGTGGCCCGAGTGGCCCCAGCCCTTGAAGCGGTCGACCACGTAGGTCAGGCCCGAGCTGCCCTCGGTCAGGTAGGGCGTGTCGATCTGGGCGATGTTGCCGAGGCAGACCACCTTGGTGCCGGGACCGGCGCGGGTGATCAGCGTCTTCATCTGCTTGGGAGTGAGGTTCTGCGCCTCGTCGATGATCAGGAACTTGTTGAGGAAGGTGCGGCCGCGCATGAAGTTGAGCGACTTCACCTTGATGCGCGAGCGGATCAGGTCGCGCGTGGCGGCGCGGCCCCATTCGCCCGATTCGCCGTCGGTCTGGTTCAGCACGTCGAGGTTGTCCTCGAGCGCGCCCATCCACGGCGCCATCTTTTCCTCCTCGGTCCCGGGCAGGAAGCCGATGTCCTCGCCGACCGGCACGGTGACGCGGGTCATGATGATCTCGGTGTAGCGCTTCTCCTCCAGCGTCAGCATCAGCGCCGACGCCAGCGTCAGCAGCGTCTTGCCGGTGCCGGCCTGGCCCAGCAGGGTGACGAAGTCGATGTCCGGGTTCATCAAGAGGTTGATGGCGAAGTTCTGTTCGCGGTTGCGCGCGGTGATGCCCCAGATCGCGTTCTTCGGATGGCTGTAGTCCTTGATCGACTCGAGTACCGCGGTCTTGCCCTCGACCGACTTGACCATGGCGAGGAAGGGCTTCTCGGCCTCCTGCCACACCATCTGGTTGAGCAACAGGCTGGCGCAGTCGCCGCCCTTGAGCTGGTAATAGGCGCGGCCGCCTTCCTGCCAGCTCTTCATGTCCTTGCCGTTCTTCTCCCAGAACTCCTGGTCGATCTCGCGCACGCCGGTGTAGAGCAGGTCGGTGTCCTCGAGCACCTGGTCGTTGAAGTAGTCCTCGGCGGCCAGGCCCAGCGCACGGGCCTTGATGCGCATGTTGATGTCCTTGGACACCAGCACGACCTCGCGCTTGGGATGCTGCTGGGCCAGTTCCATCACCACGGTGAGGATCTGGTTGTCGGCCTTGCCGACCGGCAGGTCGGCCGGCAGCTCGACGCGGGTGGCCTGGGTCTGCAGGAACAGGCTGCCGCTGGCCATGCCCTTGGACGGGCCGGACAGCGCCACGCCGCGGACGATCTCGCTCTCCTTGCCGCTGACGATGTCGTCGAGGAAGCGGCTGGCCTGGCGGGCGTTGCGAGCGACTTCGCTCATGCCCTTCTTGTGGCCGTCGAGTTCCTCGAGCGTCACCATCGGCAGGCAGACGTCGTGTTCTTCGAAACGGAACAGGCTGGTCGGGTCGTGCATCAGCACGTTGGTATCCAGCACGAACAGCTTGGTCGCGGATTGCTTGGCGGGGGCTTTACGGGCGGCCATGGGCTTCCTCTGGTCGGGTGGGATCACGAAGCGGGGATCACAAAAGCAAAACGCCCGTCGGGGCGGACGGGCGTTTCGGTCATTTCAGGCTCTCAACGTAGGCTAGCACTTCGTCGACATGGTTCGGCACCTTGACGCCGCGCCACTCGCGCACGATCTCTCCTTCCTCGTCCACCACGAAGGTGCTGCGTTCCACGCCGCGCACCTGCTTGCCGTACATATTCTTCATCTTCATCACGCCGAAGGCTTCGCACAGCGTTTCGTCCGGGTCGGACACCAGTTCGAACGGGAAGCCCATCTTGGCCTTGAAGCCTTCGTGCGACTTGATGCTGTCACGGCTGGCGCCGAACACCTTGCAGCCGGCGGCGAGGAAGGCATCGTGCTTGTCGCGGAAGTCGCCGCCCTCGGTGGTGCAGCCGGGCGTGTTGTCCTTGGGGTAGAAATAGAGCACGTAACGCGTGCCGCGGAGGGCGGCGGTGTCGAAGGCCTGGTTGCCGGTCATCGGCAGGTTCAGCTCGGGTACTGCGGTCATTACGTCCTCCGGTTTGAGTCGATTCTGGTGAAAAAAGACCGGTCGTACAAGCCGGTCGTTCCCGCCGCTACGCCAGCTCTGGGGCGGCTTGCGGCGAAGTGCTTGTTTTGGAATGCGCTATCTTCGCGCGCGCATGTTGCGGAATGTATGCAGCCCGGGAGCACGGCCTAGGTCAGCTCGAACAGCAGCTCCTTCACCCGCGCCGCGCGCATGGCCGGATCGGGCAGGGCGGTCTCGACCCGCAGGCGGTCCTGGCCGGCCAGCTTGTAGTTCCGCTTCTGCTGGATCAGCTTGATGATCTTCATCGGGTCGATCGCGTTCTGCGCGGCGAACTGCACCGAGATCGCGGCGTCCGACGCGTCGAGCTTGAGCACGCCCATCGGCTTGGCGATCAGCCGCAGCCGGTGGCAGTCGAGCAGGATGCGCGCCGGCGGCGGCAACAGGCCGAAGCGGTCGATCAGCTCCTGCTGCATGTCGTCGAGTTCGTCGGCCGTCTCGCAGTTGGCCAGCCGCTTGTACAGCACCAGCCGCTCGTGCACGTCGGGGCAGTAGTCGTCGGGCAGCAGCGCCGGCGCGTGCAGGTTGATCTCGGTGGCGACGCCGAGCGGCGCGTTGAGGTCGGGCTCGACGCCCTTCTTCAGCGCCTTCA
This sequence comes from Chitinimonas koreensis, assembly GCF_014353015.1. Classification (NCBI taxonomy): domain Bacteria; kingdom Pseudomonadati; phylum Pseudomonadota; class Betaproteobacteria; order Neisseriales; family Chitinibacteraceae; genus Chitinimonas; species Chitinimonas koreensis. The sequence continues at coordinate 2,484,701 of NZ_CP060704.1, forward strand.
CTGCTTCGTTCAGCATGGCCGAGTAGAGCGAGAAGCCGATCTCCTGCATCTCGCCGCTCTGGTCGTCGCCGAGCACTTCGCCGGCGCCGCGGATCTCGAGGTCGTGCATGGCGAGGTAGAAGCCCGAGCCGAGCTCCTCCATCGCCTGGATCGCCTCCAGCCGCTTGGCCGCCGAGGCCGTCAGCGACTTCACGTCGGGCACCAGCAGGTAGGCATAGGCCTGGTGGTGCGAGCGGCCGACCCGGCCGCGCATCTGGTGCAGCTGCGCCAGGCCGAACTTGTCGGCCCGGTTCATGATGATGGTGTTGGCGTTCGGGATGTCGATGCCGGTCTCGATGATGGTGGTGCACAGCAGCAGGTTGAAGCGCTGCTGGTTGAAGTCGCGCATCACGTGCTCGAGCTCGCGCTCGCGCATCTGGCCGTGCGCCACGCCGATGCGCGCCTCGGGCAAGAGCGCGGTCAGCTTCTCGCGCATGTTCTCGATGGTGTCGACCTCGTTGTGCAGGAAGAACACCTGGCCGCCGCGCTTGAGCTCGCGCAGCACCGCCTCGCGGATCACGCCGTCGCTCCAGTTGGCGACGAAGGTCTTGATCGCCAGCCGGCGGCTCGGCGCGGTGGCGATCACCGAGAAATCGCGCAGGCCTTCGAGGCTCATCGCCAGCGTGCGCGGGATCGGAGTGGCGGTCAGCGTCAGCACGTCGACCTCGTTGCGCAGCGCCTTGAGCTGTTCCTTCTGGCGCACGCCGAAGCGGTGCTCCTCGTCGATGATGACGAGGCCGAGGTTCTTGAACTTCACGCCGTCCTGCACCAGCTTGTGGGTGCCGATGACGATGTCGATGCTGCCCTCGGCCATGCCCTTCACCGCGGCGTCGATCTCCTTCTTGTTGCGGAAGCGCGAGAGTTCGGCCACCCGCACCGGCAGGTCGGCGAAGCGGTCGGCGAAGTTCTGGTAGTGCTGCTCGGCCAGCAGCGTGGTCGGCACCAGCACCGCCACCTGCTTGCCGTCGGCCACCGCGACGTAGGCAGCGCGCAGCGCGACCTCGGTCTTGCCGAAGCCGACGTCGCCGCAGATCAACCTGTCCATCGGCTTGCCCGAGGTCATGTCGGCGATCACCGCCTCGATGGCGGCGGCCTGGTCGGCGGTCTCCTCGAAGCCGAAGCCGGCGGCGAAGGCCTCGTAGTCGTGCACCTTGAAGCCGAAGGCGTAGCCCTCGCGCGCGGCGCGGCGGGCATACAGGTTGAGCAGTTCGGCGGCGGTGTCGCGCACCTGCTCGGCGGCGCGGCGCTTGGCCTTTTCCCACTGGCCCGAGCCGAGCTTGTGCAGCGGCGCGCCTTCCTCGCTGCCGCCGGCGTAGCGGCTGATGACGTGGAGCTGGGCCACCGGCACGTAGAGCTTGTCGCCGCCGGAGTACTCGAGCAGCAGCATCTCGGTGGCGCCTTCGCCCAGGTCCATGCTGATCAGGCCCTGGTAGCGGCCGATGCCGTGCTGCTCGTGCACCACCGGGTCGCCGACCTTGAGCTCGGACAGGTCGCGCAGCATGCCCTCGGCGTTGCTGCGCTTCTGCGCCTTGCGCCGGCTGGCGGTCGAGGCCTGGCCGTAGAGGTCGGCCTCGGTGATCACGGCCACGGTCGCCGCCGCCGCGATGAAGCCGCCGGCCAGCGGCGACACGCCGAGCATCACGCGCGCGCCGGCGGCCTCGAACTCGGCCCAGGTCTCGCAGGCGGCGACCTTGAGGCCGTATTCGGCGAAGTACTGCGACAGCGTCTCGCGCCGGCCCAGCGATTCGGCCAGCAGCAACACCCGGCCGGGGAAGGCGGCGACGAAGCCGGCCAGCTTGGCGACCGGATTGTCGGCGCGGCGGTCGACGCGCAGGTCGGGCAGCGCGGCGCTCGCTTCGCGCCAGGCGGTCTCGGCGGCGTTCTCGACCGCCGGGCCGGCCGGCGTCAGCTCGATCCGGCGGTAGGGCTTCATCAGCGTGAAGAAGCGGTCGACCGCGATGAACAGCTCGGCCGGCGGCAGCAGCGGCCGGTCGCGGTCGCCGGCCAGCATCTTGTAGCGGCTCTGGGTATCGCCCAGAAGCGCTCGGCCGCCTGCATCAGCTCGCCGTGCTGCACCAGCAGCGCCTCGCCGCCGACGTAGTCGAACACCGTGGCGGTGTGGTCGAAGAACAGCGGCAGGTAGTACTCGACGCCGGGCGGGATCAGGCCGCTGGAGATGTCCTTGTAGATGCGCGACTTGCTCGGATCGCCCTCGAACACCTCGCGGAAGCGCGAGCGGAACTTGGTCCGGCCGCCGTCGTCGAGCGGGAACTCGCGCGCCGGCAACAGGCGGATCTCGGGCACCGGGTAGATGCTGCGCTGGGTGTCGACGTCGAAGGTGCGGATCGTCTCGATCTCGTCGTCGAACAGGTCGAGCCGGTAGGGCAGCGGCGAGCCCATCGGGAACAGGTCGACCAGGCCGCCGCGGATCGAGAACTCGCCGGGGCCGTAGACCTGGGTGACGTGGCTGTAGCCGGCGAAGGCCAGGTCGGCGCGCAGCTTTTCGACGTCGAGCCGGGTCTTGGCCTTGAGCAGGAAGGTGTAGGCGGTCAGGTACTCGACCGGCGGCAGCGGCATCAGCGCGGTCTGGGCCGGCACGATGATGACCTCGGCCTGGCCCTGGCGGATCTGCCACAGCGTGGCCAGCCGTTCCGAGATCAGGTCGTGGTGCGGCGAGAAGCTGTCGTAGGGCAGCGTCTCCCAGTCGGGCAGCAGCGCCACCGTGCGGCCGGGCGCGAACCAGGCGATCTCGTCGCGCAGGCGCACGGCCTGCTGCGCATCGGCGGTGATCACCAGCAGCGGTCGGCTCTGCTGCGACAGCTCGGCCAGCAGGGCGGCGTCGCTCGAACCGGCCGGCAGGGCGAGGCGGGTGCGTTGGCCGGCGGGGGGCAGGGGCGGGAGGGGCAACAACGACGACATGGCGATGCGTGACCTGGCTTGAGGTGTCGGTGGGGACCGGGCGAAGGCGGCGATTATACGCCGCCGCCCCGGCCGGCCGTGTGGATAAGCGCCGCCGGTGCTGCGTGCGCGGACGCCGGAGGCCCGCAGGGCAGGCGGCTTGCCGAAACCGCTGCAATGACGTCTGCATGCGGGTTTGCGCGGTCCTGGCAATGCTTGGCATTTCACTTACAATCGATCGGATACAGACGCCTTAACAATCCTGGGACCGGTACGCTCCTGCCGCCCCAAACCAAAAGAGCGCGATGGAGAAGACCTCCCGATTGCGGCGTGCCCTGTTGCCGGGCGCAGCCGTCGGCATGGCCGTCATGGTCGCGCCGCAGCTTCCATTCTGGTTGACCGGCCTGCTCGCCCTTGGTGCGGCAGGCTTCGTCGCATTCGTCGCCGTGCGAGCCGCCGGCCGGGCCTCGAGCGACGAGGAGCGCAAGTTCCAGGCCTTCGTCGAGCTGTCGCAGGTCGGCCTCTACGTGGTGCAGGACGGCGTGCTGGCCTACGTCAATCCCATGCTCTACCGCACGCTCGGCTACGACGACGCCGGGCAGATGATCGGCCTGCCGGTCGATGCCTTCACCGCGCCGGAAGACCTGATGCTGCTGCGCGAGAACCATCGCCGCCGGCTCAGCGGCGAGGTCGACAGCGTGCGCTACACCTACCGCGCGCGGCGGCGTGACGGCAGCTACCTGTGGGTCGAGGCGCACGGCCGGCTGTTCGAATACCAGGGCCGCCCGGCCGTGATCGGGGTGGCGATCGACGTCAGCCAGCAGGTCGAGGCCGACCGCCAGTCGCGGCTGGCGGCGCAGGTGTTCGAGTCGGCCTCCGAGGGCATCCTGATCACCGACGCCGACAACCGCATCGTGGCGGTCAACCCGGCCTTCACCCGCATCACCGGCTACGAGGCGCAGCAGGCGGTCGGCCGGCTGTCGCGCATGCTGGCCGGGCAGGGCTCGCGCGCCGAGCTCAACCGCGAAATGCTCGACCACCTGGCCCAGGACGGCCACTGGCAGGGCGAGATGCGCGATCGCCGCGCCGACGGCAGCTGGTACCCGGTGTGGATGTCGATCTCGGCGGTGCGCGACCAGGGCGGCCGCATCATCAACTACGTCGGCGTGTTCACCGACTACACCAGCCGCAAGGAAGCCGAGACGCGGCTGCATTACCTGGCCAACCACGACGGCCTGACCGGCCTGCTCAACCGCAGCGGCCTGTTGACCGAACTGGAAGCCGAGATCCGCCGCGCGCGCGAATCGCATTCGCTGCTGGCCGTGCTGTTCCTCGACCTCGACCGCTTCAAGGCGATCAACGACACGCTGGGCCACGGCGCCGGCGACCGGCTGCTGGTGGCCGCCACCGAGCGGCTGCGCCATCACCTGAAGACGCGCGACCTGGTCGCCCGCCTCGGCGGCGACGAATTCACCGTGGTGCTCGAGAACCTGCCTTCGGTCGACGTGGCGGCCGAGGTGGCCGAGCGCATCGGGCAGGCGATGGCGCAGGCCTTCGTGATCGAGAACCAGGAGATGTTCGTCACCGCCAGCATCGGCGTGGCGATCTACCCGGGCGACGGCGCCGACGCGCAGACCCTGCTGAAGAACGCCGACGTGGCGATGTACCGCGCCAAGGAGCGCGGCAAGAACACCTACCAGTTCTTCTCCAAGGAGATGAACGCCCAGGCCTTCGAGCACCTGCTGCTGGAGAACAGCCTGCGCCACGCCTTGGATCGCGGCGAGTTCGAGCTGCACTACCAGCCGCAGGTCTCGGCCGCCAGCGGCGCCATCGTCGGCGTCGAGGCGCTGCTGCGCTGGCGCCATCCGGAACTCGGCCTGGTGCCGCCGGCCACCTTCATCCCGCTGGCCGAGCAGAACGGCCTGATCGTGCCGATCGGCGCCTGGGTGCTGCTCGAGGCCTGCCGCCAGGGTCGTGCCTGGTTCGACGCCGGCCACCGGCTCGAGCACGTCGCGGTCAACCTGTCGGCGCGCCAGTTCGACGACAGCCTGCTCGACACGGTGCGCGCCGCGCTCGAGCGCAGCGGCCTGCCGCCGGCCATGCTGGAGCTGGAGATCACCGAGAGCACCATCATGCAGAAGCCGAACGAAGCGGTGATCCTGCTCGACCGGCTGCGCGACATGGGGGTGGCGCTGTCGATCGACGACTTCGGCACCGGCTATTCCTCGCTGGTCAGCCTCAAGCAATTCCCGCTCGACCAGCTCAAGATCGACCGCGGCTTCGTCGCCGGCATCCCGCACGACGCCGACGACCTGGCGATCACCGAGGCCATCGTCGCCATCGCGCGCAAGATGCGGCTCAAGGTGGTGGCCGAGGGCGTCGAGACGGTCGACCAGTTCGACTTCCTGCGCGCCGCCGGCTGCGACCTGGTGCAGGGCTATCTGCTGGGCCGGCCGCAGCCGGCACAGGCGCTGGAGAAGCGGCTGGCGGCCGACCGGCTGCTGACGGCCGGGCCGGGCCGGTGGGGCAGGAGCGGGTTTGACGGTGCATTCCGGCGACTTCGGCGCGGCGGCATGCAAGGGTCGTTGCTGACGAGCGGTAGGTCGGCAGGTCGGAATTTATTCCGACAGAGGCTCCGGGCAAGGACGCCGGCGGAATAAATTCCGACCTGCGTGGTTCCGGCCTACAATGTCGGCTTCATATCAAGCAACCGCTTGCTTGTTCAAATGCCGACCCCGATCCCGCTGCACTTCTCGCATGGCAACAGCTTCCCGGCCAGCAGCTACCGCAAGTTCCTCCAGCATTTCGAGGCCGGCTACGACATCGGCTACATCGACACGCTGGGCCACGACCCGCGCTATCCGGTGACCGACTGCTGGCCCGGCCTGGTCGAGGAATCGCTCGACTACATCGCGCGGCGCTACCGCGAGCCGGTGATCGCGGTCGGCCATTCGCTCGGTGGCTTCCTTTCCTTCCTGTGCGCGGTGCGGCGGCCGGAGCTGTTCCGCGCCGTGGTTCTGCTCGATTCGCCGATCTTCTGCCGCCGCGTCTCGACCCTCCTGTGGCTGGGCAAGCGCTTCGGCTTCATCGAACGGCTGACGCCCGGCGGCGGCTCGCGCACGCGGCGGCACGAATGGCCGAGCCGCGAGCACGCGGTGCGCCATTTCGAGGGCCGCGGCATGTTCGCCGGCTTCGATCCCGACTGCCTGCGCGACTACGTGGCGGCCGGCACGGTGCCGGCCGGCGAGGGGGTGCGGCTGCGCTTCGAGCGCGAGATCGAATACCGCATCTACGTCGGCCTGCCGCACGACTTCCCGCGCTACCGCGGCCAGCTCAAGGTGCCGACCGGCTTCATCGGCGGCAACGCGTCCGAATACGTGCGGCCGGGCGACATCGACCATATGCGGCGCCACTTCGGCATCCTGACCGAGCGCTTCGAGGGCGGCCACCTGTTCCCGTTCGAGCAGCCGGCGCAGGCCGCCGATGCGGTGAAGGCGATGCTGGCGCGGCTGGGGCAGGGCGGCGCGGGCTGATCGAGGGATATACCCGCCCTCGAAACCCCAGGTCCGGCACGGCGCCGGTCGATTCGCCAGGCCATGCGGCAGGCGCCGCGCGAACGCCGGGCGCCGGCTGGGCTAGACTCCGCCTGTTTTCACTTTCGCCGGCCGCTTTCCCGATGACGTTCGCTTCCCTGGGTCTGATCGACCCGCTGCTCCAGGCGCTCGCCGCGCTCGGCTATCAAACCCCCACGCCGGTGCAGGCGCAGGCCATCCCGGCGGTGCTGGCCGGCCGCGACCTGATGGCGGCCGCCCAGACCGGCACCGGCAAGACGGCCGGTTTCGCGCTGCCCCTGCTGCAGCGGCTGGCCGGCGAAGGGCCGCCGGTCGGCAGCAACGCGGTGCGCGCGCTGGTCCTGGTGCCGACGCGCGAGCTGGCCGAGCAGGTCTACCAGAGCTTCCGCGCCTACGGCCAGCAGCTGCCGCTGCGCTATGGCGTGGCCTACGGCGGCGTCAGCATCAATCCGCAGATGATGAAGCTGCGCCGCGGCCTCGACGTGCTGGTGGCCACGCCGGGCCGGCTGCTCGACCTGATGGGGCAGAACGCGGTCAAGCTCGGCCAGTTGCGCACGCTGGTGCTCGACGAGGCCGACCGCATGCTCGACCTCGGCTTCGCCCGCGAGCTCGACGCGGTGTTCGCCGCCTTGCCGCGGCGGCGCCAGGTGCTGCTGTTCTCGGCCACTTTCTCCGACTCGATCCGCACGCTGGCGGCCGGCCTGCTGGCCGATCCGCTGAGCATCGAGGCCGGCCCGCGCAACGTGGCGGCCAGGACCGTCGCGCAGTGGCTGGTACCGGTCGACAAGAAGCGCAAGCCCGAGCTGTTCTGCCATCTGCTGCGCGACCGGCGCTGGGGCCAGGCGCTGGTGTTCGTCAAGACGCGCAAGGGCGCCGAGCAGCTGGTCGCCACCCTGACCGCGCGCGGCATCGCCGCCGATGCGATCCACGGCGACAAGAACCAGCCGGCGCGGCTGCGCGCGCTGGAGCGGTTCAAGGCGCTGGAGGTGCAGATCCTGGTGGCGACCGATGTGGCGGCGCGCGGGCTGGACATCGACGATCTGCCGCGGGTGGTCAACCTCGACCTGCCGATCGTGGCCGAGGACTACGTCCACCGCATCGGCCGTACCGGCCGGGCCGGCGCCAGCGGCGAGGCGGTTTCGCTGGTCTGCGCCGACGAAGTGCCGCTGCTGGCGGCGATCGAGACGCTGATCGGGCAGGTGCTGCCGCGCGAGGAGGAGCCGGGCTTCGAACCCGATCACCGGGTGCCGCTGACCGGCCCGCAGGCGGCGACGGCGAAGAAAAAGCCGAAGAAGCCGAAGGTGCCCAAGCAGGGTCTGCCGGCCAAGCCCGGTGGCGCGCCCAGGCAGGGCAACCCGGCCAAACCCGGCGCAGCCGGCAAACCGGTCCCGGCAGCCAAGCCCGCCGCAGCGGGCAAGCCGGCCGTTCCGGGCCAGCCGGGCGGCGTGGCCAGCCCGTTCCAGCTGTCCGCTCCGGGCAAGCCCGGCAAACCGCCCAAGGGCCGCTCGGGCCGTTAGGCCGCCGCACGGCTGTCGTCCGGTGCGCCAGCATTTACAGGGCAAGAGCGCCGGAGGGAGATCCGCTGCGGGCGGCTGGCCACCCGTTCAGCATCACTCGCGCGGCATGCCTTGCCGGTTCACCGTCACCGTCCGACCGGGCGGCTCGCTCATCTGCACATGGTGCTCGACGCCGCGGAATTCATAGCTCACGTCCCAGTAGTCCGGTGGTCCGTTCGACACCGTCTCGCAGCGACGCACGTCGCGTTCCTCGATCCGCTCGCGGTCGCGGCCGGCATTGGCGCCGATCGCCGCGCCGGCGACCGCGCCGCCGGCGGTGGCCAGGTCCTTGCCGCTGCCGCCGCCGACCTGATGGCCGAGGATGCCGCCGATCAGCGCGCCGGCGATGGCGCCGCCCACGTTCGCCTTGCCGCGGCCTTCCACCGCCACCTGCTGGCGTTCCACCCAGCAGTGCTGGCCCGGCTGGCCCATCACGGCGCGGACCGAGGTGACGCGCGCCTCGTAGAGCCGCTCGTTCGGGCGGCGGCGGTATTCGTAGACCGGTTCGGGCATCGGCTCGGGCGCCTCGTCGATACGGCGCCGGCTGTCGTAGGGACGCATCGACACCACCCGGCCGCGGATGCCCATCCGGTCCAGCGATGCATAGCTGCCCGGCCGCAGCACCACGCAGCGGCCGCGATAGCGCGTGTCGTCGCAGACTTCCCAGCGGCCGCGGTCGACGATGGCCGAGGCCGCCGGGCGGCGGAAGCCCTGGCGCTGCAGGTCGGCGACCGGCGAGCCGGTCGCGTAGGCGCGGCCGCGAAAGCCTTCGCGCTCGTAGAAGGTGACCTGCGCCGCGGCTTCGGCGGTCAGGACGAATGCCGATGCGGCCAGTACCGATTTCAGTTTCCAGTTCATGGGGCCTCCGATAGCAAGTGGCGGGAAATGACAACCGATCCGGCGGTCTGCGGCGCGTGGCATGCAGCCGCGCTGCCCGGTGGCCATGGACGCGGATGCCCGCTGCATCGCGCGCCTTCGGCACGTCATCTACAGGTACGGCCAGCCATATCCTCGGAAGGTTCAGTGCGATCGACCGTCGTCGGTCGCCGGCGGGTGTCCGCAAGCTGCCGCACCCGGCGGGAATCGTTGCGGAGCGGTGTGTCGGGCCCTGAATCGAGGCCGATGGTCGAACTTGCCCGGAGATAGTCGCCAGCCCGGTGCGGGACAGGCATAAGCTGTGGCTGCGCCGCGACGGCGCCGGACCCGCATGGGCGGGGCTGCTCTTGAGCGAGGCACGATGCCCAACATCCCGATTCGAAATACCGATCTGCGCGGCGCCGTACGCCTCGGTACCGATGCCGTGACCGGCGTGGTCGACCTGGTCGAGGCGCTGCACCACACCATCGTCCGCCTGCCCGGCCGGGCGGGCGCCATGCCGGGGCGGACCGGCGGCCTCACCGGTCTGGTCTACCGCAGCGTGCGCGGCGTGACGCGGCTGGTGGGCGGCGGCGTCGACGCCGTGCTCGGCCGCCTGGCGCCCTTGCCCGGCGACGACGGCAATTCGGCGGCGCGCGAAGCGGTACTGGCGGCGATCAACGGCGTGCTCGGCGATCACTTGGCGGCCAGCGGCAATCCGCTGGCGATCCCGATGCAATTGCGCAGCGAGGGCCGCGCGCTGCCGCTGCAGGCGGCGGCCCTGGCGGCCGCGCTGCCGGACGCGGGCGGCCGGCTGCTGGTATTGCTGCACGGACTGTGCATGAACGACCTGCAATGGCGGCGGCAGGGCCACGACCACGGCGCAGAGCTGGCGCGCGAGCTCGGCTGGACGCCGGTCTACCTGCACTACAACAGCGGCCTGCACATCTCGGCCAACGGCCGCGCCTGCGCCGAGCAGCTCGAAGCCCTGCTGGCCGCCTGGCCGGTGCCGATCGAACGCTTCGCCATCGTCGGCCACAGCATGGGCGGGCTGGTGGCGCGCAGCGCCTGCCACCACGCCGAGCTTGCCGGCCTGGCCTGGCGGTGGCAATTGCAGCAGATGGTCTTCCTCGGCTCGCCGCACCACGGCGCGCCGCTCGAGCGCGGCGGCAACTGGATCGACATCCTGCTCGGCGCCAGCGCCTATTCGGCGCCGTTCAGCCGGCTGGGCAAGATCCGCAGCGCCGGCATCACCGACCTGCGCCACGGCAACCTGCAGGACGAGGACTGGGCCGGCCGCGACCGCTTCGCTCGAATGGGCGACCGTCGGCTGCCGTTACCCCTGCCCGATGGCGTGGCCTGCTACGCGATTGCCGCGAGCACTGCGCGGCGGCCGGGCAGCCTGGGCGAGCGGCTGATCGGCGATGGCCTGGTACCGTTGGCGAGCGCCCTGGGCCGGCACGACGATCCGCGCTTCGACCTGGCGTTTCCGGCGGCGCGGCAATGGGTGGGATATGGCCTCAACCATCTCGATCTGCTCAGCGATCGGGAGGTGTACGAGTGTCTGCGGCGGTGGCTGGCCGAGCCTGCTGGCGCAGGCTGATGGCCGGATGAGGCGGGATGAGGATGAGGCCGGATGAGGCGGGATGGCGCCGGCAGATCCGGAGCGCATGCCGAGCGAGATGCGCGCAGCCATCCCGCTCGGCATGCCGGCCGGCTCAGGCCTTGCGCCGATAAGTGGCCTGCATGATCTGCCTCCACTGGCCGTCCTCGCCCTGCATGCGCGAGGTCAGGGTGCGCGAATCAGGCCCCTGGAGCTGGATGATGTCCTGGTAACGGATGATCTTGCCGGTGGTGAAGTCGGGCCCGTCGGCGTCGAGCGTCAGCGTGTCGGTGGCGGTATCGAGCGTGCCGGAATAGACCCACAGGTAACTCATCATGTCGGCCACGAAGGTGCCGACGAAGCGCTGGCTCGCCGGGTTGTAGCCCAGCGTCATGATCGACTTCCACGGGCCGTCGCTGCCCTGGGCCTGGCCATTGGCGATCACCCACAGATCGCCGAAGGCGCCGACCGAATCGCTGCCCGTCATCTTGCCCGGCGGCTGGTCCGGTCCCATGCTGTATTCGCTTTCGTACTCCCATTCGCCGATGAGCCGGGCCAGCCAGCGGTGCTCGGATTGTGCTTGTTCGTTCATGTTCGGATCCTCCAGGGTTCGTACCAGTTGCGGTGCAAGGCCGGGTCCGGCCGCTTGGCACAGTATGGCCGGCCCGCCGCAGGATGCCAGCCTGTTCCGCCTCCTCCGCGCCGGCAGGCCGGGCCAGGGAAACGCCTAGCCGGTGAAACGCCTGGTTGGACGCGCCGGCCGATCCACGCATCCTGTCCCCACCGCTCGTCCGCAAGGGCGACGGCAAATGCGACGGCGCGGCGGCCCGGTTGAGCTGGATCAAGCCCGGCCGTACGCGCTTCGTTATCTTTCTCCTACATACCGAAATCGCCGACGCGACCCCGGGCCGAACGAGCACGGCGGCGCGCCAGGACGAAAAATCCACACGATAAGATCGATCAAGGCGGACATCATGGCGGACACCGTGGAGCTGATCGTGCTGCGCTCGAAAGAAGAGCTACAGCGTTTCGTCGACGAACTCGACCAACTGGAGCCGATCCCGCTGGGACGGCTGCTGCGCGAGTACGGGTTGGTCGAGCCCCAGGCGCTCGATGCGGCGCTGGGGCTGCAGCGCCTGCGCCCCGAGCGGCGCATCGGCGACATCCTGGTCGGGCTGGGGCTGGTCTCGCCGCGCACGCTCGAATACGCGCTGGGCTTGCTGGTCGGCTCGCCGCGCGTCGTGCTCGACCTGATCGAGCCCGACCCGGCTGCCATGCAGCTCCTGCCGGTCGCCACGATGCTGGAGCAGCGGGTGCTGCCGCTGCTGAGCACCCAGGACAAGCTGGTGCTCGCCTGCGCCCGCCTGCCGGCCCAGGAGGCGATGGCCAAGCTGCAGTTCATCGCCCAGAAGACACCGCTGATGATGCTGGCCGACCGTAGCGCGCTCGACGCGGCGCTGAGCCGCCACGTCGACCCGCTGGCCGAGGAGCTGACCAGCTCGTCGCTGCAGGTGGCGGAGCAGGAGGAACTGGACCCGCGGCTGTGGCGCGAAGCGGAGCTGCAGGCCAAGCAGGAGCCGGTGGTGCGGCTGGTGGACAGCTTCCTGCTCGAGGCCATCCACGGCCAGGCCTCGGACATCCATATCCGGCCGCGTGCCGACGGCTTCGACCTGCTGTACCGGGTGGACGGCAGCCTGCGCTCGATCCGGCGGCTGGAAACCAACCTGCTGCGGGCAGTGGTGAGCCGGATCAAGATCATCTCCCGCCTCAACATCGCCGAGCACCGCCGGCCGCAGGACGGCCACGCCCGCATCGTCGACAGCGGCAATCCGATCGACCTGCGCGTCTCGGTGATTCCGACCCAGTATGGCGAAAGCGTGGTGATCCGGATCCTGAACAAGCGCCGCGGCTTGCGCTCGGTCGGCGAGGTCGGCTTCAGCGAGCACGACGAGCGGGTGTTCCGCGACATCATCTCGCGCAACAGCGGCATGTTGCTGGTGACCGGGCCGACCGGCTCGGGCAAGACCACCACGCTCTATGCGGCCTTGCAGGAGATCATCGCCAAGCAGGTCAACGTGGTGACGGTGGAGGACCCGGTGGAGTACGAGCTGGCCGGCGTGCGCCAGTTGCAGCTCGACGAGGCGATCGACTTCAGTTTTCCGCAGGCGCTGCGCCACATCCTGCGGCACGACCCGGACGTGATCATGATCGGCGAGATGCGCGACGCCGAGACCGCCCGCATCGGCTTCGAAAGCGCGCTGACCGGCCATCTGGTGGTGAGCACGCTGCACAGCAATTCGGCGGCGCAGGCGGTGCTGCGGCTGCAGGAAATGGGCACCCGGCCGCACCTGGTCAAGAACGCGCTGCTGGGCGTGATCGGCCAGCGGCTGGTGCGCTGCAACTGCCCGGACTGCGCCGAGCCGGAAGCGGTGGCGCCGCACATCCTCGAGGCTTTCGGCTGCGAGGCCTCGCCCCGCTTCCGGCGTGGCCGCGGCTGCGCCCGTTGCCATTACACCGGCTTCCGCGGCCGCCGCATGGTCTACGAGCTGCTGCCGTTCAGCGAAGCGGTCCGCGAGGCGATCGGCGAGCAGACCTCGCTGCGCGAGCTGCGGCGGATCGCCATGTCGGAAGGCATGCGCCCGATCACCGCGCACGGCCTGGCGCTGGCGCAGGAGGGGCTGGTGTCGCTGGTCGAGGTCTATCAGTCCTGCAGCTGAAGCGGAGCTGGGCAGACCGATTCCGCGCGATAACTCCGCTGCATGTTTGGCCGGCCACGCCGCTATACCGCTCCCCCGGATGCGTCGACCCAGCCCGTGCCGTTCCACCAGATCGGCTTGCCGTCCGCGTCCAGCGTGGTGTCGAGGTGGAGGGCGCCGATGTCGGCCGAGGTCAGCGACGGGCGATTGGCCGTACTGTCCTTCTTGATGCCGAACTGCCGGACCAGCCGGAACGTTGCCGTGGAGGTGCCGTTGGCCGTGCAGGCGTATTCCTCGCCGGCACCGGGGGCGGGATTGGCGACGCGGACGCGCATGCCCTTGATGCCGGGGCCGGTGGGCATGGCGTCGGCCACGAAGATCCCGGCGAAATGCGTATACAGGTCCGGATTGGCCGCGGCGTAGGCCGCGCTGTATTCGGCGTAACGGTGCGCGCCTTGCCAAGTGAGCGCCCACAGCGCGTTGCTGTTGTTGTAGTAGACCTTGTAGGTTGCCGTGGCCGCCGAGAAGTCGCAGTCCCGCAGCGTGACCTTGCCGAAATAGCTTCCATAGCCGCCCACGTTGATCGCGCCGACGCCGGGGGTCGTGGCGTGGCCGGCGATGTGGCAGCCGATGAACTCGTAAATGCCGTTGGCGTAGGCGTTGATCGTCTGCTGATAGAGCGCGCTGAAGCCGCAGCAGACGAAGCGAACGAGGTAGGGCTGGCTGCCGCTGTAGGTGGCGTTGTTCTTGATGGCCGGTCCGGTCGTGGTGGCCGATGCGCCGGCGCCCGGTTCGAAGCGGCAGTGGACGAAATCCAGATGGAAGCCGCCATCGCTCGCCTGGCTGCGAGGATAGAACGGACTAATCTCGTCGGTGCCCGCATCGTAGCGGTTGACGATGGTACAGGCCTCGACCACCGAGCCTGGTGCCAGGCTCACCCAGTATTCGTTGTTGCCCGAGCCGACCGTGAAAGTGGAATTGCAGGCCCGCAGCCTGGCTGCCCGGACCACCAGTTTGGCCACTGCCACGCAGCGGTCGACCACGATGGTCTGCGCGGCCGGCGCCGCCTCGTAGGCGGTGAATTCAAGGCTGTCGATCACGCAATCGCGGAATGCCGCGGACGGCAGCACGCCTTCGGCCGGACTGGCGGCATTCGGTTCGCATTGCGCGTACAGCCCGCTGCAATGAGACACGGTCAGGTTCTCGACCGTGACCTGGAATTCGAAGTCGCCGCGCTGACCGCACCCTCGCGCCAACAGGCGGTTTCGGTCAGGTTCGTCACGGAGTATTCCAAGGACTGGATTGAGGTGGAGCCGCGACTTCGCGTCGATCCTGCATCGGTTGGCGGGATCCGGAACCCCGGCCCATGCGGGGCGACAGGCTGCCGGTCCCCGCTGCGGCTTGTTCGGGCGTCGAAGGCATCCGCTCATTCGATGAGCGCGCCATGGTCGAAGTGCGACTGCCCGGTCAGGCATTCATGGAACAGCATCGCGTAGCCGGCGGTAACCGGTGCACGCGGGGATTTGGCACTGACGATCTTGCGGGCACCGATCCAATCCGTCTTGGAACCATCGAAGAATTGCGAGAGCCGATATTTGTCGGTGAATGCGCCGTCGAACATGCCGATGATCAGAATTGCCGCAGCCGTTTCGGTTTGCAATGCCAGGTCGGGATTGTCGTAAAGTGCTGTTTCGGGTTGCAAGCCGAGCAATTTTCCGAATTTCTCGTAGTTATAGTCATGGGTTAATTGAGAAAAGCCGCGGCCGTAATAGGATTTGCCGTTGCCTTTGGGCTGAGCATATGCGCCCAGATTTTTATGGATACAGGTTTCAGTCTTGCAGCCCATGGCTTCGTGCACCGGCCTCATCGTACTGGCGGTTTCGCGGAAGGTCGTGCCGAGGACATAGGCGACCTGCCGGGTGTCTCCATGCAGGTTCCGCCTCTCGATCTCATCGAGGATGATGCCAATGTTTTCCCTGCCTGCACCTTTGTAGCTGGCACTGGAAAGATGGAAGGTCCTGATCGCACCTCGATCGTATGCGCGGAAACTTTTCTTCGATTCGGCCAGTTTCTTGCAATTGTCGAACAGCGCGGTGCGATCCAGCCGTTCGGCCGGCTCCGACGAAATGGATGCGACGCTGATGCCGATCAGCAATGGCAGAAACAGGATTTTCATGCGCCTTTCTCCTCTTGTCCTTATCGCCGGACGGTTCCGGCCGTAATGACGGCTACGGTGCCCGATTAGGCGGACGCATCGATCGAAGCCGAGCCGCGGTCTCATGACAAAGACTAGATCAGCGAATTGAAAGAAATGCCTGCAATGGCATGAAAGGCCGATGCCGAGCGTTACGGAAGGTAACAGCGATACCGCAAGCGGTACCGCTGTCCTATTCCGGATGCCGGCCTGTTGCGTCTATGGCGCGGGCACGCTTGATGCCCACGCCGGCGTGCCTCAAATCCTATTCCCCATCACCATGAACACGGCCGCCGCCAGGAGCCCCGCCCTGGCCTGCTCGTGCGGCCCCAGTTCCACGACGGCTTGCCCCAGGTGCTGGATGCCGATCCGGCTGGACGGGGCGACGAGCGGAAATTCAATGCTTCGATGTCTACCAATCTGCTGGACATGATGTGCTCCTTGGTTTGCGTCCACTGCAGACGCGGGTGAACCGTGGCGGCGGCGGGCGCGCGTGTCGCGCGCCGCCTGTCTCCGCTGTTGCCCGAACAGGCCCGGCCGACCTCAGCTCAGCCGTTGTAGAGATACTTGCGCGCGCCGACCGGACCCGTGGGCGTATCGGTGCAGCAGGGGCAGTCGAAGCCGCTGCCGACGTGGCGGCCCTTGTGGCGGAAGTCCCAGTGCGAACCCTGGCCGGGACACGGGCCTTCGGCGTTCTGCGGCTGCTTGTCGACGTCCAGCTTGGCGTTGGCCGGTAGCCGTGCACCGCGCCGTACGGCTTGCTCCAGCGCCTCGAAGGTGTCGAAGCGGTCACCCGGCCGGCCGAAGTCCTTGCACTCGATGACCATCGGGTATTCCGAGGCGCAGGTCTTGACCGGCTGCTGGCCCAGGCCGGCTGCCGGTGTGCTTGCCGTGCGTACGCCGGTGGTGGTGGTCGTGGTGGTGCTGGTGGTGCCGTCGGGATGGGTGGTGGTCGTCGTGGTGGTGGTCGTCGCGCTCGGTCCCAGCACCTGCGCGCCGGCCGGCGGGAAGTCGCAGCGGTCCCAGATGCACTGGAAGCTGCAGCCGAACGAGCTTTCGAAGGGGTTGAAGCCAACCGTCACATAGCCGTGGAACACCGGGATGCCGCCGCGGTCGACACAGGCCGCCACGGTGGTGGCCAGTTCCTGGCTGCAATCCGAGGTCCACTTGTCGATCAGCGCGATCAGGCCGCAGATGGCGGCGGCGCCGAGGCCGAAGACGACGATCGGCGGCACCGGGTCGGTCCACACCAGCAGGTCGACCACGTGACCGCAGCCGTCGTCGTATTGGCCGGCGTAGACGTCATAGGTGTCGCCGGCATCGCGCGACTGGGTGACGCGCAGGCGCGGCTTCCATTCGCGGCCGTCCGCCTCGACCAGCACCATCTCCTTGCCGATGGTGCCTTCCAGCGGCCGCTCCACGATCTCGACGCCATCGGGCAGGTGGCGCGGCACCGCCAGCTCGAGCGGTGTCGTCTTGCTCATCTTGAAGTCGCCGAGGGTCGCCTTGAACCGCACCAGGTCGCCTTTGCCGCCGCCACAGCAGCAGGCGGCCGGCAGCGAGCCCATCAGTACCTGCCCGGTCTCGGCGAACCGCGCGACGAATTCGGCGGTTTCCTTGTTCTTTGCCACATCCATGTCGATCTCCTTCCAGTGCATCGGTGAATGACGGAGGAGTCGATCGAGTCGGTGTCGAGGGCTCGGCGTGTCCTGGCCATTCGATGGGAACGGGCGTGGCCATGGCTATGTGCCCAGCCGCGTGCCGTCCGTTTTCCGCTCGCTTGTGTTGTTGTGGTTGAAAGATGGCCGGCATGCAGCACTGCTGCATTTCGGTTTGCAAGGCAATTCATCCGGCGTTGCACCGGCAACTGGGGCTGGGAGCATTTCTGCTCGGGCGGATTTGCGTTGGGCAAATTGCCTTCGCGGTTCTTCCTGCGTGGGCACGTGAATCGTGCCTTCTGCGTGGAGGAAAAGGGGCGCCCGACGCTCCCCTGGTTTGTCGGGCTCAATTCATTGGAGTGCTGGATTGGATATTCGAGTTTGCGCCAGCGCTACTTATTTTTCAGCGGAAACGGCAACTGCACCGAGCTCGGCGAATACGCCGCCGACCACACATGGCCGCTGCCCGCATCGCAACTCGCGCTGCCCTGTCCGATCTGGTACGGCCCGGTATAGAGCGGGCATTTGCAGTTGGCATAGCCGGTTTTCTTGCCGTTCGGGTCGCGCTCGTAGCTGCACGAGGCGGTCATGCAGCCGGCGTAGGCGGCCGGCGTGGTCGAGCAGTCCTTCTGCGCCGTGCCGTAGACCGAGGTTTTGGCGAAGCTGAAGGTGGAGATCAGCTCGGATTTCGGCGCCATCGGCGTGGTGCCGTCGGCGCCGGCCTGCAGGTAGCCGCAGACCGGGGCGGTCGGCAGCGGCGGTTCGGTGGTGCCGAGCCTTTCCTTGGCCATCGAGGTCATGTTGCGGCAGCTGGCGCCGTCGGTGCCGCAGGCGCGCACCGTTTCGACATAGGCCTCGGTATTGCGGATCGAGTTGATGTCGACGAAGGACAGGCCCGACTGCACATAGCAGCGGCAGTTGGCGTAGTTGTTCGCCGCGGTGCAGGGCAGGCTGGGCGAGCCGCCGGCCGGGCCGGAGTAGTAGCACAGCGCGTAGGCCGAGGACGAGCAGGCGAGGAAGTTGGTCGGCGACAGCACGATGTTGGCGGCGGCCGGGCCGTAGCTGGTGGTCCAGAATTCGTTGGCGACGTAGGGGGCGGGGCAGTCCTTGTCGCAGGTGGCGGGCATGTCCTGGGCCAGGGCGGCGGCGGACAGCAGCAGCGTTGCGATGAGCGCCAGCAAGGCGCCGAACGGGTTGTGCATGGTGGGATTCCTCCTGGGAAGAGTGCTGCGCTCAGACCGGCTGCAACTGGGCGACGACGGTGGTCGCCGGCGCGCCGGCCAGCGGCACGTCGACCAGCGTGCCCTTGAAGCCGACGAAGGCCTTGCCGGCCGGCGCCTGGTAGCTGAACGGCTGGCGGTCGGTGGTGTTGGCCATGCTGCCGTAGGGGCCGAGCAGCTGGCCCGGGCGGTGCGCAGGCTCAGCTGCACCACGCAGTTCCGGCCGAACCAGGCACCGGTGTAGCCGAAGACTTCGACGATGGAATCGCCCGCGTTCAGCGCGATGGGTTCCGCCGTGCCCGAATAGCCGCCGTGCTGCGGCAACTGGCCGTCCCCGTCGCCGGCCTGGATCGCATCGAGGACGTCGCCGTGGCGGACCGTCAGCGTGGCGATCGGCGCCGTCACCGGCAGCGCGTTGCCCTGGCGGTCGCGCTTCATCAGGCTGTCGTCGAAGCCCGCGCCGCCGACCTCCTGAGCCAGCGTGCCGCGGGTGAACTGCCACATCTGGCGGGTGATGGTGTAGCGCGGCAGGTTGGTCTGGTGGTCGGTGTCGTCGTTGTCGATGCGCCAGGCATAGAGCCCGCCGGCGCCGACTTCGACGCACTTGGCGATGTAGGCCGCGATGCCGCATTCGGGCGGGAAGAAGCCGCTGGTGCTGTCGTTTTCGCTGCAGATGCCGACATGGATCTTGCCTGGCTCGATGCCGAGACCGATGAAGCGGTCGATGTAGTTCAAGCGCTGGTAGGACTGGACGTTGACGATGTCGACGTACCGATTGACCACCTGCGCGTCGAGCGCCTCGGTCGTGTCGGGCGAGATCGACAGGTAGCGCGCATTGCCGATCGCCTGCTTGACCTGGGTGAACAGGTAGGAGGCCGTGCCTTCTTCGAAGGGAACCTGCTCCCAGTCGAAATCCAGCCCGTCGAGGCCGTAGCGGTCGAGGAAGGCGGGAATGGTCTGCGCGAAGGCCGCGATCTTCTCGTCGGTATCGAGCGAGCTGAATCCGCCGACCCAGCCGGTCTGGGCGAACAGGACCAGCTCCGGGTTCTCGGCGCGGGCCTCGGCTACCACCGCGCGGACCCGGGCGTCCTGGTCGAAGTACAGCGCCGGCGGGTTCGAGCCCGGCTGGAGCTGGGCGAAGCCGATGTAGAGGTAGTCGACGTACTTGAACGGCCGGTTGCCGGCCGCGATGCTGTTCATCAGGTTCTGGTAGTTGCCGTCGCCGACGAAGACCGTCTGGATCGATCTGTACATGGATTGTTTCCTCCTTGGACCATCTTCATTCGACCGGCATTGCGGTCGTTATCGAAGACTAGACAGCGACCCGCCGGACCGAAACGTGCCGCAGCGAGGTCAGGGTTACAGCGCCGTAACAGCGGGCTGCTGCCGCCGAACCGGAGTTCGACTCGGCCGCTATTCGATGAGCGTGCCGTGGTCGATGAGCGGCTGGCCGGTCAGGCATTCGTGGAACAGCAAGACTAGATCAGCGGACGGCAAGAGATGCGTGCGATGGCGCGCAGCGCCGATGCCGGGCGCAAAGCCAGGTAACGGCGGCGCCAGCGGTGGCGCCGCCGTCCGGGGGCCGAGCCGTCGCGCCCGCGGCGTCGGCCTGTCCGATGGCTGCGCCGGCCGGCCTCAGGTCCGATTGCCCAGCAGCATGAACACCGCCTCGGCCGCCGCCAGGAAACCCGCGCCGGTCTTCTCGTAGCGCGTCACGTTCACCGACTGCCCGACGTTGCCGCCGATCGCCAGCACGAAGTCGGGCGCCACGCTGACCACGATGTCGCTATGGCTCTTGAAGGCGTCGCTGCTTGCCGCGTCGTCGAAGTCGCGCGGCGTCTCGCGCCAGCGGCAGACCAGGTCGCCGATCTCGGGCCGGCGCTCGTGCAGGCGGAAGCCCCAGAACGGCGCATCCGCGTCGTTGGCGCGGCGCTTGGCGATCGCGTCGTGCAGGTACTTGGAATGCGCCGCGGCGAAACGGAAATCGCGGTAGCGCGGGAAGTCGTGGCCGGCCTGGCGGACCATGAAGGAAATGGCGGCGGCCGACCACGGCGTGTCGCGGTCGCGGCCGTCCAGGTCGATGCCGATCGCGCGCCACATTTCGCCGACATAGCGGTAGTAGGGGGCCAGATGCTCCTGGCCCAGGCCCTGCTCGAAGCGCAGCCATTGGCCCACCGCCGCGGCGACCAGCGCTTCGCGCGCCGGCGGCGCCGGTTCGCGCAGCGAGGGCTGGCCGCCGATCTCGCTCTTCACCATGCCGCTGACCGCGGCGCCGTCGATGCTGGCGCGAACGCGGGTCCAGCCGGCCTGCTCGTGCGGCCCCAGCACCTCGACCGGCTGACCCAGGTGCAGGATGCCGAGCCGGGTCGCCGGCTCGACGATGGGGGCGGAACGGAGGTTCAGCGCCTCCAGGTCTACGAATCTGCTGCTCATGACGAACTCCTGTCCGATCGACGAGGTGGCGGCAGTGCGCTGCCCGGCGCGCCGATCGTCCGGCCGGGCCTGCCTCGTCCGCCCGTGCGCGCGCTAGGCCCTGCCGCGCTCCGCGTGTTCGCTGCCTTCGCTGTTGAGCAGCTGCGAGAAGGTGTCCGCGTTCAGGTCCGGCACCTGGAAGCTCACCCGTTCCGGGTCGAACACCACGCCGCGGTCGTCGCTGTAGTAGTCCACCGGCACGTTGAGCCCCAGCGCCAGGTTGCTGCCGACCTCGCGCTCGGCCAGTTGCCAGTCCTTGCGCCACAGCGTGAAGCTGGTGACGAAGGCGTCGGCCACCACCTCGGCGTAGCCGTTGAGGCTGAAGCGCAGCCGCGGCGTCAGCGAGGCGGCCAGGTCGGCGTGCAGGTGCAGGCCGGTGTCGGGCGTCCAGTCGAGGTTCACGCTCGGCGAGACGTCGGCGCGCACCTCGGCCGCGGCCGCCACGTTGATGCCGGCGGTGGCGCGGATCACCGCGGCGCCGAGCGAGACGCCGGCGTCGAGCGAGGCCTCCACGCCGGCCACGCCGGGGATGTTGAAGCGCGCGTCGCCGGTCACGTGCAGGCTGTCGGGCTGGGCCGGGTTGTAGTCCTCGATGCGCACCTCGGCCTGGGTCAGCCGGCCGGGGCCGACGTGGGCGTAGCCGGTGACGCGGCCGTTGATGGTCAGCGCCAGGCCCACCGTGTTGCCGCCGACCGCGAAGCCGACCAGCGGCACTGAGACGGTCGGCATGTGGAACAGCTCGCGCCGCGCGCGTTCGGGCGAGGGGTACTGGTCGAACACCGTCACCGCGTCGGGGATGCCGATGCGGCCGCTGATCAGCATGTCGCCGCTGGGGCGGATCTTCAGGCCGATGCCGCCCTGCAGCCAGTCGGTCAGCCGCACGTTGACGGTGCCGTTGCCGAAGGCCTTGAGCTCGCTGTTGTCGCCGCCGGGCGTGACGTTGCCCTCGTCGTCGACCTGGCCGTTGGTCACGCCGGCCAGCACCGTGCCGTTGACCTGGCCGACCCGGAACGGCGCCTCGGCCGAGAACTTGAACAGGCCGTCGTCGTAGCTCGCCGCCAGCGCGGTGGTGATGCCGGCGAAGGTGGCGTCGGCGCTGCCGCTGGCCGCCAGCCGCCAGTCCTCGCCCTCCTGCCGCAGGGTGACGCCGAGCTGGCCGTTGCGGATGCCGGGCCGGTCGCGGAAGCGGGCGTTGCCCGAGATGGTGGCGCCCTCGGGGCCGTCGAAGCCGACCCGCAGCGAGGCCGATTCGATGCCGGGGATGTCGAGCTCGGCGTCGCCGCTGATCTCGCGCTGCTCGCCGTCGAAACTGGCCTGCACCGTGGCGCTGCGCACGCCGCGGATCTTGCCGGCGCCGATGCTTACCGTGCCGCTGCCGGAGAACTTGCCGTCCGGCGCCTCGGGCGTCTTGCGGTAGCGCACTTGGATCGAGGCGTCGGCGTCGAACAGGTTGCGGTCGAAGTCGAAATTGCCGCCGATGCTGAATTCGCCGCGGCTGCTGGCGTCGGCGCCGATGCGGCCGCGGCCCAGGCGGCGGATCTCGAAGTCGGCGCCGCCCGACAGCCTCAGGCCCGAGCGCGTGCCGAGCGAGACGGTGAGGTCGCTGCCGAGGATGTTGAACGGCCCGCCCAGCGCCAGCTCGCCGCCGCCGAAGCTCTTCTCGGCGCGCAGGTCGTCGCCCTCGATCACCAGGTCGACGTTGGCGTTGCGGATCAGCCCGAGGCTCGGGTTGATCTGGCCGCGCAGCACGATGCCCTTGACCGGGTCGATGTCGACGTTGCCGACGCTGACCGGGCTCATGGCATTGACGCCCTGGTTGCTGAAGATCGCGCTGATCTGGCCCTGGATCGAGGCCTTGTTGATGACGCCGGCGTAGGGCAGGCCGTTCTTGCGGTCGACTGGAATCTCGACCCGGATGCCGTTGAAGTTGAGCTGCGGATTGTGCTTGAACAGCTCGCCGCGCAGCGCGCCGGCCTGGGCGCCGCTGCCGCCGACGTCGAACTGGACCGATTGCAGGTGGAAACCCTTGATCCAGTCGTCGTCGGCGATATTGCGAGTGTTGCCGCTGCCGGCCGGCCAGTCGAACAGCTTGGGCCGGCCGATGGTATGGCTGTAGATGGCGATGCGGCTGGCCGAGCCGGTCAGGCTCGCCACCGGCACGTCGGATGGCCAGGGCGAGAAGCCGCCGCCGGCGTTCGGGTGCAGCGGCGAATAGATGTTGATGTAGTTGGCGAAATCGATGTGGTTGCCCTGGTTCAGTTCGTCCTGCAGCCAGTACTCGGCGGAGGCCGGATTGCAGGCGCCGCGGAAGTCGGTGAAGTTGATCTGGTAGTTGGCCTTGAGCGCCGCGACGCTCTGGTGCGCCGGCGGCAGGGTGCTGCGATTGGCGGTCAGCCAGGTGTCGAGGCTGGCGATGATGGCTTCCTTGATCGCGTCGCCCGAGCCCATGTTGGCGCGCGACTCGAGCATTTCCATATTGTCGATGGTGTTGGTGCCGTTGACCTGCAGTTCGACGATGTGGTCGACATGGAAGCTGCGCGCCTGGCCCTGCTTGTTCCAGATCGGCCGGCGCAGGGTTTCGGCCAGTTCGGCCGGGGTGCCGACCGCGATGTCGATATTGTCGCCGGCGCGGTGCTTGGGCCGGATCAGGTAGGGTTCGCTGCGCGAGGCGCTGCCGATCCGGGTGTGGATCTTGTCCAGCGCGGCGGTCGAGGTGGCGGTGCGCATCCAGACTTCCGACTGGTTGTTCACCGTGCGGGTGTAATTGGCCGGCCGGTACAGCGTGCCGGCGGTCTTCTTGGCGGTGTATAGCGCGTTGCGGTGCGCGACGTTGGCCTTGAAGCGCGGCAGGTTCAGCATCGGCAGCGTGATCACCGGCGTGCTGGCGGTGCCGCCGGCGGCGGCCGTGGTCCCGGCCCCGGTTCCGGTCGTGGCCGTGCCGGTGCCGCCCGCCGTCCCGGTCGTGGTCGCGCCGGTCGTGGTGCCGGTCGTCGCGGCCGTCGCCGGCGGCACCGGGGCGGCGGTGGTGCCGCCGCCGGCCGGCGGATCGCCTTCGCCGCGCATCGCCTGGCGCGCCGCGCCGCCGTTCTGCTGCTGCACGTGGGCCAGCTCGTGCGCCAGCAGGCGCTGGCCTTCGGGCTCGTCCGGCGCGTAGGCGTGCTCGGCGAACACGATGTGCTCGCCGACGGTGAAGGCCTTGGCGTGCAGCTGCCGCGCCAGCCGGTCGGCGGCGCGGCCGGTGTGGATCTGCACCGGCGGCAGCTTGGTGCCGAGGCTGCTCTCGAAGCGCATCCGCGACGACGGATCGAGCGGCGCGCCCCGGCCCAGCGCGGCGATCTCCTCCTCGCCGATGGGCGCTGCCGCCGCGGCCGGGTCGGGCGGCGGCACGCCGGTGGCAGCCTCGTCGACCTTGCGGTTGGCCGGCGTGTCGGCGCCGCCGCCGTCGGGCGAGGCGCCGGCCGGGGTGACCGACGGCTCGGGCACCGGCGCGCCGTCGCCCTGCGGCTCGTTCTTCACCGTCTCCTGCGCCGGCTCGTTGTTGAGCAGCTTGAGGAAGTCGTCGTCCTTCAGCTCCGGCTTGGGGATGCTGATGTCCTTCTCGGGATCGAAGCGCAGGCCGCTGTTGCTGTTGTAGCCGAGCTTGGCCGAGGCGGTGACCGCCAGCGGCAGCTTGAACGAGGCGCTGCCCAGTTCCCACTTGCGGCTCCACACCGTGATGGTGTCGACCACCACGTTGAGCTTGGCGAACACCTCGCCGGTCAGCGAGAACTTCAGCTGCGGCTGGAAGTTGAGCGCGGCGTTGGCCTCGAGGTCGAAGCCCTCGCTCTTGCTCCAGCTGAACTTGGTATTGGCCTTGATCAGCGGCGGGTCGGCCGGGATGCCGGCCTCGGCGGTGATGCCGATGGCGCCGCCGAGCTCGGCCACCAGCACCTTGGCCGAGATGTTGGCGGTGGCGCTGAGCGCGATGCCGGCCTTGGCCGGCACTTCGAAGTCCGACTTGCCGCCGAGCTTGAGCGTGTCGATGCTGACGTTGGCCGGGTTGAACGGCTCGATGGTCAGCGTGGTGTTCTTCATGGTGCCCGGCCCGACCGAGGCCTCGGCGGTGACCTTGCCCTGGGCGTAGAACACGATGGCGACGCCGACGCCGGCCACCGTGATGCCGCACAGCGGGATGTCGGGCGTCTTGATGTCGAGCAGGGTGCGCTTGGACTTGTCGCCGGCCGGGATCTGCGGGAACAGCTCGATGTCGGCCACGGTGACCGAGCCGCCGATCTCGACGCTGGCGTCGGGCTTGAGCACCAGCTTCACCTTGCCGCTGATCTTGTCGGTCAGCTTGACCGTCAGCTCGCCCTGGCCGAAGGCCTTGAAATCCTTGCCGCCGCCTTCGCCCGAGACGTTGCCCTTCTCGTCGACCTCGCCGTTGGTGACGCCGATGGTGACGTCGCCCTTGACCCGGTCGCCCTCGCCGAACTTGAAGCCGACCTGGCCCTTGAGCAGCACCACGCCCTTGGCGTAGCTGCCCTTGATATTGCTGCTGACGCCGGGGATGTTGGGCGTGACGTCGCCCGAGCCGGACAGCGACCAGTCGGCGCCGGCGCGTTCGAGCTTCATGGTCAGCTTGCCCGACTGGATGCCGGGCAGCTTCTCCAGCTCGCCGTCGCCCTGCACCGAGAAGTGCTCGGGGTCCTTCAGGTCGATGGCGAGGCCGAAGGCCTTGATGCCGGGGATGTCGGTCTCGGCCTTGCCATCCGCGGTGAAGGTCTCGTTCTCGACCTTGGCGTTGATGGTGGCGCCCTTGATGCCCTTGATCTTGTCCTTGCCGATCTTGAGCTGGGCCTCGCCGGAGAACTTGCCTTCCTCGCCCTCCTTGACGTAGCTCACGCCGAGCTTGGCCTGGGCGTCGAACAGCTTCTTGTCGAATTCGAAATCGCCGCGGATGGCGAAGCTGGCCATCTTGCCGGTAGCGGTCAGCTTGCCGTCGCCCAGGCCGGTGATGGTGAACAGCACCACGCCGGTGGCGCTGAAGCCGGACTTGGTGCCCAGCGCCACGGTGAGGCTGCTGCCGGTGATCTTGAACGGGCCGGGCAGCTTGATCTCGTCGCCGGTGAAGGTCTTCTGCACCCGCAGGTCGGTGCCCTCGACCACCAGGTCCAGCTGGGTGCCCTTGAACAGGCCGAGGCTGGGGTTGACCACGCCGGTGATCATCAGCCCCGAGGGCAGGATGTCGAACTCGACGATCTCGATCGGGCTCATCTCCTTGAGCGCGAAGGCCTTGGCGATCTTGCCGGCGGCGCCGAGCACGTTGATGTAGCCGGCCTGCTTCACGTTGCCGCCGCTGCCGGGCAGCCGCTTGATGGTCAGGTCCAGCGTGTTGCCGCCGCCGGGGTTCTGCAGCTGGGCGATGTCGATCTGGGCCTGCAGCGTGCCGGCGTTTTCGCCGCCGGCCGAGAGGTTGAGGTCGAAGCCCGACAGCTTGATGCCGCGGATCCAGTCGGCGTTGAGGATGCTCTTGTCCTTGGGCTTGCCGTTGGCGTCGAGCTTGATCTGCTTGGGCGCGCCGCCCGACTTGCTCGGGTAGAGCACGAACAGGTCGGGCCCGCCGAAGAACGGCTCCTTGTCGACGCCCCGCGGCCAGGGCAGCACGTTGCCGCTGGCGGCGGCCGCGTCGGGGTCGTAGATGTTGAGGCCCTTCTTGGCCGGCTCGAACTTGTTGACCGCGTCGATGCTCCAGGACGAGGTCTTGCCGCCGCCGGCGGCGGTGGCGAAGTCCGAGTAGAGCAGGTCGTACTTGGCCTTGATCTTCTCGACGTCGCCGTTCTCCTTGTCCTTCATCTTGCCCAGGATGCCGGTGATCGAGACGTCGATGCTGGAGCCGGAGGAGCGGTTGCTGCTGGCGTCGCGCAGCTCGAGGTTGCTCTCGACGTCGAACGAGGGGCCGCCGATCTGCAGCTCGATCATATGGTCGACGTCGTAGGCGACCGGCGTGCCGCTGTCGTCCCAGCGCGGCTTGCGGGCGATCTCGCCGATCTCCTTGGGCGGGCCGATCAGCGCCTCCTTGTTGTCGGCGCTGAGCGCGCTGGCCTTGGGCACCGCCACGTAGAGGCCGTCCTCCTTCAGCCCCATGGCCGCGGCGAAGCCGTCGCGCGCGCCCTTGGTGGCCTTGCGCCAGGTCGAGATCTGCTTGGAGCCTTCCTCCTTGCGGTTGTAGCCGGCCGGCCGCTTGTAGGGCGTGGCGGTGTAGTAGCCGGCCTTGAAGGCCGGGATGGCGACGCCCTTGACGTCGATGCTGTTGCCGCCGGCCGCTCCGCCGCCACCGCCGGCTGGTGCGGGGCCCTCGCGCATCACCTGGCGCGGCACGGTGTCCTGCCGCTGCTGCAGCACGTGGGTCAGCTCGTGGGCCAGCAGCCGCTTGCCCTCGCTGCCTTCGGGCTGGTACTGGCCGGCGGCGAAGGCGATGTGGTGGCCGTAGGTGAAGGCGCGGGCGTGGATCTGCTTGGCGGCGGTGTCGGCCTGGGCATCGTGGTGGATGCGCACGGCCGACAGGTCGCAGCCCAGCCGCTGCTCGAAGAAGCTGCGCGTCTGCGGATCGAGCGGCTGGCCGGCGCCGAGCTTGTCGGCGAAATCGGCCGGCACGCTGGGCTTGGCCTGCTCGGCATCGGCGCCGGCCTGGGGCGCGGCCGCGGCGCGGCTGACGGCGGGCGGGCCGCTCTGGCCGGCGAGGCCGCTGTCGGCAGCGGCGCCGCCGTGGGTGCCGCCGGTGCTGGCCGGCTTGTCGGCCTTCGGCGTCTTGCCCTCGGCCACCGGGGCCTTGGCCGCATCGGGCGGGCCGGCCTTGGCGCCGGCTGCGGCGTCGGCGGCCGGTGCGGCGGCGCGGGCGACCTGCTCGGCCGGTTTGCCGGCGGGCGGGGCAGGGCGGGTCTGGCCGCCGGATGGCGGCTTGGTGGCCTGGCCGGCGGGGCCGGCCTGGCCGGCGGGGCCGGACTTGTCGCCCGCGCTCGCGGCGCCGGCGCTGCCGGATTGGGCGCCCGCGGCCGGGGCGGCGCCGCTCCCTTCCCCTTCCCGCTTCCCCCTTCCCGTTTGCCGTCCTTGCCGCCGCCGGCCGGTTCTTCCATGCGCATCACCTTGTCGGCGACCGCGTCGGCCTCGCGCTCGACCGCGTCGCCGGGCTCGCTGACGCTGAGCTTGGCGCGCACCGCCATGCGGTCGAAGCGCTGGGCGGCGACCGCCGCGCCCGATTCGGCCGGCTTGGCCGCGCCGGCACCGGCGGCGTCCTTGCCGCCTTCGGCACCCTTGGCGCCCGCGCCCTTGGCATCGCCCGCCGCACCCTTGGCGCCGGCGGCGCCCTTGTCGGCGCCACCGGCCTTGTTCGCGCCGGCCTTGTCGCCGCCGGCTTCGGGCTTGGCGCCGGCCTTGGCGGCACCCTCGCTGCCCTTGCCGGCCGGCGGGGCGCCGGTCTTGGCGCCGGCGGGTGCCTTGCCGGCCGGTTTCTTGGCTTCGCTTGCGGCTTCCGTACCCATGGCGGTGCTCCTGCTGGTGCTGCGTTTTTGCCGGCCGCGGCGTCATGCACGGTCGATGCTGCGCCGGCCGTGCTCCCTTCTCCCACCGGGAGAAGGGCTGGGGATGAGGGGCGGCCGCTCCGCGATCGCTGCCGGCGCCCCTGTGGCTCGGACGTTGCGGTCCTCGCTGGAGCAGGCCGTGATGTCTGAACCGCGCCCTCTCATCCCAACCCTTCTCCCGATGGGAGAAGGGCCTTTGACGCGTCTCGCAGGAGCGGCTTCAGCTGCGAATGGTTGGTGCCGGCACGAGCGACCATTCGCGGCTGAAGCCGCTCCTACCCCGATCGCCCTACGGCTTGAACGCCCCGAACGGCAGGATCGTCGCCACCGCCGCATCCTTCAGCAGCGCATTCGGCAGCGCGAAATCGCCGCCCGCGGCCGGCGCCCCGGCCGCCGCGCGGATCGTGTCGTGCTCTTCCTGCACATGCTGCTCGGGCGGAATCGCGTTGCCGCGCACGATCATCGCGTCGGTGAAGTTCACGTCGAAGTTCTTGCGGATCTCGTCCGCCAGCTTCTTCAGCTCGGTCTCGTCGGCCGCCGCCAGTTGGCCGTCGACGAAGTGCACCGTCAGCGCGAAGGTGCTCTTCTGGTCGACCTGGTTCTCCAGCTCGTTCCACACCGTGGCCGAGCCCGACTTCAGGTCGTCCAGCGAGGCGAACAGGTTCTCGTTGTGGATCAGCAGCACGCGGTGGGCGGTCTCGACCTCGGTCGGCGGCGCCTGCTCGGCGGTCACCAGCAGCATGCCGCCGTCGAACTGCGCGTCCTCCAGCGGCTTGGGCGCGCGCGACAGCGCATGCACCACGTCGACCGACGGCGGCTCGATCAGGCCGCCGAGCAGGCCGACCAGCCGGCGCAGCCGGTAGTGGTTCTGCCAGCCCTGGCCGGCGCGCGGCGCCTGCTCCCACACCCGGCCGAGCACCAGCTTGGCGGCCGGCTTGGCCTTCTTCCAGTCGGCCAGCACCGTCTTCTGCAGCTCGATCGGCGTCAGCGCGTCGTCGAGGTAGTGCAGCACGTCGACGCGCTTGAAGCTGAAGCGCTTGAGCGTCTCGGCGTCGTTGTCGTCGATGGCCTGGCGCAGCGTCTCCAGCTCGCCGACGTCCTCCAGCCGCAGGTGCCAGGTCTGGAAGCCCTCGGCCTGGGCCGCCGGCGCGGTGCAGGCGCACGACGCGTCGCACACCGCCTGCCGGCGGCGGCGGAACATCACCCAGTCGTGCACCGCGCGGACCCGCAGCGGGCCGCTGGCCGTCACGGCCGGGAACAGCCGGTTGCGCGCGCGGCTCAGGAAGGCCGGGTTGGCGGTGTATTCCGACAAGGTGGCGATCGCGTTGAGCGCCTCCAGCCGGATCGGGCTCTCGGGCGCCGGCAGCTGCTCCATCTCGCGCAGCGTCAGGAAGGAGGCGAACGGGCCTTCGCTCTCCTCGGCCAGGTACGGGCCGTTGTCGAGCAGGTAGTTGTTCTCCATGTGGGTGTAGTTCGGCGTCGGCTCGCCGATGCTGCGGCGCAGGCCGACCTCGGCCAGCCGCGGCTGGCCGCTCCAGTGCGCCTCGGCGCTGAGTCCGAGCCGGCGCAGCGAGGCGAGGGCCGGCACGATCCAGACCTTGCCGCTGCGGGCGTCGCCCTTGCGGTAGACCACCACCTCGAGGCTGGCCGGCTGGTCGGGCTCGTCGTCCTCGTCCGGCTCGCCGTTCTTGTAGGTCAGCGCCTGCGGGTAGAGCGTCAGCTCGCCGCTGACCGCATCGGTATCGACGTCGGACTTGAACAGCGCGTCGATGCGCAGCCGCGCCGGGCCCTCGGCCACCAGGCCGAAGGCGAACGACTGCTCGGCGGCGGTGGCCGACATGCCGATCCGGAGCTCGAAGTCGCCGCCGACCACCGCGCCTTCGCCGCGGGCGAACGGGTCCTCGTCGATGTCGAGGCCGAGGTAGACGCCGGGCAGGCTCACCGTCAGCTCCGGCTGGTCGTTGCCGCCGCTGCTGCCGCTGCCGGTGTCGAAGCTGCCCGAGGCCGGCGGCGTGCCGCTGCCGCCCGCGCCCGGCGCCGGCTGGGCCTGCGGGATCGGCTTGGGCTTATTGGTGTAGAACAGGTCCTGGTGGCAGATCAGCGTGAAGGCGGCGCCGCCGTTGTCCTTGCGCACCGTGCGGGCCAGGCCGGCCAGGCCCTGGTCGGTGTCGACGCCGTCGGCGGTGTCGACCACCCGGTTCAGGCGCTTGGACTTGAGGAAGCTGCCGGCCCGCTCCGGGCCAGCTTTTCCTCCTTGGCGTCCTTGGCGCCCAGTTCGAGCTTCCGGTTGTCCTTCACCTCGGCCGACGACAGGAACTTGAGGTCGATGTCGGCGAACCAGTAGACGCCGTCGGCCACGCCCTGGGCGTCGGCGATCTCGCCGTCGGGCACGAAGATCTCGACTTCCTCCTTCTGCGCCGGGTTGTCCAGGCCGCGGGTGAGCGAGATGCGGTCCATGTGCTGGGCCGCCTCGACCTCGTGCGGGATGTAGTCGGGCCGCGCGGCGCAGAAAGTGAGGCTGACGCCCTCGCCGAACATGCGCTCAAGCTGTTCGTTGACCGGCTGCTTGCCCGGCTGCACCGGCAGGTAGCCGGCCGGCGGCAGCTCGACGAAGCCGGCGCCGAGCAGCATGCGGTTCTTCGGCAGCGCCAGCGGGCCGTCCTGGCCGTCGCCGAGCTGGGTCGCCAGCGTGCCGAGCTGCTTGTCGGACTGCTTCAGCAGCTTGAGCGCGCTGTCGATCTTGGCCGATTCCTCGCCGAGCATCTCGAGGATCTTCTTGCTGCCGGCCGCGTAGTTCTTGCGTGCCTGTTCGAGCTGGCGGCGCGTCTCGTCGAGCAGCTGGCGCAGCCGGCGGCAGTCGTCGTCGATCGGATCGAAGTCGCCGGTACCGGGCTTGAACACGCCCGACAGCTGGCACTGGAACTGCAGGATCTGCGCCAGGAACACGTTCCACGGCCGCATCCGCATGCGGCCCTGCCAATAGCCGCGCGCCTGGCTGTCCATGCGTTCGCGCCGGGCGCTCCAGGCGTCGAGGAAGCGCACGCTGTCGCCCTCGCGCGCCAACAGGCCGATCGGCACTTCGTCGCGGCCGTACAGCGCGGCCGGGTTGCACCAGACCGGGCCGGCGAGGCCGGCGCCCGACAGCAGCGAGGCGGTCAGCCACGGCTCGGCCTTGAAATAGGCCGAGGCGGCGCGGTTGCGCAGGTGCTGGGCGGCCAGGGCTGGCTGGCGCTGTCGGGCAGGCCAGTACGATCGGCCGCAGCCGCAGCACCAGGCCTTCGCGCCAGTAGGGCCGCTGGGTATCGGTGACGCAAGCGTCCTCGCACAGCTTGCCGTAGACCTCCTCGTTGCCGCACAGGCCCTGCAACGGGCCGACGGTGATCTCGTACAGGCCGGTGCCGGGCGAGGACGGATCGCCGGGCTGGTCCTCGCAATCGCAGCTGCCGAAGGCGCCGCTGCCGCTGGCGGGGCCGGCCGCGCCGCGGCGATCAGCTCGGCCAGGCTGGCCGAGAAGCCCTGGTTCAGCAGCACCGTGTTGCCGGCCGGGGTGATGGCCAGGCCCGGCGTGAGCGCCAGCTGGCCGCCGTCGAGCGCGATGCCGAGGCCATGCACCACGCCCCAGCCGCCGGCCAGGTTGGACAGCCGGACGAGGTTGCGGTGGTAGTCCTGTTCCAGCGTGAGCGCATCGGCGCGCAGGAACTTGCCGTCGAAGTAGTGCAGCCGGGTCAGCGGCGTGCCCTGTTCGATGCGGGCGACGCCGTCCTGCACGCCGAGGCGGCATGGGCGGCTTGGGGGTCGAGATCGTTGGGCATGGGTCAGCTCCCGGTTACCTGGGTGGAAAGGTCGAGGCCGTCGCGGTCCGCCGCGGGGGCGCCGGCCGGGGTGAGATCGGCGCCGAGCAGCGGCGTCGGGCCGCTGCCGCGCACGGTGATGCGCAGCCGTTCGGTATCGGCGGCCGGCGCCGCGGCCAGCGTCAGGGTGACGCGGCGTTCGGCATCGGCGTAGACCGGCGGCGCCGCGGCCAGCGGCGTCGCGGTCCAGCCGGTCGGGCCGTAGGCGGTGACGGTGAAGGCGGGGCCGCCACGCTCGGCGGCGCCAGCGGCAGGTCGAAGTCGAGCGTGACGCTGTCGCTGCTCCAGCTCGCCGCGACCACGCGCGGCCCGCCGGCAACGGCCTCGGCGGTGTCGACCGCCGGGCCTGCCACGCCGGGGCGCAGCAGCAGCGCCTGCAGCACTTCGGTCGGCAGCAGGGTGGCGCGGTGGTCGGGGTCGGGCGGATCGGCCAGCGCGACCTGCCAGCCTTCGGCGTCGCGGAACAGGTGCAGGCCGCCGAGCCGGGCCAGCACCAGGCAGCCGTCGTCGTCCTCGGCCAGGTCGGACGCCGGCGCGGCATCGGCCGTCGCACCGGTCTCGATCGCGGCGCGGGTCAGCACCGTGCGCCACAGCGCCTCGGTGGCGGCGGCGCGTTCGCCGGGCGGCAGGGCGGCGATGTCGGCCTGGCGTTCGGCCAGCCAGGCGTCGCCGGCCTCGGCCGCGGCCAGACCGAGCAGCACCCGCAGCAGCCGATAGGACGGCACGCCGGCCGGGCGGGCGGCCGGGCACGGCGCAGGCTCAGCACCGGACGTTCGCAGATGCGCGAATAGGCGATGCCGGGCGAGCCGTCGCCGGCGCACGGATCGGCGATGGCCGGCACCGGGCGCGACAGGCAGCTGCCGTGGCACAGCACCACTTCGGCGTCGAAGGTGGCGTTGTCCTTGTCGGCCAGGTCGAGGAAGTCGTCGTCGTCGCGGTGCTTCTCCCACCAGGCCGGCAGGCCCAGGCATTGCGCCTCGGCCAGTTCCAGGTCGCGGCCGCGGCGGTCGAGCGCGTAGCCGGGCGCCACCTTCAGCTCGCGCCGGGCGGCGTCGAACTCGACGCCGTAGCCGTAGACCACGCCGCTGCCGTGCAGCGCGCGCTGGTGGCGGCGCAGCCGGCCGACGTGGAAGCCTTGCTCGACGCGGAAGTCCTCCACTCCGAGCAGCATGCCGAAGTGGTAGTTGATCGCGCAGTCCGGCGCGTCCGGCAGGCTGCCGGCGCAGGCGTCGCAGCTGCCCTGGCAGCCGCAGCCGGCCTGGCTGGCCGCGGTGGTGTCGGGTGCTCCCATGTTTTGCTCCTCCTGAGTTCTGTGAGGGTGAGGTGTGAGGCGTGAGGTGTTCACCCCATCCCCACCCCGGCCCTCCCCTTGAAGGGGAGGGAGTGGTGCAGTGATGCATATGACGATCGCTACCAGTGGAACCCGCTGCCGATGGAAGTCGCGCTGCGCTACGCCTCCTCTTCAAGGGGAGGTTGGGTGGGGATGGGGTGGACACCTCACCCTCACGCCTCACTCAGCCGCGTAGCGGCGCCTCACACTTCCGCCAAGAACCGCACCGCGCTCTGCCGCCGCCGCGCCAGCAGCTCGGCCGCCGCGGTCGCCTCGGCCTGCCGTTGCGCCAGCGCCTCGTGCAGCACGACCACCTTGCGCCGCTCGCGGCTGGCGGCGTCGAGCGCGGCGGCCAGCGCCGTCTCGGCGTTGACGACCGCGCTCTTGATGTCGGCCACCGTGGCGTCCTTGATCGGCCCCAGCGTCGCCACCGCGGCGTCGAGCCGGTCGAGCCGGTCCCACAGCGCGTCCGGCACCGCCACCCACCAGGCCGACAGCAGCGGCAGGTCGGCCGCCAGCGCCGATTCGGCGGCGCCGAGCTCGCCGGCCAGCGTGCCGACCGCGTCGAACTTGGTCTGCAGCGTCGGGTCGGCGGCGCGCAGCGCGGCGTCGGTCTTGTCCGGCTCGGCGGCGCGCGCGGCGAACAGCGCGTTCTGGTAGGCCAGGTCGGCGGCGTCGAGCGCGGCCTGCTTGTCGTCGCGGGTCTTGAGCTTTTCCAGCGCGTCCTCGCGCGCATCGGTCAGCGTCGCGTCGGCGCTGATCAGCACCGCCTTCTGCGCCGCGGTCAGCGCCGAGCCCGGCAGTTCGGCCAGCGACTTGAGCGCGTCGCGCGCCTGGGCCACTGCCGGCTGGGTCTGGGCATAGGCCTGCAGCGCCGCCACCGCGGCGTCGAAGGTGGCCTGCAGCGCGGCGAGCTTGTCGATCTGGCGCGTGCTGGACTCGTTCCAGGCGGTGTTGCCGGCCAGCGCGGCGGCGGCGCGCGCGGCGGCGTTGGCGCGCAGCGTGTCGGCCAGCGCGCGGCGGGCGCGCACGCGCTTGATGAAGCTGCGCTTGTCGTCGGCATTGCTCGGGAAGTCCGCTTCGACCTTGCCGCGCGCGGCGGCCTCGAAATCGGTCAGCGCGGCCTGGGCCTGGCTCTTGTAGCTGGCCAGCGGCGCGGCGGCCCAGGCCTGGCGCTGGTCGTGGGCCGGCTGGGCGGCGGCCAGGGCGGCGCGCGCGTCGGCCAGCCGGGCGGCGGTTTCGTTCACCCGGGCGGCGTCGGCTGCGCGCTGCTCGCCGAGCCGGCGCTTGGCCGCCTCGTTCGCGGCATGGTTGGCGCCGGCCTGGCGCCAGGCGATCAGCGCGTCGCGCATGGCGATCAGCAGCGGATCGCCGTCGGCCGGCAACGGGATCGCGGCGAGCTGCTTGCGGATCGCCTCGACCTGGTCGCGCGCCGCCTGCAACTGGGCCGCGCTGCCGGCGTAGGCGGCGATGGCGACCTGCTCGGCCGCCTGGGTCGAGGCCAGCCGGCCGCGGGCGGCGGTCAGCGCGGCGTCGAGCCGGCCGACTTCGTCGGTCCAGAATCCGATCAGGGTGGTAGGGGTTGCCATGGTGCCTCCTGGGGTGTCGGTGTTCGGTTCGTGTTCGGTGCCTGTCGGCCGTGCATCGCGGGTTTCAAGTAGGTCGGGCTTTACGCCGTAGGTCGGGCTTGACGCCCGGCAGCGCTGCCGGCCGAGGACGCCGTCGGGCGTAAAGCCCGACCTGCCGGCGCTGCGCTCGGCGGCCGAGCCTCGGCGTCCTCTGCGGTTCAAGCTCTTGCGCACCGCGGCTCATGCTTGCGCTCCCGCCACCCGGCGCCCGGCCGGGAAGCCCGGATGCGCGCGGCCGGCCTTCTCGAACTCGCGTTCGATCGCGGCCAGGAAGTGCGCCTGGCCGATGCGCGCGCCCTCGGCCGCGGCGAGGAAGGCCGCCGCCAGGCTGGCGTTGCGGATCTGGGCGCCGCTGATGGCGTACCAGTCGGCCAGCTCGTGCAGGTCGACGTCGGCCGCCAGCGGCGCGCCGGCGGGCAGGTGCAGCTGCCACAGCCGTTCGCGGGTGGCGAGGTCCGGCTCGGGGAACTCGACGATGTGGTCGAACCGGCGCGTGAAAGCCGCGTCGAGGTTGGCGCGCAGGTTGGTGGTCAGCACCGCCGTGCCGTCGAAGCGCTCCAGCCGCTGCAACAGGTAGGCGGTCTCGAGGTTGGCGTAGCGGTCGTGCGCGTCGCCGCCCTCGCTGCGGCGGCCGAACAAGGCGTCGGCCTCGTCGAACAGCAGCAGTGCGCGGGCGTGCTCGGCCAGCTCGAACACCGCCGCCAGGTTCTTCTCGGTTTCGCCGATCCACTTCGACACCAGGCTGGCGATGTCGACTACCAGCAGGTCGATGCCGAGCGCGCGGGCCATCGCCTCGGCCGCCAGCGTCTTGCCGGTGCCGGGCGGGCCGTGGAACAGCAGCTTGAGGCCGCGCCGGCCGCTGCGGCCCTGCTCGAAGCCCCAGTCGTCCAGCACCGTGATCTGCTGGTGCACGCGCCGCACCGCCTGTTCGAGCTGGGCGGCGCCGAGCGGCGGCAGCAGCAGCGCGTCCCAGTCGACCCGCGGCTGCACCCGCTGCACGCCGGGCCGGGCGCGCCAGGCGACGCGGGCGCGCAGGCTGTCGGCGACGTCGTCGAGGTCGAGCGCGCGCGCCTCGATGCGCTGGCGCAGCGCCAGGTCCTCGGCGATGCCGCGCGCCTCGTCGGGCTCGATCGGGTAGCGCGCCGCCAACAGGCCGGCGCGGCCGGCCAGGTCGGGCAGCAGGGTGGCCCACATATCGCGCCGGGCGGTGGCGGCCAGCGGCTCGACCCGCAGCGTCAGCACCGGCAGCGCCAGCGCGGGCAAGGCGCGCTCGGCCGCGGCGGCGACCAGCAGCGGCGCGCGCCAGCCCAGCCGTTCGAGCGCGTGGTGGGCGGCCGGCGGCCCGGCGCCGTCGTCGTCGCCGAGTTCCAGCCAGGGCACCGCGGCATGGGCATGGGCGACGCAGCAGGCATCGACCGCCCAGTCCGGCTCGCCGGCCGCGGCGCGCGCGCGCACCGCCGCCACTTGGGCCAGGCCGAGCAGCGCACGCACGCGGGTGGCGCGCATCGCCTCGTTGCCGCCGAGCAGCGCCACCAGGCAGGGCTCGCCGCGCGCCAGC